>NZ_JASNFN010000020.1:0-84276 GCF_030731085.1 Blastococcus carthaginiensis | reverse complement strand
CCGGCGGAGCAGGCCTGCTGTCGGCTCGCGGCCCTCCTGCAGGGCCCCGCCGCGAGCGCGCCGGCGGTGGGCGGGCGGGAGGATCCTCCTACTGCAGGTAGCTGTCGACCTGCTGCTCGGGGCGCGTCTGGGCCTCGTCGGGGTCCTCGTCGTACTGGCGCTTGGCGCGGCGCTGCCGCAGCAGGTCCCAGCACTGGTCGAGGTCGGCCTCGAGCTTGCCCATGCGAGCCCGCGTCTCGTCGGTGTGCTCGCTGTTCTCGCGCAGCGCGTGCTCCTCGTCCACGAGGGCGTGGATGCGCTTCAAGATGTCCTGCTCGTCCATGCCCGGGTGCGTGCCCGGGGACGCGGGCGCGAAACCGGAACCGCCGTGCCCGGGGCGGTCAGCCCTCCCCGGGGACCCAGCCCTCCACGAAGGCGGCCAGCCGGCGGTGCACCGCCCCGCCCGCGCGGCCGAGGGCCAGCAGGGCGGCCCGCTCCAGCGGCACCCGGACGGTGCGCCGATCGCCCGCCCGGGTCGTGACGGCGTGACCGGTGGCCACCAGATCGGGCCAGGGGCGGGACAGCTGAGCGCGGACCCGTTCCAGCGCCGCGGCCGTGGGGCGGGCGTTGCCCTCCACCATGGCGGTCACGAAGGCCGGGTCGCTGCCGATGACCCGGGTGCCGTCGCGGAAGCTGCCGGCCGCCAGCGCCAGGGCGAGCGGACCGGCCTCGGCGGCCGCGCCGGCGAGCGCGGCGGCGAGCAGGTGCGGGACGTGGCTGATCGCGGCGACGGCGTCGTCGTGCTCGGCGGCGGTGACGGGCACGACCTCCGCGCCGACGGCGAGCGCCACCTCCGCGACGCGCAGCCACCGCGGCAGCTCGGTGTCGCGCTCCAGGCAGAGCGCCCAGCGGGCCCCGGCGAACAGCTGCGGGTCGGTGGCCCCGTGGCCGGACCGTTCCGTGCCGCACATGGGGTGGCCGCCGACGAAGCGCCGGCCCAGCACCGGGCCCAGCGCGTCCAGCACCGGCACCTTCACCGAGCCGAGGTCGGTCACCGTCGCGTCGGCATCGACCACCAGCCCGTCCAGCGCGGTCGCCATCGCCGGCAGCGGCACGGCCAGCACGACGACGCCGGAGAACTCGCGGGTGATCCGCACCCCGCGCGCGGCGGCGGCGTCGCGGGCCGCGGGGTCGACGTCCCAGCCGGACACCTGGCGCCCGGCGGCGGTCAGCGCGGCGGCCAGCGACCCGCCGAGCTGGCCCAGCCCGACGATGCCGACCGGGGGAGCGGGCATGGTCGGGACCGGGAACGACGGCGCACCGCCGACGGGGGCGGCCCCGGGTCCAGCGGTATCGGCCATGATCAGAGGCTATGACGCCGACCTGCCCGCTCCGGCCTCCCCACGCGCCATGACGCCCCGGTCGTTCCTGCTCACCCCCGAGCTCGCCGATTACGTCCGCGCCTCCTCCGATGCGGTGGACGAGGTGATGGCCGACCTGATTCGGGAGACCGCGGAGATGGCCGGGCGGGGCGAGGCCTCGCCCACGCTGCAGATCGCCCCCGAGCAGGGCGTGCTGATGCGGCTGCTCACCGCGGCGCTCGGCGTCCGGACGGCGATCGAGATCGGCACGTTCACCGGCTTCTCGGCGCTCTGCATCGCCCGGGCGCTGCCGGCGGACGGCTCGTTGCTGTGCCTGGACAACAGCGAGGAGTGGACGGCGGTGGCGCGGCGGTACTGGGCGCGGGCCGGGGTCGCCGACCGGGTCGAGCTGCGCCTGGGCGACGCCCTGCCCACGCTGCGCTCGCTGCCGGCCGAGGAGACCTTCGACCTCGCGTTCGTCGACGCGGACAAGACCGGCTACGCCGCCTACGTCGAGGAGCTGCACCCGCGCATGCGGGCGAACGGCGTGGTGCTGCTGGACAACACGCTCCGGGCGGGGCGGGTGCTGGACCCCGCCGACGAATCCGACCGCGCGCTGGCGGAGCTCAACGCCGCGCTGGCCGCCGACCCGCGGTGGGAGACGGCCCTGCTGCCGTTCGCCGACGGGCTGACCCTGCTGCGCAAGCGATGAGCGCGGACGCGGGGAAGGGTCCGGCCAGCTTCGCGGTCCGGGTCAGCCGGGCCGGCTCGCGCTGGCAGGTGGAGCTGCTGGCGGCCGACGCCGGCGACGAGCTGCCGGTCCTGGAGCGGGCGCTCGGCGACCCGGGCAGCGCGGGCTGGCCGCCGCCGTTCGTGCTCGTCGTCGACTCGCGGCTGTACTTCGTCGCGCTGCGGCACGGCCCCGGGGGCATGGTCCGGGCGCTCATCTCCGACGCCACGATGCTGGAGTGGGTGCTCGCGGCCGAGGTGGTCGAGCGCTACGGCATCGGGGTCGACACCGAGGGCGCCTTCGACGACGACGAGACCGGCTGGCCCGGGGGCGACCTCGACCTGTTCGCCGACGACGGGCTGCCCGCCGAGGAGCTGCGACCGATCGTGACCGCCGACGACCTGTGGGCCGACGAGATGGTGGGCCGCATCGCCACCCGGCTGGGCTTCGCGGACGAGCTGGCCGTGGCGGTGGCCTCGTGACGGTCTCCGCGGTGGTGTTCGACCTGGGCGGGGTGCTCACCGAGAGCCCGATGACCGCCTTCGCCGCCTACGAGCGGGAGGCCGGGGTGCCCGAGGGGCTGATCCGGCAGCTGAACTCCACCGACCCGGACACGAACGCCTGGGCCCGGTACGAGCGCAACGAGCTCGACGTCGCCGGGTTCTCCGCCGCCTTCGAGGCCGAGGCCGCGGCGCTGGGGCACCGGATCGAGGCCGCGCGGGTGCTGGCCGCGCTGCAGGGGGAGCTGCGCCCGGCGATGGTCGCGGCGGTGCGCCGGCTGCGCGAGGCCGGGCTGCCGCTGGCGCTGCTGTCGAACAACGTGGCGCCGATGGAGCGCGGCGGCCGGCTCGACGACGTGCTCGGCCTGTTCGACGCGATCGTCGAGTCGTCGATCGAGGGCGTGCGCAAGCCCGAGCCGGAGATCTACCGGCGGGCGCTCGACCGGCTCTCCGAGGCCGTCGGGCGGCGCATCGAGGCCGCCGACTGCGCCTACCTCGACGACCTGGGCATCAACCTGAAGCCCGCCCGGGCGCTGGGTTTCTCGACCGTGAAGGTGGTCGACCCCGCCGTCGCGCTGGCCGAGCTGTCCGATCTGGTCGGCTTTCCGCTGGACGGCGCCGCGTGACGGCGCTCCGGGGGGTGCGCCCCCCGCGCCGGCCCTGTGTGGGGGGGGCCCCTCAGCGCCACCGCGCCCGGAGCGTCACCCGGTGAGCCCCGACCTGGACGCCGCCATGGCGCGTGCCCTCGAGCTCGCGGCGGGAGCGGAGCAGTGGGGCGACACGCCGATCGGCGCCGTCGTCCTCGGTCCGGACGGCGCCGTCCTCGCCGAGGCGGTCAACGAGCGGGAGAAGCGCGGCGACCCCACCGCGCACGCGGAGGTGCTCGCGCTCCGCGCGGCGGCGCAGGTGCACGGCGACGGCTGGCGGCTGGGCGGCTGCACCCTGGTCGTCACCCTGGAGCCCTGCACCATGTGCGCCGGGGCCAGCGTGCTGTCGCGGGTGTCGCACGTCGTCTACGGCGCCGACGACCCGAAGGCCGGCGCGGCGGGGTCGCTGTGGGACGTGGTCCGCGACCGCCGGCTCAACCACCGGCCGGAGGTCACCGGCGGTGTGCGGGCGGAGGAGTGCGGCGCGCTGCTACGTGCCTTCTTCCGCCGTCAGCGGGGCCTGTAGTCTCTTCGGCGGTGGCGTGTCCGAGCGGCCGAAGGAGCACGCCTCGAAAGCGTGTGAGGTGCAAGCCTCCGTGGGTTCAAATCCCACCGCCACCGCCAGCAGGAACAGCCCTCGTCCTCCCCTTCCGGGAGGGCGGGGGCTGCGTCGTCCCGCGGGTCGCTCAGGCGGGGAAGTCGCTGTCCAGGGCCAGCTGCCCGTCCCGGACGAGGAACGTGAAGACGTGCGGGCCGGTCTCGCGGCGGCCGTCGGCGTACCGCAGCTCCATGGTGGCGGTCGCCGTGGTCCGCCCGTCCGCCGCCTGGATGTCGCTGAGGCGCACGTCCTCGAACTGCTCCCAGTACCGGATGTAGTTCTCGCGGCTGATGTTCGCGCGCAGCGTCGGGCCGGTGAGCTCCCACGCCTGTGCCGGGTCCTGGAGCACCAGCTCGTGGTAGTCACGCACGAAGTCGCGGACGTTCTGCTCGGAGAGCGGGTCGTCGCGGTTCCCGCCGTCGCCGTCGCCGTCGCCTTCGCCGTCGCCGTTCCCGTTCCCTCCCTCGTCCTCGTCCTCGTCGTCCTCCGCAGGCGGCGGGACGACCGGTGCCGGGGGCTCCTCCTCCAGCGGCTCCGTGGGCACCGGCTCCGCGCTGGAGGTGGGCGCCGCGGACGGCGCCGACGTGGGCGATGCGGCCGTGTCGTCGGGGTTCCGGCCGCCCGAGGTGTCCAGCCACACCCCCAGCGCGCCCAGCAGCACGACGGCGACGACGGCGACCGCCACCCACGCTCCCCGGCCCCCTCTGCGGCGGGCGTCCGGCGCCGGTTCCGCCGCGGCTGCGGCGGGGGCAGGGGGAGCGGTCGAGGTGCCGCCGGCGGCGAGCACCGCGGTGCCGGCCGGCCCGGACGCGGGCCGCAGGTCGGTGCGGGCCAGCAGCACCGTCGTCGGGTCGCCGTCCCGGCCGGCGGCCAGCCGGGCCAGCTCGTCGCGCACCTCGGTCATGGGTGGCCGCGCGGCCGGGTCCTCGGCGAGCATCCGCAGCAGCGGATCGGTGAGCGTCCCGGCGCGCTGCGGGGGAGTGATCCGCCCCGCCGCGACCCGGTGCAGCATGCCGAGGGCGTTGTCCTCCATGCCGAACGGCGGCGCGCCCTCCAGGCAGGTGTAGAGCGTGGCGCCGAGGGAGAAGACGTCGCTGGCCTCGGTCATCTCGTGGCCCTGGGCGACCTCCGGTGCGAGGAACGCCGGGGTGCCGGTGATCTGGCCGGTCCGGGTGAGGGTGACGTCGCCGCTGGCGTGCGAGATGCCGAAGTCGGTGATCTTCACCAGGCCGGCGACGCGGCCGCCCTGACCGATCAGGACGTTGGCCGGTTTGACGTCCCGGTGGACGATCCCGGCCGCGTGGGTGGCCGCCAGCGCGTCGGCGACCTGCGCGCCGATCTGCGCCACCAGGCCGGCGGGCAGCATGCCGTCGGTGCCGAGGACCTCCGCGAGGCTGCGGGAGGGCAGGTACTCCATGACCAGCCAGGGCGCCCCGCCCTCGAGCGCCACGTCGTAGACCGAGATCGCGTGTGGGTGGCTCAGCCGGGCGGCGATCCGGCCCTCGCGCAGCGCTCGCTGCCGCTGCTCGTCGATCTGCTCCTCGTCGGCGCCCAGCGGCGACAGCACCTGCTTGACGGCGACCTGCCGGCCCAGCCGCTCGTCGCGCGCCAGCCAGACGGTGCCCATCCCGCCGCCGCCGATCTGGGACTCCAGCCGGTAGCGGCCGGCGACGAGGCGGCCGGGCCCGGTACCGGGCATCGAGGGCGGGCGCGCCGGGTCAGACCGTGGAGGGCACGCCGTACCGGCGTGCGTACTCCTCCTGCGCGCCCGCGGGCAGGACGTCGTAGAGCTCGCCCAGCTCGGTGTGCACGCCGGCGTCCAGGTCGTCGAAGATCCGCTGCCAGGTGGGCGGCTCGTCGTAGCTGCGGGTCAGCAGCAACTCCCACGCCTGGGCCTGGCGGTCTCGCTTGCTGCGCTCGGCGGCGAACTCCGACAGGTAGCGGTCCTTCGCGGCTGTCTTCTCCGCGGCCGTGGCCCCGGCCGGCAGCGCCGCGGCGTCGCCGCCCTTGAGCACACCGACGATCGCATCGACGACGTCCGGCCGGACCTCGCTGTGCTCACCCATGTCCTGCACCTCCTCCTGTGCGGCCCGCAGCTGCAGGCCTTCCCCGCCGTCCGCCCGGTGGACCGCGCTGAGGTGAGGATGCCGCACGGGGCCGCGGGTGGCCTCCCCGCGGTGTCCCGGCGAGCCGTGCGAGGGCGCCCGGTACCATCGACGCCGTACCTGGAGGATTCGCCTAGTGGCCTATGGCGCTCGCTTGGAAAGCGGGTTGGGGGCAACCCCTCGGGAGTTCGAATCTCCCATCCTCCGCCCTACGACGGGCCCCCGGCAGCGCGCCGGGGGCCCGTCGCGTTCCCGCCGCCCTCAGGCGCCCGCCGTCGGCACGGGTTGCCGCAGCCGGCGCAGGTACAGCCCCGCGACCGCCGCGAGCACGAGCAGCCCGCCGGCCAGCGCGAGCGGTGCCAGGCGTTCACCCAGCAGCAGCGTGGCCAGCGCGGTGGCCGTCAGCGGCTCCAGCAGCGTGACGATCGAGGCGACCGCACCCGGCACGGTGCGCAGCCCGGTGAAGAACAAGGCGTAGGCGACCGCGCTGGGGACGACGCCCAGGTACAGCAGGACACCGAGCGCCACCGGGTCGGTCGTGAAGCGCAGCCCGGTGGCCAGCGCGATCGGGGTGAGCAGCAGCGCACCGCCGGCGAAGCCGACGAGGGTCACCGGCACCCCGGCCGGCACCCCGGCGCCGGCCAGCGTGACGACGGCGTACCCGAGGGCGGAGCCGACGGCCAGGAGGGCGCCGAGCAGCACCGCCGTCCCGGTGTCCGCCCCGGCCGAGACGCCGACGAGCAGCACCAGCCCCACGAGGGCGACGACGAGGGCGACGACCGTGGGCGCGTCCGGACGGCCGTGCCCGAGCAGCGTGGCGCCGACGGCGATCAGCAGCGGGGCGAGGCCCAGCGCCACCAGGGTCGCGATGCTCACCCCGGCCGTGGCGACCGCCGCGAAGTAGGCCAGCTGGTAGCAGGCGAGCCCGGCGCCGACGAGCGCCAGGCGGACGGTGGTGCCGCGCCCGACCGCCGGTGCCGGGCCGCTCCGGCGGCGGGTGAGCGCCCAGGGGACGAGCAGGGCCACCGCACCGATGGCCATGCGGTGCCAGGCGATGTCGAGGGGGCCGAGGTCGCTGTGGCGGGCGACGACCGAGCCGCTGAAGCCGGAGGTGCCCCAGCAGAGGGCGGCGAGGACGACGAAGGCGAAGCCGCGGGTGGGCGCGGCGGTGCTCGGGGTGGGCATGACGCTCCAGGGACGGTGGCCGGGACGGGACTCGTCGGCCGGAGCGCGGGGCGGATCAGCCCGCCGGGCTCCGGCTCAGGAGCGCGGCGGGGGAAGGACGAGCGAGCACCGGGGCGTCATGCGCGGCAGCGTAGCGGGGCGCGCGCCCGCCGCCCGAGGCGTTTCCTCTACAGTGGTGGCCGACCCCTCGTGTGGCGTCATCCTGTGAACCTCCCCAGGGCCGGAAGGCAGCAAGGATAAGCGGGCTCTGGCGGGTGCGCGGGGGGTCCTTTGCTGTGTCATGGCGGTCCTCCGGACCGCACCGCGGCCGGGTGCCGTCCCCCTGGTACGCGGAGCCGTTGCCCGTGTCCCGATCGGGAACCCTCCGGGCTCCGCGATCGGTCCACACTGTCGGCGGTCGCGTCCGCTGTGGTGTCTCACGCCCCGCGTAACCTGCCCGCGTGGCACTTGCTCTGTACCGGAAGTACCGCCCGGCGACCTTTGCCGAGGTGGTCGGGCAGGAGCACGTCACCGCACCGCTGGTGAACGCGGTCGACGGCGGCCGGATCAACCACGCCTACCTGTTCAGCGGCCCGCGCGGCTGCGGCAAGACGTCCTCGGCGCGGATCCTGGCACGCTCCCTGAACTGCGAACAGGGGCCGACGTCCACGCCGTGCGGGGTCTGCGCGTCCTGCGTCGCCCTGGCGCCGGACGGGCCGGGCTCGCTCGACGTCATCGAGATCGACGCGGCCAGCCACGGTGGTGTGGACGACGCCCGCGACCTGCGCGAGCGGGCGTTCTTCGCGCCGGTGAGCAGCCGCTACAAGGTCTACATCGTCGACGAGGCGCACATGGTCACCACGCAGGGCTTCAACGCCCTGCTCAAGGTGGTCGAGGAGCCGCCGGAGTTCCTGGTCTTCGTCTTCGCGACGACGGAACCGGAGAAGGTGCTGCCGACGATCCGGTCGCGCACCCACCACTACCCGTTCCGCCTGGTGCCGCCCACGACGCTGCGCACCCTGCTGGAGCGGACCTGCGAGGCCGAGGGCGTGCAGGTCGAGCCG
Organism: Blastococcus carthaginiensis; assembly: GCF_030731085.1. Taxonomy (NCBI): domain Bacteria; kingdom Bacillati; phylum Actinomycetota; class Actinomycetes; order Geodermatophilales; family Geodermatophilaceae; genus Blastococcus; species Blastococcus carthaginiensis. The sequence continues at coordinate 76,128 of NZ_JASNFN010000020.1, read as the reverse complement.
ACGGTGTTCCCCCTGGTCGTGCGCGCCGGCGGTGGCTCGGTGCGGGACTCGCTGTCGATCCTCGACCAGTTGCTGGCCGGGGCGGGGCCCGAGGGCGTCACGTACAAGAGCGCCGTCGGCCTGCTCGGCGTCACCGACGACGCGCTGCTCGACGAGACCATCGACGCGCTGGCCGCCTCCGACGCGCCGGGTGTCTTCCGGGCCGTCGACCGCGTGGTCGAGGCCGGGCACGACCCCCGCCGCTTCGCCACCGACCTGCTCGACAGGCTGCGCGACCTGATCGTGCTCGACGCCGTCCCCGACGCCGGGGGCAACGGCCTGCTGGACTGCCCGCCCGACCGGCTGGACCTGATGAACCAGCAGGCCCAGGCGCTCGGCTCGGCGACGCTGTCGCGGATGGCCGACACCGTGCACGAGGGCCTCACCGAGATGCGCGGGACGACGGCGCCGCGGCTGCTGCTGGAGCTGGTCTGCGCACGCATGCTGCTGCCCGCCACCGACGGGTCGGCCGCCGCGACGCTGCAGCGCCTGGAGCGGCTCGAACGCCGGATGTCCATCGCCGGTGAGCACGCCGGCCGGCCGCGGGAGGAGGTCGGCCACCGCGAGAACGCTCCGGTCGACACCGCCCCGGCCCCGGCGCCCACCTCCGACCAGGGGCAGGCCGCGCCGTCGGGGCCGCGGCGGGAGTTCGTCCGCAGGTCGCAGGCGACGCAGGCCCCGACCGCCCCGGCGCGGACGGACGCCCGGCCGCCGGCCGGTGCCCCCGCGCAGCAGCCGCCCGCGCCCGCGGCTCCTCCCGCTGCCGCTGCACCTGCTGCTCCCGCGCCGGTCGCCCCCGCGGCCGCCGCTCCCGCTCCGGCGGCATCCGCCCCGGCGGCCGACAGCTGGCCCGAGCCCGCGCGCCCGGGCGGGGGTCCGCGTCCCGCGGCGGCGGCCGACGACTGGCCGGAGACCGCGCAGCCCGGCAGCCGTCCGCGGCCCGCTGCCTCCGCGCCAGCAGTCGCCGCGCCGGCTGCCGCCGCGCCGGCCCGGCCTTCCTCCGGGGACGCGCCCGCCCCGCGTCCGCGGGTGACGGCCGAGGAGCCGGACATCCCGCTCCCGCCCGAGCCCACCGACGACGAGGACTGGCCACACCCGGCGCAGCCCACCGCCGTCCGGGCCGCCGCCGCCCGGGTGGAGCAGCCGCGCCCCCCGGCGTCCCCGCCCCGGGCGGCCGCCGAGTCCTCGCCCGCCCCGCGCGGCGGCGAGCCGACGCCCGTGGTGTCGGCCAACCCGCCGGAGCCGGCGGGCGAGGGCGAGCTGACCACGACCGACGTCCGCCGGGTGTGGCCCGAGCTGCTCGCCATCGTCAAGAAGCACAAGCGGACCACCGAGGCGCTGCTGAACAGCTTCCAGGTGCACCAGCTGGCCAACGGCGTGCTCACCCTCTCGACGTCCTCGCCCGCGCTGGCCCGCCGGCTGAACGACGACCTCAACCGGGAGATCGTCCGGCAGGCGCTCAACGAGCTCCTCGGCGTCCGCTGGCGCATCGACGCCGTCGTCGACGGCGCCGGGTCGGCCGCCCCCGGTGCCCGCGCGGTGGCGCCCGAGGCGGCGCGGGAGGCGGCGCACGCCGCCGAGGCCGCCGAGGCGCGCGAGCTCATGGCAGAGCGCGCCGCGGAAGGGGTGGACGGGGGGGACCGCGAGCCCGGGCCGGTCGTCGACCAGGAGCAGGCGGCCCTGCAGCTGCTGCGCGCCCAGCTGGGCGCCCGGCCGGTCGACAGCTGAGCCCCCGGGGCGGCGCGCCCTCAGGTGTCGCACCCGCGGCCTACTCTCGTGGCATGTTCCCCGGAGGCCAGCAGCCCGACCTGTCGCAGCTCATGAAGCAGGCGCAGCAGATGCAGCAGCAGCTCGCCGCCGCCCAGCAGGAGCTGGCGGCCACCGAGGTCACCGGCACCGCCGGCGGCAACCTGGTCACCGCCACGATGACCGGCGATGGTGACCTCACCGCGCTCACCATCGCGCCGGGCGCCGTCGACCCGGATGACCTGGAGACCCTGCAGGATCTCGTCGTCGCCGCCGTCCGGGACGCCAAGCGCGCGGCGGACGAGCTGACCGCCAGCCGGATGGGGCCGCTCGCCGGCGGCCTCGGCGGCGGCGGCCTGGGGCTGCCCGGCCTCTGATCGGGCGCCCGACCCGATCCACTTCGCAACCCGAGGAGCCCCGTGTACGAGGGTGCCGTCCAGGACCTGATCGACGAGCTCGGTCGCCTGCCCGGCGTGGGGCCCAAGAGCGCCCAGCGCATCGCCTTCCACCTGCTGTCGGCCGAGTCGGCCGACGTCAGCCGCCTGGTGGCCGCCCTGACGCGGGTGCAGGAGTCGGTCCGCTTCTGCATCACCTGCTACAACGTCGCCGAGGCCGAGCAGTGCCGCATCTGCCGCGACCCGCGCCGGGTCGAGGACGTGCTCTGCGTGGTCGAGGAACCCAAGGACGTCGTGGCGATCGAGCGCACCCGCGAGTTCCGGGGCCGCTACCACGTGCTCGGTGGGGCGATCAGCCCGATCGACGGGGTGGGGCCCGACGACCTGCGGGTCAAGGAGCTGATGACCCGGCTGATGGACGGCACGGTCAAGGAGCTGATCATCGCCACCGACCCCAACCTCGAGGGGGAGGCGACGGCCGCCTACCTGGCGCGGCTGGTCGGGCCGATGGGGTTGGCCGTGTCGCGGCTGGCCAGCGGCCTGCCGGTGGGCGGTGACCTCGAGTACGCCGACGAGGTCACGCTCGGCCGTGCCTTCGAGGGCCGCCGCCGCATCGACGCCTGACAGCACCTGAGGGGGCCTCGGAGCCGGCCTGACGACGGGCCGGAGTGCTCCGGCGGCGCCGCGTGACGGTGCTGACCTGCACGGCGATGACGAAGGTCACGGCTTGGTGTCGATGGACGACCGGCACTGCCGGGGAGCGACGGGCGCCGCCTAGGGTCCACAGGCGATCCGTGGACGCCTTCGCGTCCGCGGGCTCCACGTCCGGAACTCGTCCGGCCCGCCGTGGCCGAGGAGGCAGGTCTTCCGCGATGACACGTCGTCGTACCAGTCGAGCGCTCGCCGCGTCCGCGGCCGCGCTCACCGCAGTCACACTCTCGGCCTGCGCCTCCAGCGACCGGGAATCCGGCGAGGGCGGCGGCGAGGAGGGTGCCGCGTCCGGAGGGACGATGGTCTTCGGCGCCGCCGGCGACCCCGCCATGTTCGACCCGGCGTTCGCCAGCGACGGCGAGACGTTCCGGATCGCCCGCCAGATCCACGAGGGCCTGCTGACCACGTCCGCGGGCGGCACCGAACTCGAGCCGGCACTGGCCGAGGACTGGGAGGTGAGCGAGGACGGCCTCGAGTACACCTTCAACCTGCGTGAGGGCGTGCAGTTCCACGACGGCACGGACTTCAACGCCGAGGCGGTCTGCTTCAACTTCGACCGCTGGCACAACTTCGACGGTCTCGCGCAGAGCCCCAGCGCCACGTACTACTACCAGGCCGTGTTCGGCGGCTTCGCCGACAGCGAGGACCCCGGCATCTACGAGGGCTGCGAGGCCGTCGACGAGAACACCGCGGTCATCACCTTCAACCAGGTGACCAGCAAGATCCCCGCCGCGCTGTCGCTGCCGGCGTTCTCCATCCAGAGCCCGACGGCGCTGCAGGAGTACGACGCCGACAACCTGTCGGGCAGCGAGGACGCGATCACCTACACCGAGTACGCCCTCGAGCACCCGACCGGCACCGGCCCGTTCAAGTTCGACAGCTGGGACCGCGGCAACGGCGAGGTCACCATCGTCCGCAACGAGGACTACTGGGGCGAGCCGGCCCTGCTCGACGAGATCATCTTCCGCACCATCCCCGAGGGGAACACCCGCCGGCAGGAGCTGCAGGCCGGCACGATCGACGGCTACGACTTCGTCTCGCCCGCCGACTACGACACCCTCGAGAGCGAGGGCTTCCAGGTCCTCGTCCGCGACCCGTTCAACATCCTGTACCTGGGCTTCAACGGCGGGAACGTCGAGGGCACGCAGGCCAACCCCGCGCTCCAGGACCCGCGCGTCCGGCAGGCCATCGCGCACGCGATCGACCGCGAGACCATCGTGAACTCCCTGCTCCCCGAGGGCGCGGAGGTGGCGACGAACTTCATGCCGCCGACGGTCGACGGCTGGGCGGACGACGTGCCGACCTACGAGTACGACCCGGAGCGGGCCCGCCAGCTGCTGGAGGAGGCCGGTGCCGCCGGCACCACGCTGCGCTTTTACTACCCGACCGACGTCAGCCGGCCGTACCTGCCGGACCCGGCCGCGATGTTCCAGGTGATCGCGGAGGACCTGCGTGAGGTCGGCCTGACCATCGAGCCGGTCGCGCTGCAGTGGAACCCGGACTACCTGCAGGCGGTGCAGGCGGGGCAGGCCGACATCCACCTGCTCGGCTGGACCGGTGACTACAACGACGCCTACAACTTCATCGGCACGTTCTTCGCCGAGGACCAGAACAACCAGGCGTCCGCGGAGTTCGGCGCGTTCAGCGCCCCGGAGATCTTCGCCGCGCTGGCCGAGGCCGACGCCGAGCCCGACCCGGCCAACCGGACCGAGCTGTACCAGGAGGCGAACCGCCTGATCAAGGAGTACCTCCCGGCGGTCCCGATCTCGCACTCCCCGCCGGCGCTGGTCGTGGCCGACAACGTCCAGGGGCTGGAGCCCAGCCCGCTCACCGCCGAGGACTTCTCGACGGTCTCCCTGGAGGAGTAACCCCGTCCCACCTCGACCGCGCCGGCGGTGGCAGCGATGCCACCGCTGGCGCGGTCGGGGGTCCGGCATAGAACAGCGGTGTCCGGAAAGGCTGGTCCGAGCGCGTGCTCCGCTTCATCGTCCGGCGGCTCCTCCAGCTGATCCCGATCCTGCTGGGGCTGTCCGTCCTCCTCTTCGCCTGGCTGCGCGCCCTTCCCGGTGGTCCCGCGCAGGCGGCGCTGGGCGAGCGTGCCACTCCGGAGGCGATCGCCCAGTACAACGAGCTGTTCGGCCTCGACGAGCCGCTCTACGTCCAGTACTTCCGCTTCCTGGGCCGCGCCGTCCAGCTCGACTTCGGCAGCTCGACGCAGTACGGCCGTCCGGTGAGCGAGGTCTTCCTCGAGCGCTTCCCGGGCACCATCGAGCTGACGCTGTTCGCGATGTTGTTCGCGATCGGCGTCGGCATCCCGCTCGGATACCTGGCCGCGCGGCGGTACGGCAGCTTCCTCGACTCGGCGTCCGTCGTCGGCTCGCTGATCGGCGTCGCGATCCCGGTCTTCTTCCTCGCGTACCTGCTCCGGCTGCTGTTCGCCGTCGAGCTGGGCTGGCTGCCGGGGTCGGGGCGCCAGGACGTGCGCATCGACGCCACCCGCATCACCAACTTCTACGTCCTTGACGGCCTGCTGACCCGCGAGTGGGACGCCGCCTGGGACGCGGTGCTGCACCTGGTCCTGCCGGCCATCGCGCTGGGCACGATCCCGCTGGCGATCATCGTCCGCATCACCCGGGCCTCGGTGCTCGACGTGGTGAACGAGGACTACGTGCGGACGGCGAACGCCAAGGGCCTGGCGATGGCGACCGTGCGCCGCCGGCACATCGTCCGCAACGCCCTGCTGCCGGTGTCGACGACGATCGGCCTGCAGACCGGCCTGCTGCTGTCCGGGGCGGTGCTCACCGAGACGGTGTTCGCGTTCGGCGGTGTCGGCTCGACGCTGTACGACGCGATCCGGTTCCGGGATTTCGCCGTCCTGCAGGGCTTCATCCTGATGCTGGCGGTCGTGTACGTGCTGGTGAACCTGCTGGTCGACATCTCCTACGGCCTGCTCGACCCGAGGGTGAGAGTTCGATGAAGCTTGCGGAATCGAACCGGAGAGCGGAGCGATGAAGCTTGCGGAATCGAACCGGAGAGCGGAGCGATGAAGCTTGCGGAATCGAACCGGAGAGCGGAGCGATGAAGCGTGCGGGACCGGACCGGGGGGCGGGGCGATGACCGCGCTCGGGGACTACAAGCGCGAGCGCATCGACGCCCTCGCCGCCCGGGCCGGGCAGCTGCCCGAGGGGGACGCCGGGCTGTCGCTGACCCGCAGCGCCTTCCGCCGGCTGCGCCGGGACCCGGTCGCGATCACCGGCGCGGTGATCGTCCTGGTCTTCCTGTTCGTGGCGGCGTTCGCGCCGCTGCTGGCGCCGAAGGACCCGGTCACCCAGTACCTGCTGTCGGAGATCCGCCCCGGCACCATCCCCGGGTCGATGGAGGGGTTCCCGCTCGGCGTGGACAACCTCGGGCGCGACCTGCTCTCCCGGCTCATCTACGGCTCCCGGCAGTCGCTGCTCATCGGCGTCGTCTCCACCGTGCTCGGCCTGGTGGTGGGGATGAGCCTGGGCGTGCTGGCCGGTGCCTTCGGCGGCTGGGTCGACACCGTGGTCATGCGGTTCGTCGACATCATCCTGTCGATCCCGGGCCTGCTCATGGCGATCACCGTCTCGGTGCTGCTGGGGCAGAGCCAGCTGTCGCTGATGATCGCCATCGCCGTCGTCCAGGTGCCGATCTTCGCCCGGCTGCTCCGCGGCTCGATGCTGGCCCAGCGCGGCAGCGACTACGCCGTCGCGGCGCGGGCGCTGGGCGTGCGGAAGGGCCGGATCGTGTTCGGGCACGTGCTGCCGAACTCGCTGTCGCCGGTCATCGTGCAGGCGACGCTGTCCCTGGCGACGGCGATCATCGAGGCCGCCGCGCTCTCCTACCTGGGTCTGGGCGACCCCGACATCGCCCGCCCCGAGTGGGGCGCGATGCTGGCCAACGCCCAGGACTTCCTCTCCATCCGCCCGGCGCTCGCCGTCTGGCCGGCGCTGTGCATCATCGTCGTCGCGCTGGGCTTCACGCTGCTCGGGGAGCGCCTGCGCGAGGCCCTCGACCCGAAGTTCCGGAGGTGAGCCCCCTGCAGGCACCGGTGCTCGAGGTGGAGGACCTCGCCGTCCGCTTCACCCGCCGCGGTGAGCAGTCCACCCGCGCCGTCGACGGCGTCAGCTTCTCGGTGGCCCCCGGCGAGACGGTCGGGCTGGTGGGGGAGTCCGGCTGCGGGAAGTCGGTCACCTCGCTGGCGATCATGGGGCTGCTGCCGCGGCGCGGCGTGGAGGTGACCGGCTCGGTCCGCTTCGACGGCAACGACCTCGTCGGCGCCCCCGACCACGTGCTGCGCGGGCTGCGGGGCGCCGACATGGGCATGGTCTTCCAGGACCCCCTCTCCTCGCTCAACCCCACCGTGCCGATCGGTACGCAGGTGACCGAGGTGCTGCTGGAGCACCGCGAGATGTCCAAGGCCGAGGCGCGGGACGAGGCCGTCCGGCTGCTCGACCGGGTCGGCATCCCGGACCCATCCCGGCGGTTGAAGGAGTACCCCCACCAGCTCTCCGGCGGCATGCGGCAGCGGGCGCTGATCGCGATGGCGCTGGCCTGCGCGCCGCGGCTGCTGATCGCCGACGAGCCGACGACGGCGCTCGACGTCACCATCCAGGCGCAGATCCTGGAGCTGCTGCGCGAGCTCGTCGTCGACTCGGGGACGGCGCTGGTGATGATCACCCACGACCTCGGCGTGGTCGCCGGGCTGTGCGACCGGGTGCACGTCATGTACGCCGGCAAGATCATCGAGACGGCGGACCGGCGGGACCTGTTCGCCCGCCCCCGCCAGCCCTACACCGGCGGGCTGCTGTCGTCGGTCCCGCGGCTGGACTCCGCCCGCGGGGCCCCGCTCACGCCCATCCGCGGCTCGGCCCGCGACGCCATCCCGTGGTCGGAGGGGTGCGCCTTCGCCCCGCGCTGCGACAACGCCCAGGACGACTGCCTGACCGAGGTGTCGGGCAGCACCGTGCCGCTGGTGCCGGACGGCCCCGGCCGGGAGCTGCGCTGCCGCCACCCGCTCGAGCACCCGTCCGCGCCGTCGGGCGCCACCGCCTCCGGAGCCGCCCGATGACCGCCGTCCCCACCGCCGGCGTCCCGAACACCGGGCAGGACGACCTGCTGCGGGTGGAGGACCTCAAGGTCCACTTCCCGATCCGCAAGGGGATCTTCTTCGACCGCACGGTCGGGCACGTGCAGGCGGTGGACGGCGTCTCGCTCACCGTGCCCCGGGGCGCCACCTACGGGCTGGTCGGGGAGTCGGGCTGCGGCAAGTCGACGCTGGGCCGCGCCATCCTGCGGCTGGAGGAGCCCACCTCCGGGCGGGTGCTCTTCGACGGCACCGACGTCGCCGCGCTCAAGGGCGAGCCGCTCCGGCAGATGCGGCAGCGGATGCAGATGGTCTTCCAGGATCCGCTGGGCAGCCTGGACCCGCGGCAGAACGTGGAGTCGCTGCTCTCCGAGCCGTTGCGCGCGCACGGCCTCGCCGGCGGGAAGGCCGGGATCGCGGAGAAGATCCGCGGGCTGCTGGACGCCGTCGGGCTGCCCTCGGCCGCGCTGCGCCGCTACCCGCACGAGTTCTCCGGCGGCCAGCGGCAGCGGATCGGCATCGCCCGCGCGGTCGCGCTGGAGCCGGACCTGCTGATCGCCGACGAGCCGGTGTCCGCGCTGGACGTGTCGGTGCAGGCCCAGGTGCTCAACCTGCTCGAGGAGCTGCAGGAGCGGCTGGGCCTCACCTACCTGGTCATCGCGCACGACCTCGCCGTCGTCCGGCACATCAGCGACGTCGTCGGCGTCATGTACCTCGGCTCGCTGGTGGAGCAGGCGCCCGCCGACGACCTCTACGAGCAGCCGCTGCACCCCTACACGCGGGCGCTGATGAGCGCCGTGCCGGTGCCCGACCCGGAGATCGAGGAGGAGCGGGAGCGGATCCTGCTGGCCGGTGACCTGCCGTCGCCGGCCGACCCGCCCAGCGGCTGCCGGTTCCACACCCGCTGCCCGTGGCGGCAGGAGACCCGCTGCGACGACGAGATCCCGGTCCTCCGGGAGCTGGGTCCGGGCCGGCTGGTCAGCTGCCACTGGGCCGAGGAGATCCGCGACGGCGTCCTCCACCCGCGGTCCCCCGAGGAGGTGCTGCACGCCGGTGCGGCCACCCGGCCGGATACCGGCGGGCGGGCCCGGGACGACGATCCGACCCCCTTCCTCGGCCGGGACCAGCCCCTGCCGCGGGCCGAGCAGGGCTGACCGCGGGCGCCCCCAGGCATAGGAAGCTATCCATGCGTCTCCGCGCCAGGAAACGCACGTATAGCTTCCTATGCCTCAGTCGGTGACGACGACGTCGTCGCCGCGGCGGACCGCCTGGCCGACCCGCAACCGCGCGATGCTGCCCACCAGCCGGACCAGCCCGCTGTAGCCGGGCGCCGGCCCGTGGTAGCCCAGGAAGCCGCGGGGGCCGTCGACCATCTCGCCGGTGCGCACGTCGTAGCGGCTCTGGTGCCACGGGCAGACCAGGCACCCGTCGGCGTCGACGCTGCCCTCGGCGAGGTCGGCCAGCTGGTGGCGGCAGCGGCGGGAGACGGCGAAGTACTCGTCGTCCCCCCGATTGCCCACGGCCCAGCCGCCGGCGCGGCGGACCGTCCGCGGCGGCAGGTCGGCGGCGGGGACGGAGTCGGGCTCGGGCACGCGGGTCTCCTCGCAGGCGGTGGGTCGGCGGGTGCGGGCTACCCACCGCGCCCGGGCCGGACGCCTCCGCCGTCGGTAGGGTTCTGCCGACCGACGTCCGCCGTCCTGGAGGTTCCCGTGCGCCGGCTCTGCGTGGTGCTGGGGGTCCTCGCCGTCCTCGTGCTCGGCGGCGGTCCGGCGTGGGCGGTGCCCCCGTTCCGGCTGGCCGACCAGGTGACCGACGAGGTCGGTGCGCTCGACGGCAGCGTGGCGCAGGTGCGGGACGTGGTCGACGACCTGCGCGCGGACACCGGGACCGAGCTGCACGTGGTCTTCGTGTCCAGCTTCTCCGGCGCGGACCAGGGCGAGTGGGCCCAGGCCACGGCCGAGCTGAGCCAGCTCGGCGAGGAGGACGCGCTGCTGGCCGTCGCCGTCGACGACGAGCGGTACGGCACGGTGCGGCCGGCCGACTTCCCCGTCATCGGCGGGGAGTTCGACGAGCTGACCGATGAGCGGGTCGCCCCGCGGCTCTCCGACGGCGACTGGGCCGGCGCGGTGGCCGCGTTCGCCGAGCTGCTGCGCGACGGCGGGGCGGCGGCGGGGGACGAGCCGGTCGAAGCCGCCGACGGGGGCTCCGGCGGCTCGGGCGTGCTGCTGGTCCTCGGCGGGATCGCCGTGGTCGGGGGCGGCGCCTACCTGCTCACCCGGTCGCGCCGCGCCCGCGGCGGTGCGCTGCCCCCGGATCGCCGGCGCACCGAGCCCGACCCGCACGAGGGCGTGCCCACCGACCAGCTCCAGGGCCGCGCCAGCGAGGCGCTGCTCGTGCTGGACGAGGCGGTCAAGACCTCGCAGCTGGACCTCGACTTCGCCCGCGCGCAGTACGGGGAGGAGGCCGTCGTCGGCTTCGGCGCCGCGCTGGCGCAGTCGAAGGCCGACCTCGGCCGCGCCTTCACCGTGCGCCAGCAGCTGGACGACGACGTTCCGGAGGACGACCCCACCACCCGCCGGATGCTTGCCGAGATCCTGGCGCTCACCGGTGCCGCCGGCGCCCGGCTCGACGAGCTGAGCGCGGCGTTCGAGCAGCTGCGCGACCTGGAGCGGACCGCCCCCGAGGTGCTCGCCGGCCTGGAGCCCCGCATCGCGGCGCTGCGCGCCCGGCTCCCCGAGGAGGAGCGGCGGCTGGCGGATGTCCGGGAGCGGTACGCCGGCTCGGCGGTGACCGCCGTCGCCGACAACGTGCAGGAGGCCGCCGCCCGGCTCGACGCCGCCGACGACGAGGTGCGCGAGGCCAGCGAGGCGCTCGCCGCCGGCCGCGGCGGGCAGGCGGTGGGGGACATCCGCGCCGCCGAGGACGCGGTCGCGCAGACCGGCACGCTGCTGGACGCCGTGGGCCGACTGGCCGCGGACCTCGATGCGGCCGCCGACCGGGTGGGCGCGGTGCGCGCGGAGACGGAGAAGGACCTCGCCGAGGCCCGGGCGCTGGTGTCCGGAGGTGACCGCAGCGGCCTGCCGCCGCAGATCGCCCGCGCCGAGGCCGCGCTCGTGGCGGCGGACGCCGCGCTGCGACCGGCCGACGGCGCCCCGGGTGACCCGCTGGCCGCGCTGCGGCAGCTGGAGGACGCCGACGCCGCCCTGGAGGAGGCGCTGGCGACCGCCCGCGACGCCCAGACGCAGGCGCGCCGGGCCGCGGCCGCGCTCGACCAGGCGCTGCTCACCGCCCGTGCGGCCGTGGGTGCGGCGGCCGACTTCGTCGACACCCGGCGCGGGGCCGTGGGCCCGGAGGCCCGCACCCGGCTGGCCGAGGCCCGGCGGCACCTGGACGCCGCCGTCGGGCTGGGGCGCACCGACCCGGTGGCCGCCCTCCGCGAGGCCCACCAGGCCGGCCTGCTCGCCCAGCACGCGCTCGACCTGGCGCAGGACGACGTCGGCCGGTGGCGCTCCGGGTACGGGCCCGGTGGCTTCGGGGGCTACGGCGGCGGCTACCGCCGCGGTGGCGTCGACCTGGGCAGCCTCGTGCTCGGCGGCATCCTGATGGGCGGCGGCCGCGGGTTCGGTGGGAGCTCCGGCGGCTTCGGTGGCGGGTTCGGCGGCCGCTCCGGGGGCGGCGGCTTCGGCGGCGGGGGCCTCGGCGGGGGTGGCTCGTTCGGCGGCGGGGGCCGCAGCGGCGGCGGGACGTTCTGACCTGACGAACTGTCGGTGCCCGGTGGGACCGTGACCTCTCCCACAACAGGAGGAGGCAACCATGCCCACTCGAGAGACCCCCTGGCCGCCCGGCACCCCCTGCTGGGTCGACTACGGCGCCGCCGACCTGGAGGCGGCGAGGCAGTTCTACGGCGAGCTGCTGGGCTGGCAGTACACCGGCGGTGACCCCGATTTCGGCGGCTACCTGAACGCCGAGAAGGACGGGCGGCAGGTGGCCGGGCTGGGCCCGCAGATGGACCCGGACGACCCGCCCCGGTGGACCACGTACTTCGCGAGCGACGACGCGGCCGTCGCGGCCGCCCGCATCCGGGATGCGGGCGGGACGGTGGTGGTGGAGCCGATGGAGGTCGGGCCGATGGGCACGATGGTCATCGCGCTCGACCCGCAGGGGAACCCGTTCGGGCTGTGGCAGTCCGGTGAGCACACCGGTGTGCAGCGCTACAACGAGCCCGGCTCGCTGGTCTGGAACGAGCTCGCGGCGGACGACCCGGCGGCGGCCCGGGAGTTCTACACCGCGGTCTTCGGGTTCCGCTTCGAGGAGATCCCCGGCGCGGAGGGCTACACGACCTTCGCCACCGGCGGCGACCCGCTGGGCGGCCTCGGCGGCGTCGTCCCCGGGGCGCCGAAGGGCTGGTCGACCTGCTTCGCGGTGAGCTCGACCGACGGCGCGGTCGCCACGGTGACGGCCGCGGGCGGGAAGGTGCTGCTCCCGGCCGAGGACACCGAGTACGGCCGGTTCGCGGTCGTCGCCGACCCGTGGGGCGCGTCGTTCTCCGTGATGGAGGTCCCCGCCGGGTGACCCCTGCCCGGCAGCCGGTGCGAACGGGGCGCACCGGCGCCGCCGGGGTCAGGACGGCAGCTGGCCGTACGCGTGCTCGGGGCGGAACCGGACGACCAGGCGCCGGTCGGCGACCATCGCGGCCCGGTACTCGTCCCAGTCCTCGTGCTCGCCGGAGACGCCGCGGTAGTAGGCGATGAGCTCCTCGACGGCGGCGTCGTGCGGGTCCTGCGCCACCGGGGTGAGCTCGGCGGTGCCCTCGACGGCGACCCACGTCCAGAAGTCCTTCGACGCCACGTGCAGCGTCACCCGGGGGTCGCGCTGCAGGTTGCGGGTCTTCGCGCGGTCGGCGGTCACCGAGACGCGGACGAGGCCGTCGTCCCAGGCGTAGCCGACGTTGGACAGCTGCGGCCGGCCGTCGCGCTTGATCGTGGCGAGCACGCCCCAGCGCTGCTCGGCGACGAACTGCAGCAGCCGCGGGTCGGGTCCGGGGGAGTCGGTCATGCTCGCAGCCTGCCTCAGCGGACGCGGCCGCGCGGCCGGAGCGCGACCGGCGGCAGCGGCGGGGCCTCCAGCCGGTCGCCGTCGTAGCCGACGACCGTGCCGAAGCGCCGGGACTCGGCGTTCCACTGCGCGGCGTACTCGGCGATCTCCTCGCCCGACCGGCCGACGAAGTTCCACCACATGACGAGGCGCTCCTCGAACGGCTCGCCACCGAGCAGCAGCAGCCGGGACGCCGCACCCGCGCGCACCCGGAGCGTCCGCCGTCCGGTGCCGAGGTAGAGCATCGCGCCCGGTTCGAGCGGGACGCCGTCGACCGACACCGAACCCGAGGAGGTCAGCAGCCCGTGCTCGAAGTCCGGTTCCAGGGGCACCTCGACGTCGGCGCCGTCGGCGAGGTCCAGGTCGACGCCGACCAGCGGGGTGTACGCCCGCCCCGGTGAGGTCACCCCGCCGAAGGAGCCCATGAGCACCGTCGCGCTGAGCCCGTCGGAGCTGAAGCCCGGCAGCTGCGCGTGGTGCTCGAAGTGCGGGGCCACCTCGCGATCGCCCTCGGGCAACGCCACCCACAGCTGGGCTCCGTGCAGGAACCGCGGGTGGGTGGCCGGCGACTGCTCGGAGTGGGCGATGCCGTGCCCCGCCGTCATCAGCGCCAGCTCGCCGGGGCGGAACCGCACGTCGCTGCCCAGCGAGTCGCGGTGGTGCACCTCGCCGTGGAGCAGCCAGGACACCGTCTGCAGGCCGGTGTGCGGGTGCGGCGGCACCTGCATGCCGGGGGAGGAGGTGATGTCGTCGGGGCCGTAGTGGTCGACGAACACCCAGGCGCCGACCATCCGCCGCCCGAGCGTCGGCAGCAGCCGGCGCACGCGGGTGCTCTCGCCGAGCAGCACCTCCTTGCCCGCGAGCAGGTCCAGCGCGGGACCGGCGGTGGTGCCTGCGAGCCCGCCCATGTCGCGGGCCGGTGGACGCGGTTCCAGGTTGCTCATGGCGCGGCTCCTACTGCTCGTCGTCCCCAGCAGTCTCACCCCGGACGCCGGCGTGGGGAACCGGTCCCTCGACGCGCTGTGCCGGGATCGACCCGAGCCGGCCGGCCTGGAAGTCGGTGAAGGCGTCCGCGACCTCCTGCCGGGTGTTCATCACGAATGGGCCGTACATGGCGATCGGCTCGCGGATGGGGGCGCCGCCCAGGATGACGACGTCGAGCGCCGGCGTGCGTGACTCCTGGCGCACCGCCCCGCGCACGGTCACCGTGTCGCCGGGGCCGAGCACCGCGAGCTGGCCGGTGCGCACCGGGGCGCCGTCGATGCCGACCGAGCCGGCGCCGGAGAGCACGTAGACGAGCGCGTTGAAGTCCGGCCGCCAGGGCAGGTCCAGCGTCGCGCCGGGGGCCACGGTCGCGTGCACCATCGCCATCGGGGTGTACGTCGACCCCGGGCCGGTGTGCCCGCCGACGTCGCCGGCGATCACCCGCAGCAGCGCGCCGGCGTCCGGGCTGGCCAGCAGCACCGACTCCTGGGCGCGCAGGTCCTGGTAGCGCGGCTCGACCCACTTCTGCGCCTTGGGCAGGTTGACCCAGAGCTGGAGCCCGTGGAACAGGCCGCCGCTCATCACGAGCTGCTCCGGCGGCCGCTCGATGTGCAGGACGCCGCCGCCGGCGGTCATCCACTGGGTGTCGCCGTTGCTGATCGTGCCGCCACCGCCGTGGGAGTCGGCGTGCTCGAAGGTGCCGTCGATGAGGTAGGTGACGGTCTCGAAGCCGCGGTGCGGGTGCCAGCTGGTGCCCTTGGGCTCGCCGGGGGCGTACTCGACCTCGCCCATCTGGTCCATGTGGATGAACGGGTCGAGCGCGCGCAGGTCGACGCCGGCGAAAGCGCGGCGCACCGGGAAGCCCTCGCCCTCGAAGCCGGACGGCGCCGTCGTCACCGACCGGGTGCGGCGACGCACCGTGCGGGGGGCGGGCAGCGGGACCCGCGGCAGGGTGGTGGTGTCCTCGACGGTCACGGCAGGCATGCCGGCCTCCTTGGTTGAGAGCTCAACTAGCGGTGAGCCTAACCCCGGGAGCGCCCGGCGTCTTCCCCTGCGCCCCGGAGGCATCCACCCCGGTGGTCCGGCGGCGCCGGTCGGCGGTCGCGGGTGGTCGTGGCGGCAAGATGCAAAGAAGTCTTTGCAAACAACTCTTTGCGCTCCTAGCCTCCGGCTGTGACCCGTCTACCCGAACCTCCGGAGCCGGCCGTCCAGGTGACCGACGTCCGCGCCCTGCGCGCGCTGTCGCACCCGCTGCGCAACCGCCTGCTCGGCCTTCTGCGCCTGCACGGCCCGGCGACGGCCAGCGGGCTGGCCCGCGCGGTGGGGGAGAGCAGCGGGTCGACGAGCTACCACCTGCGCCAGCTCGCGGCCCACGGCTTCGTCGAGGAGGTGGAGGGCCAGGGGAGCGGTCGCGAGCGCTGGTGGCGGGCCCGGCACCGGATGACCAGCTGGCAGCGTTCCGACCTCCAGGCCCAGGAGGGCGGCACGGAGGTCCAGGACGAGATGACCCGCCTGCAGCTCGACGTGCACGCCCGGGTGCTCGACGCCTGGCAGGCGCAGGAGGCCGACCTGGGCCCGGAGTGGAAGGCCGCGGCATCGATGAGCGACTACGTCGTCCGCGTCCGCCCCGACCAGGCACGGGCGCTGGCCGACGAGCTCGGTGCCGTGCTGGAGCGCTGGATGGACGAGCACCCGGCGGCCACGCCGGCCGAGGGGACCGAGCTGGTGTTCGCGCTCGTCGACATCGTCCCGGTGCGGGACCCGCTGTGACTCCGCCCGGGACGATCCGCTCCGCCACCCGGCGGCTGGTCGGCCTGACGGCGCTGCGCTGGCTGCCGGTGGGGCTCACCACGCCGATCACGGTCCTGCTCGCGCAGGCGCGCGGCCTCACACTGGGCGAGATCGGCGTCCTGTTCACCGTGCACGGCGCCGTCGTCGTGGCGCTGGAGCTGCCCACCGGCGGGCTGGCCGACGTCCTCGGCCGCCGCCCGGTCGTGATCGCCGGGGCGGTGCTGCACCTCGTCTCCTGCCTGCTGTTCGCGACGGCGACGTCCTTCGCCGGGTTCCTGGTCGGCATCCTGGCGCTCGGGCTCGGGCGTGTGCTGGACTCCGGCCCGGTCGAGGCCTGGTACGTGGACACCGTGCACCGGCTGGAGCCCGGCGCCGACGTCGCCCCCGGCCTGGCGAAGCACTCGGCCGCCGACGGGGCGAGCCTCGCGGTCGGCGCGGTGGCCGGCGGGTTCCTCCCGGCGCTGGCCGGGAGCTCGGGGGCGGCGGGGCTGGCGCTGCCCTACCTCGGCGCCGCGGTGCTGGACGTCGTCTACGTGGTGGCCGTGCTGCGGCTGCTGACCGAGGTCCGGCCCCCTCGGCAGGGCAGCGCCCGTGCCGCGTTGGGGAGCGGGCTGCGCGCGGTGCCGGCGGCGGTGGGCGCGGCCGTGCGGCTGTCGGTCACCGACGGGCCGATGCGGGTGGTCCTGCTGCTCACCGGCATCGGCGGGGCCGGGCTGGTGGCGTGCGAGCTGCTGGGCCCCGTGCGGTTCAGCGAGCTGGCGGGCGACCGCGACGACGGTGCGGCCGTCTACGGCGTCGTCCTGGCCGGCTCCTTCGCCGCGGCCGCGCTCGGTGCCGTGGCCGCGCCCGCGCTGCGGCGCCTGCTGCGCGGGTCCACCCGGGCTGCCTGCGCGGTGCTCTCCCTCCTCGGCGGCGTGGCGCTGGCCACGCTGGCCGGCCCCGACCTGCTCGCCGTGGCCGCCACCGGCTTCGTGCTGCAGTACCTCGCGCACGGCTCGGCCTGGCCGCTGCTCAGCGCCGTGCTGCACACGCGGGCGGCCGCCGCGCACCGGGCCACCGCCGTCTCGGCGATGTCCCTGGCCCTGGCGCTCGGCGGCATCGCCGGCAACCTGGCGATCCCGCCGGTGGTCGCCGCGGCCGGGCTGGAGGGGGCCTTCCTGGCCGTCGGGGTCGTCGTCGCGCTCGGCGTCCTGGCCTGCCTGCGGCTGCCGCGGTCGACCGCGTCCGGGGCCGCCGTGGTCCCGGAGGAGGCGCCCGTCGGATACTGAGGGCCCATGACTTATCCGAGCAGCCGATGAGCGCGCCCCTCAACCTGGTCAACCTCGAGCGGGTGCACAAGGCGCACGGCACCACCGTGATCCTCGACGACGTCTCGCTCGGCGTCGCCGCCGGCGAGCGGATCGGCATCGTCGGCCGCAACGGCGGCGGCAAGAGCACGCTGCTGTCGCTGATCACCGGTGCCGACGACCCGGACTCCGGCCGCGTGACCCGCCGCGGCGACCTCGCGATGGGCGTGCTCGACCAGTCCGGCACCCTCCCACCGGGGACGACGGTGCGCGACGTCGTGCTGCCGCCGTCGATGTTCGCCGCCGAGCACGAGTGGGCCGGCGACCCCGCCGTCCGCTCGGTGCTCACCGGCCTGGAGCTCGACCGACTGGGCCTCGACGCCCCGGTCGCCCCCATGTCCGGTGGCGAGCGGCGGCGCGTGGCGCTGGCCGCCCAGCTCATCCGGCCGCTGGACCTGCTCGTGCTCGACGAGCCCACGAACCACCTCGACGTCGAGGGCGTGGCCTGGCTCGCCGAGTACGTGAAGCAGCGCAGCGGCGGCATGGTCGTCGTCACCCACGATCGCTGGTTCCTCGACGAGGTCTGCACGACCACGTGGGAGGTCGCCGACGGGAACGTCCACTCCTACGAGGGCGGCTACTCGGCCTACACGCTGGCCCGGGCCGAGCGCGCGCGGATCGCCTCGGTCACCGAGGAGCGCCGGCTGAACCTGGTGCGCAAGGAGCTGGCCTGGCTGCGGCGCGGCCCGCCCGCCCGCACCAGCAAGCCGAAGTTCCGCATCGAGGCCGCCCAGGCGCTGATCGCCGACGAGCCGCCGGCGCGGGACTCGATGGCGCTGAAGGGCTTCGCCGCCCGGCGTCTGGGCAAGACCGTCTACGACGTCGAGGACGTCGACTACGCCGTCCCCACCGAGGAGGGCCCGCGGCCCCTGTTCCGGGACCTGACCTGGCACGTGGGCCCCGGCGACCGGATCGGCATCGTCGGGGTCAACGGCGCGGGCAAGACGTCGCTGCTCAAGCTGCTGGTGGGGGAGACGCAACCCGACTCGGGGACCGTCGTCGTCGGGCAGACCGTGGCGCCGGCCTACCTGTCGCAGCACGTCACCGAGCTGCCCCGGACGCTGCGCGTGGTTGAGGCGGTGCAGGAGGTCGCCCGCGTCGCCCGCATCGGCAACCAGGAGATCTCCGCCTCGTCGCTGGCCGAGCGGTTCGGCTTCGCCGCGAACCGGCAGTGGACGCCGGTCGGCGACCTCTCCGGCGGCGAGCGGCGGCGGCTCCAGCTGCTGCGGCTGCTCATGGCCGAGCCGAACGTGCTGGTCCTCGACGAGCCGACCAACGACCTGGACATCGACACCCTCACCGCGCTGGAGGACCTGCTCGACAGCTTCCCCGGCACCGTGCTGGTGGTGAGCCACGACCGCTACTTCGTCGACCGGGTGTGCGACAAGGTGGTCGCGCTGCTCGGCGACGGGACGCTGGCCGAGCTCCCTGGCGGGGTGGAGGAGTACCTGCGCCGCCGCGCCGCCGGCGGTGCCCCGCTGACCACGGCGGCCGGGAGCGACGGCCCGCGGCCGGTCGGTGCGCCCTCCACCGCGGCCCCCGCGGTGTCGGCGGCGGAGGCGCGGGCGGCCAAGAAGGAGGCGGCCAAGCTGGAGCGGCGGATGCTCAAGCTGGACGCCGACGAGAAGAAGCTGCACGAGCAGCTGGCCGCGGCGGCCACCGACTACGCGAAGGCCGCCGAGCTCGACGCCCGGCTCAAGGAGCTGCAGGCGGAGAAGGAGCAGGTCGAGGAGGAGTGGCTGGCCGCTGCGGAGACCGCGGAGGGCTGACGGTCGCCGTCCGGCCGCCGTGACCGCCATCGTCGTCTTCGCGCGGGACCGCCGTCGCCGGCCGCCCGCTCCCACCGCCGTCGCCGCCGGACGCCGTCCTCCCGCACCGCGGCGCGTCCTCCCTCACCGCACACCGTGAGGGAGGACGCTCCATGATCAGGGACCCTGATCGTGGCCGGGGCGACCGGGTGCAGGTCGTCGCGTCCGCCCACGAGAGCGGGCTGGTGACGCCGGGGCGCTGAGTTTCGCCGCGGTGGGACGGCGGTACTGCCCGATCGGGCGCGCGCGCGTCCCGAGACCGCCGTGCCACCTGGAGATCCGTGATCCTGCTGCTGCTCGCGCACGTCGTCGCGGCGCTCGCCGCGCCGGTGCTCGTGCGGTGGTGGGGCCGGCAGGCCTTCCTGGCCCTCGCGCTCGTCCCGGCCGCCGGCCTGGCGTGGGCGCTGACCCGGCTGCCCACGGTGCTCGACGGCGGGGAGATCACCGAGACCGTCCCGTGGGTCCCCGCGCTCGACCTGTCGGTGGCCCTGCGGCTGGACGCGCTGGCACTGATCTTCGCCGGCCTGGTCACCGGCGTCGGGGCGCTGGTGCTCGTCTACTGCGCCCGCTACGTGGAGCCCGAGGACGAAGGGTCCGGACGGCTCGCCGGCCAGCTCACGGCGTTCGCCGGGGCGATGCTCGGCCTGGTCCTGGCCGACGACGTCTTCCTGCTCTACGTGTTCTGGGAGCTGACCACCGTCTTCTCCTACCTGCTGATCGGCGACTCCGGCGCCAAGGTGGCCGGCCGGCGGGCCGCGGGCCAGGCGCTGATCCTCACCACGGCGGGCGGCCTGGCGATGCTGGCCGGGTTGATCCTGCTGTCGCAGGCGGCCGGCAGCACGCTGCTGTCGGAGATCGTCGCCGCGCCGGGCGACGGCGGCCTCGTCGTCGGCGGCGTGCTGCTGGTGCTGCTCGGCGCGCTCACCAAGTCGGCCATGGTGCCCTTCCACTTCTGGCTGCCCGCGGCCATGCAGGCGCCGACGCCGGTCAGCGCCTACCTGCACGCCGCGGCCATGGTGAAGGCCGGCATCTACCTGGTCGCCCGGCTGGCGCCCGGGTACGCCGACGTCCCGGGCTGGCGGTTCGTCGTCCTCGGCGTCGGCGTCACCACGATGCTGGTCGGCGGCTACCGGGCACTGCGCCAGTTCGACCTGAAGCTGCTGCTCGCGTTCGGGACGGTCAGCCAGCTGGGCTTCCTGCTCACCCTGGTGGGCGGCGGCAGCGCGGCGCTGGGGAAGGCCGGGCTGGCCATGGTGCTGGCCCACGGGCTCTTCAAGTCCACCCTCTTCCTCTCCGTCGGGGTGCTCGACCACGCCACCGGGACGCGGGACATGCGGGAGCTCTCCGGGATGGGGCGCCGGCTCCCGGTGCTCGCCACCGCCGCGGTCCTCGCCTCGGCGTCCATGGCCGGCCTGCCACCGCTGATCGGCTTCGTCGGCAAGGAGGCGGCCTTCACCGCGCTGTGGGACGGCGCCCTGCCCGACCGGACCGCCGCCACCGTCGTGCTGGTCGGGCTCGTCGTCGGCTCGGTGCTGACCGTCGCCTACACCGCCCGCTTCCTCTGGGGCGCGTTCGCCCGCAAGCCCGACCTGCCGGCGACCGCGCCCGAGGAGCTCGAGCACCCGCCGGGGCCGCTGTTCCTCACCGCGCCCGTGGTGCTGGCGCTGGCCGGCCTCGCCGGCGGGCTGGCGGCGTCCGCCCTCGACCCGCTCGTCGCCGCTGCCACCGAGCCACTGCCGCAGCTGCTGCCCGAGGAGGAGCACCTGGCGCTGTGGCACGGCCTCACCCCGGCCCTCGCCCTCTCCGCGGTCACCCTGCTCACCGGTGCGGCGCTGTTCCTGGCCCGCCGCCCGGTCTGGCGGCTGCAGCGCCGGGTGGGCGTCCCGGTCTCCGCGGACACCGGGTACTGGAACGTCCTCCAGGGGCTCGACCGGCTGGCCGTCGTGGTAACCGGGTCCA
Organism: Blastococcus carthaginiensis; assembly: GCF_030731085.1. Lineage (NCBI taxonomy): Bacteria > Bacillati > Actinomycetota > Actinomycetes > Geodermatophilales > Geodermatophilaceae > Blastococcus > Blastococcus carthaginiensis. The sequence continues at coordinate 55,148 of NZ_JASNFN010000020.1, read as the reverse complement.
CCCAGCGCGGCTCGCTGCCGGTCTACCTCGGCGTCATCCTGGTCACGGTGCTCGCCCTGCCCGGGGGTCTCCTCCTCGTCCGGGGTGTCTGGCCCGCGGAGTGGCGGGCCTGGGACAACCCGCTCCAGGCGATCACCGGGGCTCTGGTGCTGGTGGCCGCGGTGCTCGCCGTGCGCATCCACCAGCGCCTGGCCGCCGCCGTCGTCGTCGGGCTCACCGGGTACGGCCTGGCCGTCCTCTTCGTCGTGCACGGGGCGCCCGACCTCGCCCTGACCCAGGTGCTCATCGAGTCGGTCACCCTCGTCGCCTTCGTCCTGGTGCTGCGCAAGCTGCCGCTCGAGGTCGGCGGGAGCTCCCGCGCCCGCACCCGCTGGAGCCGCGGCGTGGTGGCGACGGCGGTCGGGGTTTTCATGGGCGTGGCCAGCGCGGTGGCCCTCGCCGCCCGGGAGGCGCCACCGGTGTCGGTGGAGTACCCGGAGCTGGCCCGGGAGGCCCACGGCGACAACATCGTGAACGTCACGCTGGTGGACATCCGCGCGTGGGACACCTTCGGCGAGATCTCCGTCCTCGTCGTCGCCGCGACCGGGGTGGCCAGCCTGGTCTTCCTGCGCGGCCGGGCCGGGGCGCTCGCGCGGGCCACCGCCGAGGACGAGCAGCGGGTGCCGCACGGCCGCCGGGCACCGCGGGCGCAGTGGCTGGCCGCCACCTCGACGCTCTCCCCGCGCCGGCGCTCGCTGATCTTCGAGGTGGTCACCCGGCTGCTGTTCCACGCCGTCCTCGTGCTCTCGGTGTACCTGCTGTTCGCCGGGCACAACGCGCCCGGCGGCGGGTTCGCCGGCGGGCTGGTGGCCGGGCTCGCGCTGGTGCTCCGCTACCTGGCCGGCGGGCGGTACGAGCTGGGCGAGGCCGCGCCGGTCGATCCCGGCGTCCTGCTGGGGCTCGGTCTGCTGCTCTCCGGCGGCACCGGGGTGGTGGGGCTGGCGCTGGGCGCGCAGGTGCTCGAGACGGCGTTCTTCGAGGCCACCCTGCCGGTGCTCGGCCACGTGACCCTGGTGACGGCGCTCTTCTTCGACATGGGGGTCTACCTCGTCGTGGTGGGGCTGGTCCTCGACGTGCTGCGCAGCCTGGGCGCCGAGCTGGACCGCCAGGAGGAGGAGGGCGAGGACCGCGACCCCGCCGCCGAGGAGGTGATCGCACGGTGACCCCCACCGTCGTCCTGCCCGTGGTCATCGCCGGCCTGTACGCCGCCGGCGTCTACCTGCTGCTCGACCGCAGCCTCACCCGCGTCCTGCTCGGGTTCCTGCTGCTGGGCAACGCCACCAACGTGCTGCTGCTGTCGTCCGGCGGCCCGGCCGGGGAGGCACCGATCCTCGGTCACGCCGGTCCCGGGGAGATCAGCGATCCGCTCCCGCAGGCGCTCGTCCTCACCGCGATCGTCATCACCTTCGGGATCTCGGCGTTCCTGCTGGCGGTCATCCACCGCTCGTGGCGGCTGGTCCGCCAGGAGGTCGTGCACACCGACGAGGAGGACCGCCGGGTCGCCGCGCGGAGCCCCCGGCACGCCGACGCGATGGACCCCGACGACATCGACCCGGTCCACCTGGACCCCGAGGACCGGGCGATGGGCGACGTCGTCGGCGGACCGCCCGACCCGGAGGCGCAGCTGGCGCGGCGCTTTCCCGACACCGCCTCCGACGACGTCGACCTGCCCCCGACCCGCGGGCGGACGAGGTGATGCGCGTCCTGGCGCCGGTGCCGGTGCTCGTCCCGCTGCTCGGTGCCGCGCTGTCGCTGCTGCTCAGGCGCTATCCGCGGGTGCAGCGGCTGGTCAGCCTGGCGGCCATCGGCACCGTGCTCGGCGTGGCGGTGGCGATGCTCGTGCTCGCCGACGCCAACGGCGCGGTGGCGGTGGCCGTGGGCGACTGGCCGGTACCGCAGGCGATCATGCTGGTCGTCGACCGGCTGTCGGCGCTGATGATCGTGGTCGCCTCGACCGTCGGGCTCGGGGTGCTGCTGTTCTCCGTGGGCCAGGGCGTCGCCGACGGGCCGCACAGCTCGCCGGTCTCGGTGTTCCACCCCACCTTCCTCGTGCTGATGGCGGGGGTGGGCTTCGCCTTCCTGGCCGGCGACCTGTTCAACCTCTACGTCGGCTTCGAGGTGCTGCTCACCGCGAGCTACGTGCTGCTGACCCTCGGCGGCACGGCGCCCCGCATCCGCGGCGGCATCACCTACATCATCGTCAGCCTGATGAGCTCGCTGCTCTTCCTGGCTGCGATCGGCCTGGTCTACGCGGCCACCGGGACGACCAACCTGGCGCAGCTGGCACTGCGCCTGGGAGACATCCCCGACGGCACGCGGATGCTGCTGCACGGGATGCTGCTGGTCGCCTTCGGCATCAAGGCCGCGGTCTTCCCGCTGTCGGCGTGGCTGCCCGACAGCTACCCGACCGCGCCCGCACCGGTCACCGCCGTCTTCGCCGGGCTGCTCACCAAGGTCGGCGTCTACGCGATCATCCGCACCCAGACGCTGCTGTTCCCCGGCGGTGCGCTGGACACCCTGCTGATGTGCGCCGCGCTGGCCACGATGGTCGTCGGCATCCTGGGCGCCATCGCCCAGACCGACCTGCGCCGCATGCTCTCGTTCACGCTGGTCAGCCACATCGGCTACATGGTGTTCGGGATCGCGCTCTCCACCGAGGCGGGGCTGGCCGGGGCGATCTTTTACGTGGTCCACCACATCGTCATCCAGGCGACGCTGTTCCTCGTGGCCGGGCTGGTCGAGCGCCAGGGCGGCAGCACGACGGTCGCCCGGCTGGGCGGTCTGGCCGCGGCCTCGCCCCTGCTCGCCGTCCTGTACCTGGTGCCGGCGCTGAACCTCGCGGGCATCCCGCCCATGTCGGGCTTCCTCGGCAAGCTCGGGCTGCTGCAGGCCGGCGTCTCGGCCGGTGGGGTGCTGCCGGGGCTGCTCGTGGCCGCGGGGGTGGTCACCAGCCTGCTGACGCTCGTCGCGGTCAGCCGGGTGTGGTCGCGGGCGTTCTGGCGGCCGCCGACGCAAGCCGAGCACCTGGAGACGCCGGCCGACGCGGCCGCCGACAGCGGGCCGGGCACCGGTGCGGACGACGGCACGGGCAGCGGCGCGGCCGGCGACGAGCACGGCGCTGCGGGCGGGCCGGAGCCGCGCGGGTCGTCGCGGTCGGGGCTGGGCTCGACCCGGCGCGGGACGCGGGACGCCGCGTGGCAGCGCCAGGTCGCGCTCGCCACCGGCACCCCGGGCCCGGAGCCCGAGCCGACGGAGGAGAGCCTGGACGACCGCGAGCGGCTGCCCCGGGGGTTGCTGGGAGCGACCGCCGGCCTGGTGGCGGTGAGCGTGGCGCTCACGTTCCTGGCGGGGCCGCTCTACGCGCTGGCCGACCGGGCGGCCACCGACCTGCTCAACCGCACCCCGTACGTGGAGGCCGTCTACGGCGAGGGCCCCGCGAGCTCGGCGGAGGACGTGCCGTGAGCCCCGACGCCCTCGTCGGCCGCCGTGCCCGCCAGCTGCCGCTCATCGCCTGGCTGGTGCTCATCTGGGTGCTGCTGTGGGGCACCTGGTCGTGGGCGAACGTGCTCTCCGGGCTGCTGGTCGCGGTGCTCGTCACCCGGGTGCTGCCCCTGCCCGGCGTCACCGAGCACGCCCGGTTCCGGCCGCTGGCGGTGCTGACCTTCCTCGGCTTCTTCCTGCGTGACCTGGCGGTCTCCAGCGTCGAGGTCGCGTGGGCCGCCGTCCGCTCGGGCGGGCGGGTGCGGTCCGCGGTCATCGTGGCGGAGCTGCGCACCGACTCCGACCTGCTGCTCACCCTGATCGCCGAGACGCTGAGCCTGGTGCCCGGTTCCCTCGTCCTCGACATCGACCGCACGCACCGGACGATGCTGGTGCACGTGCTGCCGGTGGCGACCGAGGAGGACGTCGACCGGCAGCGGGCCGAGGTGCTGGTCGTGGAGGACCGGGTGGTGCGGGCGTTCGGCAGCGCCCGGGAGATCGCCGCGCTGGACGAGCCGCGGCCACTTCCGGCGGATTCCGACGGGAGGACGACATGACCTTGGTTTGGGTGGCCGCGTACTCGATGCTCTCCGCGGGCGCGGCGCTGGCGGTGGTGCGCGTCTGGCTCGGCCCCTCCCTGCTGGACCGGGTGGTCGCCACCGAGACGCTGCTGGCGATCATCGCCGCGGGGGTCGCGGTCTACGCCGCGCTCGCCCGCGACTCCGCGGTCGTGCCCGTGCTCCTCGTGGTGGCGCTGCTGGGCTTCGTCGGCGCCGTCTCGGTGGTCCGCTACGTGGGCGGGATGCTGCTGATGTCCGGGGACGACGACGGCCAGGGCGCAGGGTTGCCCCCGGCCGCCGAGCAGTCCACCGAGGGGCGGTGACGGCGGTGCAGACGGTGCTCGACGTGGTCGCGATCGGCTGCCTGCTGCTCGGGTCGCTCATGGCCCTGGCCGCGGGGGTGGGCCTGGTGCGCTTCCCCGACGTGATCTCCCGGTTGCACGCCGGCACGAAGCCGCAGGTGGCCGGCGTCCTGCTGATCACGCTGGGCGGCGCGATCCGGCTGGTGGGGACGCCGGTGATGTGGATGCTGCTGCTCGGCGGGCTGCTGCAGCTGCTCACCGTGCCGGTGAGTGCGCACATGATCAGCCGGATCGCCTACCGGCGCCGGCACGTGCGGCGCGACCTGCTGGTCGTGCACGAGGCGGGCTTCCTCGGCCTGGTCGGTGCCGACGCGGACGACCCGCCGGGCGACCAGCCCGCCGACGCACCGCCCGACCAGCGCGACCGCGGGTGACCGCCGGGACCGGGGCGTCGCGCCCCCGGCCCCGGCGGTGCCTCAGCGCTCGGCGCGGTTGACGGCGGAGACGACGGCCCGCAGCGAGGCGCTGACGATGTTCGGGTCGATGCCCACACCCCACAGCACCCGGTCGCCCACGGCGCACTCGACGTAGGCGGCGGCGCTGACGCTCGCGTGTCCCGGGTCCATCGCGTGCTCGGCGTAGTCCAAGACGCGGACGTCGACTCCCAGGCTCTTCAGCGCGTCGACGAACGCCGCGATCGGGCCGTTGCCGCGGCCCTCGACGGTCACCGGGACGCCGGAGTCGGTGAGCTCGACGACCATCTCGTCGACCGTGTCGCCGTGGGCGGTGTGCCGGTGCCCGGCGAGGGCGAACCGGCCCCAGGGCGCGGCCGGGTCGGGCAGGTACTCGTTGCTGAACGCCGTCCACATCTGCTGGGCGGTGACCTCGCCGCCCTCGTCGTCGGTGTGCCGCTGGACGACCGCGCTGAACTCGATCTGCAGCCGGCGCGGCAGGTCCAGGTGGTTCTCGGTCTTCATGATGTAGGCGACGCCGCCCTTGCCGGACTGGCTGTTCACCCGGATCACGGCCTCGTAGCTGCGACCGACGTCCTTGGGGTCGATCGGCAGGTAGGGGACGGCCCACGGCATCTCCGCCACGGCCTTCCCGGCCGCCTGCGCGTCCGTCTCCAGGGCCTTGAACCCCTTGTTGATGGCGTCCTGGTGGGAGCCGGAGAAGGCGGTGTAGACCAGGTCGCCGCCGTAGGGGTGCCGCTCGTGCACGCCGAGCTGGTTGCAGTACTCGACGGTTCGGCGGATCTCGTCGATGTCGGAGAAGTCGATCTGCGGGTCGATGCCCTGGCTGAACAGGTTCAGGCCCAGGGTGACCAGGTCGACGTTGCCGGTGCGCTCGCCGTTGCCGAACAGGCAGCCCTCGATGCGGTCGGCGCCGGCGCGGTAGCCGAGCTCGGCGGCGGCGACGGCGGTGCCGCGGTCGTTGTGCGGGTGCAGGCTCAGGACCACCGACTTGCGGCGGCCCAGGTTGTGGTGCATCCACTCGACCTGGTCGGCGTAGACGGTCGGCTCGGCCATCTCGACGGTGGCCGGCAGGTTGAGGATCGTCGGCCGATCGGGGGTGGGCTCCCAGACGTCGGTGACGGCGTCGCAGATCTCGACGGCGAAGTCGAGCTCGGTGCCGGTGAACGACTCGGGGGAGTACTCGAACCGGATGTCCGTGCCGCCCATCTGCTCGGCCAGCTTGCGCACGACCTGGGCGCCGTGGACGGCGATGTCGACGATGCCGGCGCGGTCGGAGCCGAAGACGACCCGTCGCTGCAGGGTGGAGGTCGAGTTGTAGAGGTGCACGATGGCCTGCTTCGCGCCGCGCAGCGACTCGAAGGTGCGCTCGATCAGCTCGTCGCGGGCCTGGGTGAGCACCTGGATCGTCACGTCGTCCGGGATCAGGTCCTCCTCGACCAGCTGGCGGACGAAGTCGTAGTCGGTCTGGCTGGCCGCCGGGAAACCGACCTCGATCTCCTTGTAGCCCATGCGGACGAGCAGCTCGAACATCCGCCGCTTGCGGTCGGGCGTCATCGGATCGATCAGCGCCTGGTTGCCGTCGCGCAGGTCGACGGCGCACCAGCGCGGGGCCTGCGTCGTCACGGTGTCCGGCCAGGTGCGGTCGGGCAGCACCACCGGGGTGAAGGGTGCGTAGCGGTGGATCGGCATGCCGGACGGCTGCTGGGGGTGGCGGGCGTGCGGGTGGGTCTCGCTCATGGGGAGGGCTCCTGGGGCGGGGCTGCCGTGCGCGGAGTGCGCACAGCTCCGGGGCGGTCAGCGGCGCCGGGAACGCACTCGGTCACGGCAGGACACCGCGGCGAGGGGGCCGACCTAGGAGAGGGCCTCGCCGCGGCGGGTAAGCAGGAGGCTGCCGCGCACGCAGCCACGGTAGCAGCGCGTCGGCTCCTGCCGCAGGATTCACGCTCAGTCCACGTCGCAGCGGCAGGGGCACTCCTCGGTGTGGAACGGCCGCTGGCCGTCGTCGCCGTCGGCGCAGTCCGGCGGGCACGTGCAGGTGAAGTCGGTCAGCGGAGGCAGCTCACCGGCGACCCGCCGGCGCTCCAGCTCCTCCCGCCGCCGCTGCGCCGCCTCTGCCCGCCGGGCCGCCCGGCGCTCCGCGGGGGTGTCGCCGGGGAGCCACGGGTGGTGGTCGGTCGGCGTGCCGCGGGCATCACGGCGCGCGTCCCGGGCCGGCCGGTCCCGGGTGAAGGTGTAGCCGGTCTCCGGCCGGTCCCGACGCTGCTCGTGGAAGGAGATCCCGGCGGCGGTGCGGCGCGTGTCGAGGTGCGCCGGGTAGCGCCGCCGGCCGAGGTCCCGCACGGACCCGCCGGACATCGGGGGGACCTCGAGGCCGTCGCCGTCCAGCAGGGCCAGCCGGAGCCGGGCGAGAGTGGCCGCGCGGGCCAGCGCGGTCACCGGCAGGTCGCGCCGCCCGGTCTCGGCCTGGGCCACGGCGGACTGGGACAGGCCGCAGCCCTCGGCCAGCTCGCGCTGCGAGAGGTCCCCCTCCCGGCGGATGCGTCGCAGGGCGCCGGGCAGGTCGAAGGGCTCCACGCCGCCACTCTCCGGTGCTGCTGCGCCGCTGGATGGCTGACGAGCGGGACGGTGGAGGACCCGACCCCCTGTGGACACCGACGTGCGGGCCGCCCCCCGGCATGTGCTCCCGGGAAGGTGTGGCACAGAGTGGACGGGCACGCACACGGAGACCATCCCCGGCGGTGGGGGGGGCGGGCCGGCGCGGCCCGGGGCCCCCCGCCCCCCCCCCCCCCCCCCGCCCCGGGGGAACCGGTCGTGCGGTTCAGGGACACCGGTCGTCCCGGCGGTCAGAACGCCTTGCGCAACCGCAGGCGCAGCGGCCGGCCGTCGGGGTCGACCAGCAGCCGGTAGACCGGTGTGGCCCACAGCCGGGTGTGCCAGGCGAGCTTCTCCGGGCGGTGGGGCCGCAACCGCCCGGGCGGGCGAGGACCCCGCCGGCCGCCCTCGTGCCACTCGGCCAGGGCGGCCGCCCGCGCCTCCAGCGTCGCCACGAAGCGCTCGGGGTCGAGCAGCAGGTCGTCGTCGCCGCCGTCGGGATCGAGGTCCAGGTGCTCGCGCGCCAGCTCCAGCCGCAGGTCGCGGGGGAACGTGCGCGCGCAGTCCCCGGCCCCCGCCGGGTCCAGGGGCTCGCGCTGGTCGAGCGTCGTGTCCAGGACGGCGGTCGACAGCTCGCTGTCGTGCGTCCAGGAGCGGCGGTTGAAGTTGTCGCTGCCGACGCTGGCCCAGACGTCGTCGACGACGCACACCTTCGCGTGCACGTAGACCGGCGTCCCCGCGTGGTTCTCGACGTCGAAGACGTGCACCCGGTCCTCACCCCCCACCCGCAGGCACAGGTCGATCGCCTGCCGGCGGCCCACGGCCTGCGGGGTCGCCGAGAAGGCGCCCTCCTGATCCGGGATGCGGGGCACGACCACCACCAGGTGCAGGTCGGGATCGTCCCGCAGGGCGTCGGCGAACAGCTGGGCGACCTCGGAGGACCACATGTACTGGTCCTCGAGGTAGATCAGCCGCCGGGCCCGCTTGACCGCCTTGCTGTAGCCGCGGGCGATCGAGCGCTCGCCCTCGGGTGCGAAGTCGTACCGCGGGCGGATCTTCGGGTACGTCCGCAGGATCTGGACCAGGTGCGGCCCGCACGGCGGGGGCGGCGGCAGCTCGGGCGGCAGCGGCGAGGGGTCCAGCCGGGCCCGGCGGAACCGGTCGACGAGGTAGGCGATCGGGTTGCCCTGGACGGGGCTGGTCGGGTCGTCCCAGCGCTCGCGGAAGCTGGTCTCCAGGACGGCGACGGCGGGCCCGCGGATCTCGGCCTGGATGTCGTGCCACGGCGGGGTCGGGCCGTACCCGGAGGCCATGTCGACCGCCTGCGGGTCGCCGTGGTGCCGTGCGTCGTCGCGGCGGCTGTGGCAGAGGTCGATGCCGCCCGCGAACGCGACGTCGCGGGACGGCTCGGCGGGGCACCTGATGATCACCACCTTCTGGTGGTGGCTGCCGACCCGGCGCACGCGCTGGTCCAGCACGACCTTCCCGCCGTCCTCCTCGATCTCCCGGTCCAGCGACCGGTTCTGCTCCTTGCTGTACGACAGCCAGTCGGTGTGCGAGCGCCACACCAGGCCGCGCACGTCGACGCCACGGCGCGAGGCCGCGCTGAACAACTCGTCCACGGTCGGCCCGTCCGGGCGCAGCCGCTGGTCGGGGTCGCCGCGCCAGTCGGTGAACCACAGGCGGTCGCCCGCGCCCAGCTGCTCGACCACCTCGACGAGCCGGTCGAAGTACACCGACCCGTGGACCAGCGGGCGGACCAGGTTCCCCTCGGTCCAGCTGGGGACGGCGGCGCCGCGGTTGTGGCGCTCCTCCGAGGTGAGCAGCCAGCGGCTCGGGTCGTCCACCCGGTGATCACAACGGTCGGGTCCGCCGGATGCAAGCGCCCGGGTCGTGGACGACGTCGGTAGCCTCATGTCCCGTGGCCCTCGTCGTCCAGAAGTACGGCGGCTCGTCCGTCGCCTCCGCCGAGCACATGAAGCGCGTCGCGGAGCGGATCGTCGCGGCCAAGAACAACGGCGACGACGTCGTGGTCGTGGTCTCGGCGATGGGCGACACCACCGACGAGCTGCTGGACCTCGCCAGCCAGATCACCGACACCCCGCCCGGTCGCGAGCTCGACATGCTGCTCACCGCCGGCGAGCGGATCTCCATGGCGCTGCTGGCCATCGCCATCTCCGGGCACGGCTACGAGGCGCGCTCCTTCACCGGGTCGCAGGCCGGCGTCATCACGACGTCCAGCCACGGCAAGGCGCGGATCATCGACGTCACGCCGGGCCGGCTCAAGTCGGCGCTCGACGAGGGCTCGGTCGTCATCGTCGCCGGGTTCCAGGGCGTCAGCCAGGACACCAAGGACATCACCACGCTGGGCCGCGGTGGCTCGGACACCACCGCCGTCGCCGTCGCCGCGGCGCTGAACGCCGACGTCTGCGAGATCTACACCGACGTCGACGGCGTCTTCACCGCCGACCCGCGCATCGTCCCGAACGCCAAGCGGCTGGACACCATCACCTACGAGGAGATGCTCGAGCTGGCGGCCTCCGGCGCGAAGGTGCTCATGCTCCGCTGCGTCGAGTACGCCCGCCGCTACGGCATCCCCGTGCACGTCCGCAGCTCCTACTCCCAGCTCCCCGGCACGACCGTGACCGGCTCGATGGAGGATCTCACCGTGGAACAGGCGATCATCTCCGGCGTCGCGCACGACCGCTCCGAGGGCAAGATCACCGTGTTCGGCGTGCCGGACCGGCCGGGCGAGGCGGCGCAGATCTTCCGCGTGCTCGCCGACGCCGAGGTCAACATCGACATGATCGTGCAGAACGTCTCGGCCGAGGCCAGCAAGCTCGCCGACATCTCCTTCACGCTGCCCAAGAGCGACGGCCCGACCGCGCTGGCCGCCCTGGAGCGGGTGAAGCACACCGTCGGCTACACCGACGTGAGCTTCGACCAGCACATCGGGAAGGTGTCGCTGGTGGGGGCGGGGATGCGCTCGCACCCCGGCGTCTCCGCGAAGTTCTTCGGCGCGCTCGCCGACGCCGGCGTCAACCTGGAGCTGATCAGCACCTCGGAGATCCGCATCTCCGTGGTGTGCCGCGACACCGACGTGGACATCGCCGTCCGCGCGGTGCACGACGCCTTTGACCTGGGCACCGACGAGGCCCAGGCCGTGGTCTACGGAGGGACGGGACGATGAGCACGAGTGGTGGGCTGCGCGTCGGCATCGTCGGCGCCACCGGGCAGGTCGGCCGGGTCGTGCGCGACCTGCTGGCCGAGCGGGACTTCCCGCTGGCCGAACTGCGCTTCTTCGCCTCCGCCCGGTCGGCCGGCAGCACGCTGCCGTGGGCCGGTGGGGAGATCACCGTCGAGGACGCCGCCACCGCCGACCCGACGGGCCTGGACATCGCGATCTTCTCCGCCGGGGCCACCACCTCGCGGGCGCAGGCGCCGCGGTTCGCCGAGGCCGGCGTGACCGTGATCGACAACAGCTCGGCGTTCCGTCGCGACCCCGACGTCCCCCTGGTCGTCAGCGAGGTCAACCCGCACGCGCTGGGCGAGATCCGCAAGGGCATCATCGCCAACCCGAACTGCACCACCATGGCGGCGATGCCGGTGCTCAAGCCGCTGCACGACGAGGCGCAGCTGACCCGGATCGTCGCCAGCACCTACCAGGCGGTCTCCGGCAGCGGTGTGGCCGGCGTCGAGGAGCTGCACGGCCAGGCCAGGGCCGTCGTGGAGAAGGCCGACGCGCTCGCCCACGACGGGTCCGCGGTGGCCTTCCCCGACCCGGTGAAGTACGTCGCGCCGATCGCGTTCAACGTGCTGCCGATGGCCGGCTCCGTCGTCGACGACGGCTCGTTCGAGACCGACGAGGAGCAGAAGCTCCGCAACGAGAGCCGCAAGATCCTCGGCATCCCGGACCTCCGGGTCGCGGGTACCTGCGTGCGGGTGCCGGTCTTCACCGGCCACTCGCTCTCGCTGAACCTGGAGTTCCAGCGTGAGCTCTCCGTCGAGCGGGCGACCGAGCTGCTGCGCGCCGCCCCCGGGGTGGAGCTCTCCGACGTCCCGAACCCGCTGCAGGCCGCCGGCCGCGACCCGAGCTACGTGGGCCGCATCCGGCAGGACCAGAGCGTCGACGGCGGCCGCGGGCTGGTGCTGTTCGTGAGCAACGACAACCTGCGCAAGGGTGCGGCCCTCAACACCGTGCAGATCGCGGAGCTCATCGCCGCCTCCCGCTGAGGACCGGTTCCTCGGGCAGGATGGCGCGGTGACGTCCGAGGAGCCGGGGCCCGGCGAGCCGGCCGTGCCCGAGGAGCAGCGCTGGCCGGGGCCCGACCTCTACACGCTGCGCGGGATGGTCGAGCTGGACCTCGCCCTCGAACGCGGGGTGACGGTCGACGCCGCCCACGCGCTCCTGAGCGACGCCGTCGTCCACGCGTTCGGGTCGCGGTGGTACGAGTGGCTGACCGACGCGCTGACCGCGGAGGGGCGCGACCCGGCGGAGCTGCCGGCCCTGCTGACCGACGACGCCCTGGCCGAGCGCGTGCTGGAGCGGGTGCGTGCGCGGATGGCCGCCGACGACGAGGCGCCGGACCCGCCGGGCGGGGAGTCCGGCTGGTACGCCTACGCCCCCGGCGACCCGAGGGGCAGCCGGGGGCGGTACCGCCGGGCGGTCGCGCGGCGGAGGGAGAACGCCCGTCAGGCGCTGCTCACCCCACCGCGTCGCCGCGTGGCCGGCCGTCGCCGCCACCGCTGAATGGGGCGGGTCAGGGCTGCACGTGGCGCAGCGCGAAGGAGAGCGCCACCTCCACCTGCCGGATCGTCTCCTCGATCACCAGGGAGCCGTGGCCCGCGTCGAAGCGGTACACCTCGTGCGGCTTCTCCAGCTCCGCGAGGCGCGCCAGGTAGTTGTCGATCTGCCGGATCGGGCAGCGCGGGTCGTTGGCGCCCGCCACCACCAGCACCGGCGCGGCGACGGCGTCGACGTAGGTGAGGGGCGAGGAGCGCACGTACACGTCGCGCACCTCCTCCGGTGAGCCGCCGAACAGCGCCCGGTCGTAGGCCCGCAGGCCCTCCATCTCGTCCTCGTAGGCGGCCAGGTAGTCGGCCACGGGCACCTCGGCGATCCCGGCCGCCCAGCGCTCGGGCTGGGTGCCCAGGCCCAGCAGCGTGAGGAACCCGCCCCACGAGCCACCGCTGAGGATCGCCCGCTGCGGGTCGACGACGCCCTCGGCCACCAGCGCGTCGTAGACGGCGCCGACGTCCTCCAGCTCGGTCAGCCCCGGCCGGCCGGTCAGCGCGTCCCGCCAGGCCGAGCCGTAGCCGGTGGAGCCCCGGTAGTTGACGTGCACGACGGCGTAGCCGGCGTCCACGTAGGCCGCCCGCCGGGCGCGGTAGGAGTCGTCGTCGGCCGCCTCCGGGCCGCCGTGCACGAGGAACGCGGTCGCGTGCGGACCGGGACCGGCCGGGCGCACCAGCAGCGCGTGCACGTCCCCGCCCGGGCCGGGGACCCACCGGTCCTCCACCGGGTAGGCCGCCGGCGGCTCCTCGTCGGACACCGAGAGGACGACGGGACCGTCCGCGCGGCGGATGACCGGCGGGCGCGCGGAGCTCGACCAGGCCAGCTCCACGGTGCCGTCGGGGCGGGCGGTGGCGCCGCGGACGACGCCCGGCGGGGTGTCCAGCCGCTCCAGCGCGCCGGTGGCGAGGTCGTAGCGGTACAGCTCGCTGCGGGCGGCGTGGTCGTGGCCCACCAGCAGGGCCGAGCCGTCCGGGTACCAGCCGGCGGTCACGTCGCCGGGCAGGTCCAGCACGAGCTCGGTCTCGGTGCCGGCGGCGACGTCCCAGATCAGGAGCTCCTCGCGGCCGCGCCGCTCGTGCCCGACCAGCAGCCGGCGGTCACCGGGCAGCGGGGCGAACTCCAGCGCGTGCAGCCCGCGGCCCTCGCCGTCCCACTTCTCCGCGACCACGGCGTCGTCGCTGGTGCGGAGCACGCGCAGCGCCGGGTAGCGCGGGTCGCCGTGCTCGGAGTGCGAGATGACCAGCAGCTCGTCGTCGCGGGTGAGCGCGTCCACCGAGGCGGGGTCGGGGTGCCGGTAGACCACCCGGGGCGTCCCGCCGGTGGGGGCCAGCCACAGCTCGCTGCCGTCGTCGGTGCTGCGGCCGATCGCCACCAGCTCCCGGCCGAGCTCCAGCCCCGCCGGGTAGGCAGGCCCCACCTCGGGGACGGCGACGCTGTCCTCGCCGCCCTCGAACGGCTGGGTCATCCAGACGCCGAACTCGTCGCCGTCGGTGTCGGCGAACCACCAGATGGTCGACCCGTCGCGGTCCAGCGTCGCGATGAGCGTGCCGTTGGGCCGGTCGGTGACCCGGCGGTGGGCGCCGGTCTCCCGGTCCCAGGCGTACTGCTCGACGACGCCGCTGACGTCGGAGCTGTACAGGTTGCGGTGCGGCGCCTCCTCGGCCCAGTCCGGGAGCGACACCCGGGGGGCGCGGAACCGGGCCTGCCAGCGGGCGGTGACCTCGGGAGGAAGGGCGGGGGCGGTCTGCTCGGCGGTCACGACCGCCATCTTCGCAGCGCCCCGGGAACGACTCAGGGGCCGCCTCGCGGCGGCCCCTGAGCTGAGGGTCGGGGTGACAGGATTTGAACCTGCGGCCTCGTCGTCCCGAACGACGCGCGCTACCAAGCTGCGCCACACCCCGAGGTGCGTCGACGAGTCTAACGCTCCACCGCGCGCGCCCCGGCAGCGGGTCAGGACGGTCGCGCGGTGAGGGTCAGCAGCGTCGCCTCGGGCGGGCAGGCGAACCGCACCGGGGCGTACGGGCTGGTGCCCAGACCGGCCGACACGTGCAGCCAGGTGCCGGCCGGGTGCGCCGGCGTCGGCTCCGCCCACCGGTGCAGCCAGCGCACGCGGTCGCGGTCGATGCCGCAGTTGGTGACGAGCGCGCCGTAGAAGGGCACCCGCAGCTGGCCGCCGTGCGTGTGGCCGCAGAGCAGCAGGTCGTGGCCGTCGGCGGCGAACCGGTCGAGGACCCGCGGCTCGGGGGAGTGCGCCAGCCCGATCCGCACGTCGGCGTCCGGGTCGGCCGCGCCGGCGACCAGGTCGTAGCGGTCCCGCTTCACGTGCGAGTCGTCCACGCCGGCGAAGACGATGCGGCGCCCGCCCACGGTGAGCTCCCCGCGGGCGTTGGTGAGGTCGAGCCAGCCGCGGTCGCGCATGCCGTCGCGCAGATCCCGCCAGGGCAGCTCGTCGCCGTGCACCCGCTTGTGGTCGCGCTTGAAGTACTTGAGCGGATTCTTCGGCCGCGGGGCGAAGTAGTCGTTGCTGGCCAGCACGAAGGCCCCCGGCCGGTCCAGAAGGGGGTCCAGCGCGCGCAGGGTGGGCGGCACCGCGTCGAAGCCCGCGAGGTTGTCACCGGTGGTGACCACCAGGTCGGGCTCGAGCGCGGCCAGGCCCGCGATCCACTCCTGCTTGCTGCGCTGCCCCGCCGTCATGTGCAGGTCGGAGAGCTGCAGGACCGTCAGCGGCGCCGAGCCGGGGGCGAGCACCGGGACGTCGAAGCGCCGCAGGGTCCAGCGGGTGCGCTCGTAGAGGCTCGCGTAGGCGGTCACGGCCGCGCCCGAGGCGACGGCGGTGGTGGGGAGGGCGGTGTACCAGCGCACCCGCCGAGCCTACGGGCGCCCCCGGGCGCGGCGTCGTGCAAGGCTTGACCCGTGTCCGACCTCAAGGAACAGCTGCGCACCGACCTGACCACCGCCATGAAGGCCCGCGACGAGCTGCGCACCGCCACGCTGCGCATGGTGCTCGCCGCCGTCAGCGCCGAGGAGGTGTCGGGCAAGGAGTCCCGCGAGCTCAGCGACGACGAGGTGCAGGCGGTGCTCCGCCGGGAGGCGAAGAAGCGCCGTGAGGCCGCCGAGGCCTTCGGCTCGGCCGGACGGGCCGAGCAGGCCGCGCGGGAGCAGGCGGAGGGCGAGATCCTGGCCGGCTACCTGCCGGCGCAGCTCGACGACGCCGACCTGACCGCGATCGTCGCCGACGTCATCACCCGCACCGGTGCCTCCGGGATGAAGGACATGGGGAAGGTGATGGGGGCCGCGAACGGCGTCGTGGCCGGCCGGGCCGAGGGCTCGAGGGTCGCCGCCGAGGTGCGCCGCCAGCTCGGCTGACATCCCCGGGGACGCACGAGGGGCCGGACCTGCCGGTCCGGCCCCTCGTCGTCCGCCAGGTCAGTTCGTGACGGTGTCCCCGCCGGTCTCCGGGGCCGGGGTGCCGGTGTCGGCCGGCGGCTCCGTCGGCGCCTCAGCCGGCGCCTCCGGCTGCTCCGGCGCCTCGGGCTCCGCCGGCGGAGGGGTGGTGTTCCCGGCCGTGGTGCCGGACCGGTTGCCCGAGCGGCTGGACGCGTTGTCCTGGAACCGGGTGGGCCTCTGCGGGGCGGCGTCGACGCCGCGGCCGGCGTACCGAGGGTCGGCCGGCGGGAACGGCACGGCCTCCTGGCTGGTCAGGATCGGCGCCATCGCCTGGCGCCAGATGCCGGCCGGCAACCCGCCGCCGTAGCTGCCCACGTCGTCGGTGTCCCGCGGGCGGAACAGCATGACGCTGGCGGCGAACTGGGGCGTCGCGCCCACGAAGGCCACCGAATCCCGTTCCTGGACCGTGCCGGTCTTGCCGGCGATCTGGTGCCCGGGGATGTGGGCGCGGGCACCGGTCTGCAGCCGGTTCCCGGGCTGGACATCCTTGATCATCATCTGGTTCAGCGTGTCGGCGAGGCCGGGCTCGATCACCTGCTCGCAGTTGTTCTCCCGGACCACCGGCTGCCCGTCCTCGCCGAGGAGCGGCTCGCCGTTCGGCGTGGTGATCGACAGCACCGGGGTGGGCGTGCACCTGACCCCGCGGGCGGCGACGGTCGCGTAGGCGTTGGCCAGGTCCAGCGGGCTCACGCCGTCGGTGCCGAAGGCGAAGGACGGGCGATTCTCGTCGATGATCTGCTGCGCCGGCGTCTGGGTGACCGAGTAGTCGAAGGTCATGCCCAGCCGCTCGGCCATGCGGACGGCCGGCTCGATGCGGCCGAGCGCGTCCTCGAGCGCCAGGAAGTAGGTGTTGGAGGACATGTAGAGCGCCTGCGTCATGGTCAGCGTGCGCGGGTAGTTGCTGCCCACGTTCTCGACCTCGTACGGCTCGATGCGCTGGGTCTCGGGGTCGTAGCTCTCGTAGACCTTCGACTCGTAGGGCTCGCTCGTGGTGATGGTGTGGCTGGCCGGCAGGCCCTGCTCCAGCGCCGCGGCGGCGACGAACATCTTGAAGGTCGACCCCGAGCCCTTGGTCGGGATGGTCGCGAAGTTCACCGACTCGCACTCGGGGGCGTCGCAGCCGAAGCGGCGGTTGACGCTCATCGCCAGCACCTTCCCGGTGCCGGGCTCGATCACGTCGTAGACGGCCACGGTCCCCGCGCCCATGGCCACGGTGTCCAGCACGGCCTGGTCACCGGCGCGCTGCATGTCGGGGCGCAGCGTCGTGGTGATGGTGAGGCCGCCCTTGTCCAGCTGCGCCTTGGTCAGCCCCAGCTCCTGGATCAGGTACTGCCGGGTGAAGTCGCAGAAGAAGCCGCCGATCGAGGCGTCGATGCAGCCGTTCGGCGGGGCCTGGCCGGGGGTGACCTCCACCGGCGTCGGGGTGATCTCGCTGAGCTGCTGCGCGGTGATGTGGCCCAGGTCGTGCATGCGCTGCAGCACCTGGTTGCGCCGGATCTGGGCGTTCTCCGGGTTGTTGATCGGCTCGTCGTAGAACGGGCTCTGCACCAGCCCGGCGAGCATCGCCGCCTGGGGCAGGGTGAGGTCGGCGGCGTTCACGCTGAAGTAGCGCTGGGCGGCGGCCTGGATGCCGTAGGCTCCCTGCCCGAAGTACACGAGGTTCAGGTAGCGGGTGAGGATCTCGTCCTTGGAGTAGGTGTCCTCCAGGGCGAGCGCGAGCCGCGCCTCCCGCAGCTTGCGGCCGACGGTCTCGGCGTCGGCGGCCTCGCGGTCCTCCGGCGTGGTGGCCGTCTGCAGCAGGGTCTGCTTCACCAGCTGCTGGGTGAGGGTGGAGCCACCCTCCTGCACCTCGCCGGCGGCGACGTTCTTCACCAGCGCGCGCAGCGTGCCCTGCACGTCCAGGCCGTTGTGGTCGTAGAAGCGGGAGTCCTCGATGTCGACGAGGGCCTGCTTCATGACGTCGGCGATCTGGTCGGAGGTCACCGGGGTGCGGTTGTGCTCGTAGAAGTTCGTGATGAGCGAACCGTCCGAGGCCAGCACCCGGGTGACGCCGGCCGGAGTCTCGTCGGTGAGCTCCACCGGCAGGGCGTCGAGCAGCGACACGGAGTTGCGTGCCGCGAGCCCCGGTCCACCGACCCAGGGCAGCATGAGGCCTGCCACCAGCGCTCCGGCGACGACGATCGTCGCGGCGAGCTTGGCGAGCAGACGGGTCGTGGCGCGCGCGTTCTCCGACATCGCGGGCAAGGGTACGTCGCCCGGACGGGTGAGAGCGGTGCTCAGCCGCGGCGCGCGGGGAGGACGCGTGTCCGCGGCGTGCCGGTCGGCGTGTCGTGGTCCGGCCCGGTCAGGGCGGCGGCCATCATCCGCAGCCCCTCGAGGTCGTGCACGTCACCGGCGGCGGCCGGCACCGTCCGCAGCGCGACGTCGGGGTGGGCGCTGGTGAAGCGGTCGGCCAGGTGCTGCTCGCGGGTGGCCTGCTGCATCCGCTCGGCGTGCACGCGCAGGGCCGCCGCCGCGAGCGCGGCGCCGTCGTCCCCGCTCTCGGCCACCTCCTCGGCGGCGCCCTCCGCCCGGGTCGCGGACAGGGCGGTGGTGGCCGGCGGGTGGGTGCGGTTGACGACCAGCCCGGCGAGCGGCATGCCCTCGGCCGAGAGCCGGTCGACGAAGTAGGAGGCCTCGCGCAGCGCATCGGGCTCGGGGGCGGCGACCACGACGAACCACGTGCCGGGACGGCGCAGCAGCTCGAAGGTCGCCGTGGCGCGCTCGCGGAACCCGCCGAACATGGTGTCCAGCGCGGCGACGAAGGCGGAGATGTCGCGCAGCAGCTGCCCGCCGAGGATCTTGCTGATGATCCGGCTGAAGAAGAGGAAGCCGGCGCTGGCGAACTTGAAGCCGGTCCGGCTGGGCGCCATCAGCAGCCGGATCATCGTGCCGTCGAGGAAGCGGCCCATCCGGTTCGGGGCGTCGAGGAAGTCCAGCGCCGACCGCGACGGCGGCGTGTCCACGATGATCAGGTCCCACTGGTCGCTGGCCCGCAGCTGCCCGAGCTTCTCCATCGCCATGTACTCCTGCGTGCCGGCGAAGGAGGAGGAGAGGGCCTGGTAGAAGGGGTTGTCGAGGATCTGCTGCGCGCGCTCGGGCGTGGAGTGAGCGGTGACGACGTCGTCGAACGTCCGCTTCATGTCCAGCATCATCGCGTGCAGCTCGCCCGGCGCACCCGTGGCCGCGCCACCGGAGATATCGACCTTCCGCGGCTCGTTGTCCAGCTCGGTCAGCCCGAGCGACTGGGCCAGCCGGCGGGCGGGGTCGATCGTCAGCACGACGACGGTGCGCCCGGCCTCCGCGGCGGCGAGCGCGAGGGCGGCCGACGTCGTCGTCTTGCCCACGCCGCCGGCGCCGCAGCAGACGACGATGCGGGTCTGCCGGTCGGCGATCAGCTCGGCGAGGTCCATGGCCGGCGCCTGCCGGGGCGCGCGGGCGCCGGCGGTGGTCCCGGCCGTGGCGGTGTCCGCGGCCATCAGCGGGCCACCGCCGCGGCCAGGTGCTCCTCGAGCCGCCCGGCGAGCTCGAACAGGCAGCCGAGGTCCATGGGCCCCGGCATCAGCGGGACCTCGACGGTCGGGCGGCCCAGCGCCTCGACCTGGGCGCGCAGCGCGTCCTGCGCGGCCCAGCGGCGGGCGTGCTCGACGACCTCGGCGACCAGCGCGTCGGCCAGCTGCCCGGCGCCGGGCAGGTGCGCGGCGCCCAGCGCGGGGGCGAGGTCGGCGCCGGTCAGCTCGCCGGCGACCGCACGGGACAGGGCGTCGGGCGGCAGCACGGGCTCGGCGGCCATGTTCACGACCACCGAGCCGATCGGCAGCCCGGCGGCCTGCAGCTCCGCGATGGCGTCCGCGGTCTCCTGCACGGGCATGTCCTCCAGGAGCGTGACGAGGTGCACCGCCGTCTGCGGGGAGCGCAGCACCGCCATGACGCCGTCGCTCTGGGTCTTGATCGGGCCGGACCTGGCCAGCTGCGACATCTCCCCGGTGACCCCGAGGAAGCGGGTGATCCGCCCGGTGGGTGGTGCGTCGACGACGACGGCGTCGTAGACGGGCCGACCGTCGCGCCGCCGGGTGACCGCCTCCTTGACCTTCCCGGTGATCAGCACGTCGCGGAGGCCCGGGGCGATCGCGGTGGCGAAGTCGATGGCGCCCATCTTGCGCAGCGCCCGGCCCGCCCGCCGGAGGTTGTAGAACATGTCCAGGTAGTCGAGGAGCGCCTCCTCGACGTCGATGGCCAGCGCCTTGACCTCGCCCCCGCCGCGCGCGACGGCGACCCGGCGCTCCTCGTAGGGGAGCGGCGGGGTGTCGAACAGCTGGGCGATGCCCTGCCGTCCCTCGGTCTCCACGAGGAGCACCGACCGCCCGTCGGCGGCGAGCGCCAGGGCCAGGGCGGCGGCGACGGTGGTCTTGCCCGTCCCGCCCTTGCCGGTGACCACGTGCAGGCGCGTGGGTGTCAGTTCGGGGGGCACCGCCCCAGCCTATGAGCCGGCCGACCCTCCTGCCCCTCGCCGTCGCGGAGCTCACGGCCGCCGCCCGCAGGTGCCCCCGGGTCTCGCGAGCCCGGCCCGGGCCCCCGGAGGTGGCCGTGGCGGCCCCTCACCGGAGGGGCTGCGCTAGCGTCGGCCCCATGAGCGAAACCGCCCGCCAGAAGTGGGAGTACGCGACCATCCCGCTGCTCGTCCACAACACCAAGGCGATCCTCGACTCCTGGGGCGTCGACGGCTGGGAGCTGGTCACCGTGCTCCCCGGCCCTGGTGGGGCCGAGCAGCTGGTCGCCTACCTCAAGCGGCCGGTGTGACCGCGCCCGGCGCACCGGCGCAGGGCTGGCACGCCCGGCTCGCCGAGCTGGGCATCCGGCTGCCCCCGGTGGCCGCGCCCGTCGCCGCCTACGTGCCGGCCGTGCGGGCCGGGTCGCTGGTGTTCACCTCCGGCCAGCTGCCGTTCGTCGACGGCGGGCTGCGCCGCACCGGCAAGGTCGGCGGATCGGTCGACGTCGAGGCCGCCGCGGCCGACGCCAAGGTCTGCGCGCTCAACGCGCTGGCCGCCGTCGACGACCTGGTGGGACTGGACTCGGTGGCCCGCATCGTCCGGGTGGTCGGGTACGTGGCCAGCGTCGAGGGCTTCACCGGGCAGCCGCGCGTCGTCAACGGCGCCAGCGAGCTGATGGGCCGGATCTTCGGCGAGGCCGGGCAGCACGCCCGCAGCGCCGTGGGCGTGGCCGAGCTGCCGCTGGGCGCCCCCGTGGAGGTCGAGCTCACCGTCGAGCTGCGGTGACCGCCGAGCCCAAGCAGGCGGCGACCGTCCTGCTGCTGCGCGACGGCGAACCGGGGCTGGAGGTCTACCTCCTGCGGCGCACGAAGGGGATGCCCTTCGCCGGCGGGATGACCGCCTACCCCGGCGGGGGCGTGGACCCCCGCGACGGCGACACCGAGACCGGCTGGGCCGGCCCCGCCCCGGCGCAGTGGGCCACCGCCTTCGGCTGCGACGAGCGCACGGCCCGCGAACTCGTCTGCGCCGCGGTGCGCGAGACCTTCGAGGAGGCCGGCGTCCTGCTGGCCGGCCTGCCCGACGGCAGCGTGGTGCCGGACGTCTCGGGCGACGACTGGGAGCGGCAGCGGCAGGGGCTGCTCAGCCGCGAGCTGTCGCTCGCCGAGCTGCTCGCCGACCGGGGGCTGGTCCTCCGGTCGGACCTGCTCCGCCCGTTCGCGCACTGGATCACCCCGCCGGTCGAGCCCCGCCGCTACGACACCAAGTTCTTCGCGGCCGCGCTGCCGGTGGGCCAGGAGGCGCGGGACGTGTCCGGCGAGGCCGACGAGGCCGCCTGGTTGCGCCCGGCCGCCGCCCTGGCGGAACTGGACGCCGGGGCCCGCCCGATGCTGCCACCGACGTCCCACACGCTGGGCCAGCTGACCGGGTTCCCCGACGTCGCCGCCGCGCTGGCCGGCTCGCCGCCGCAGCCGATGCACCCGATCAGCCCGCGGTTCGAGGAGACGCCCGACGGTCGCTGGGCGGTGCTGCCCGACGGCACCCGCATCAGGCTGGCCGTGCCCCTTTCTTCGTGACGCTCCGCGTCACACCGCGGCCAGGTGCCGTCCCGATCGGCGCTGAGCCGCTGCCCGTGTTCCCGCGGGGGACCCTCCGGGCCCCGCCCCGGGCCCACACCGCGGCCAGGTGCCGTCCCGATCGGCGCTGAGCCGCTGCCCGTGTTCCCGCGGGGGACCCTCCGGGCCCCGCCCCGGGCCCACACCGCGGCCAGGTGCCGTCCCGACCTCCGCTGAGCCGCTGCCTCGACGCCGGGGGCAGTGAACGCGGGAGGCCCAGAACCGTCGTGGTTCTGGGCCTCCCGCGTTCAGCGGTCCGGTGGTGTCACCGCGCGCGGCGGCGCAGGCGCTCCTCGTCGAGGACGACGACGGACTTGCCCTGCAGCTGGATCCAGCCGCGGTGCACGAAGTCGGCGAGCGCCTTGTTGACCGTCTCGCGGGAGGCGCCCACCAGCTGGGCCAGCTCCTCCTGCGTGAGGTCGTGCTTGACCCGCAGGCCGTCGGTGTCGCGGCTGCCGAACCGGTCGGCCATCTGCAGCAGCGCCTTGGCCACGCGGCCGGGGACGTCAGTGAAGATCAGGTCCGCGACCGAGTCGTTGGTGCGGCGCAGGCGCCGGGCCAGCACGCGCAGCAGCTGCTCACCGATCTCCGGGTGCGCCTCGATCCAGGGCAGCAGGACCGACTGCGGCATCCGCGCCAGCTTCACGTCCGTGACGGCGGTGGCCGTCGCGGTGCGCGGCCCCGGGTCGAAGACCGAGAGCTCGCCGAACTGGTCGGAGGGCCCCATGACCGCGAGCACGTTCTCCCGGCCGTCCGGGGACCGGCGGGAGAGCTTGATCTTGCCCGTCATGACGATGTAGAGGCTGTCGCCCGGCTCGCCCTCGTTGAAGACCACCCGACCCCGGGGGAGGGTGATCGTCTCCAGACGGCTGATGACGGGGTCCACCGCGTCCTCGGAGAGCCCCTGGAAGAGCCCCGACTGGGCCAGCACCTCGTCCACTGCACGTCCTCTCGCACTGTCTGCGGGCGCAGGGGTGCCCGCGCCCGACGTGAGTCTAGGTGCCTGTGCGGTCGGTCACCCGTTCGGTGGCCCGGTCGTCCCTCCTCCGAGCGAGGCGGCCTCCCTGCAGGGCCCCGCCACGAGCGGGCGAGTGGTGGGGCGGGGTGGTCCTCACTGGGTGTGTCCACGTTCCTGCCCCTGTCGTCCAGAGCTGTGGTCCCTGTCATGCCGATGAGCGCGCCGGACACTCGTTGGTGCACCGGCAGGCGCGTGTCGCTCCTGCGGCCGGGCGTCCCCCGGCATGACCAGTGGGTCCTGCGTGATGACGCCGTCAGCCGCGGGGGTTGGTGCGGTCACGCAGCAGGTCGAGGACCGGGCTGTACATGCGGGTCTTGATGGTGGCGAGGGTCGTGCCGGCCTTGCCGGCCTGGGCGGCGGCGAGTTGCAGGGCGGTGGAGCGGACGGCGTCCTCGGGAACGGCGTGATCGACGATGCCGGCGGTGAGTGCGTCGCCCCCGCCGTAGCGACGCGCGGTGGTCATCGCCTCGTGGCCGGTCTGCGGAGCCAGCCGGGCCAGGATGAGCGCGGACATGCCGCGGGTGAACGGGATGTCGATGTCTGCCTCGGGCAGGCACCAGAAGCCGCGGTCGGCGCGCATCACCCGCAGGTCGTGAGCGAGGGACAGCATGGCGCCGGCGGCGAAGGTGTGCCCCTGCAGCGCTGCCACCGTGATCACTGGCAGCGCCAGTACCCGGGCCAGCAGCGCGTGGACGTCACGGACGTAGTCCTCGTGCTGGTCGGGATGGGCGCCCAGCCAGTCCAGGTCCAGGCCGTTCGAGAAGAACCTGCCCGTGGCGACGGTGACCAGGGCGCGGGGCCCGTCGGTTCCCTCCACCTCGTCGAGGGCGGCGCCGACCGCGGCCAGCCAGTCGGGGTGGAAGCGGTTCTCGGTGTCGCCGAGGGCGAGGACGAAGACGTCGTCGTGACGTTCCAGCGTGGGCATCGGGGCTCCTACGGGGTTGGTGTGGCGGTGCGCGCGTGCTGACATGCTCAGTGCGGTGGGCCGCAGTCGAGGACGGCGCCGACGGCGGCGGCGAGCTGGGTCCGGGTGTGCGGATCGACGCGCCCGGTGCGGATCTCGCCGAACAGCAGCGCGGCAGGCAGCCGCACCACGCAGACGGTGACGACGTCCACCGCGGCGGCGTCACCGCGGCCCCAGACCGCCCGGGCCAGCCGGCGCAGGGCGGCCACGAGGGTGGTGTCGAGCGCCCGCAGCTCCTCGGCGACGGGTGCGGCCACCGCGTCGGTGAGCACGTCGTCGCGCTGCAGGGCGACCAGTAGCTGCGCGGCGCGCAGGTCGTCGTCGGCGAGCCGGGCGGGCGCGTCGGCCGCGGCCTGCACCGCCCGCCGGCCGTCGCCGGCGGCCAGCGCCTGCTCCACGGCGGTGGCCTGCAGGGTGAGGAACTGCCGCGCACGGCGCAACCAGGCAGCCCCCACGACGGTCTCGAGCGAGCCGAAGGCGTGGTAGATGCTGCCGTTGGAGGCGCCGGACCGCTCGGCCAGGGCGCGGGTGGTCAGCTGCGCGCGGCCGTGCTCGACCAGCAGCTCCTCGGCGGCGTCCAGGACGACGTCGGGCGCGTGGACCCGTGGCCGGGGCATCGGCGTCCTCCTCTGCGGCCCGTTCCGTCGGGGCTTCCACCATAGTAGAGCGACCGCTCCACTATGGTGCGGGCATGGCGAGACGAGGACCGCAGCCGTCGGCGGCCGCCGCTGCCGGTGGCACGCACCCGGTGGTCGAGCGGCTCTACCCCGGCGCCTCGGCGCGGTCGATGCGGCCCGGGCGGCAAGGACTGCTGTGGGATCCGGTGGCGCAGATGCCGGCGGCGGCGCGAGAGCGGATGCGGGAACGGATCATCCCGGTCGCCACCGCGGCCTTCGACGGCACGACGGGCGACTTCTGGGCGCAGCACTGGTCAGATGAGCAGCTGGACCGCCTCGACGTGCTGCACGTGGCCGTCGACGAGACCGGCGCTCCGGTGGGCTGGGTGTCCGGCCGGCGCGCCGGTTGGGGCGGCCGGCGGGTCCTGTACGCCGCCTCGGCGGGGGTCGCGCCCGACATCCAGGGCGGCGGCGTCTCCGCCGCGCTGTGGCGCCGCGTCGTGGAGGAAGAGCTGCGGCGCGCCCCGCTGCGGCCCCTGTTCGTGGTGCTGCGCACCGGCAACCCGCTGGTCTACGACGCCTGGGTCACCGCCGCCGGCGACCCACGGGCCGTGCACCCGTGCCCCGACGTGACCGTGCCCGCCCGCGTCCAGGCGATCGCCCAGGACGCGGCCGCCTACCTCGGGCAGGCCGGCGAGCTGGATCCGCGGCGCCTGCTCATCACAGACGCTTACCGCAGCACCCCGGGTGGCCTGTGGCGCCACCGCCCCCGGTCCCGTGACGAGCGAACCAACACCTGGTTCGACAGCACCCTGCGGCCCACCGACGCCTTCGTCGTCGTGGCCCGGTTCCACCCGCTCACCCAGCTGTGGCGGAGCCTCACCAGCCGGGGCCGCCCGAAGCGCTGATGAGCCAACCGCCTGGCGATCCTCGTCGTCGGCCTGACCGCCGGACGGCAGTCGCAGCCGAACAGGACACACCCGGTCAGACCAGCGGCGGGTTCTGGGAGCGCCGGCCGCGGTGCCGACGACGCCGCCAGCGGAACAGCGCGCGCCGGACGCCCGAGGTCGCGAGGGTGTCGACCTCGCCGGGCGTCGCCGTGTCCAGGAACTCGCTGACCTCGCGCGAGGACGCGGGGCGGCGGAGGGGTTCCTCGACGCGCTCCATCACCAGCAGGAAGGCGATCAGCAGCGGGGGGAAGAGGATGACACTGAGGGCGACCAATCCCGATCTCCTCTGCATCGTCGGCGGGACGGGGGAAACGGTCCGTCCTCGATCATGGCACGCGGGAAGAGGGTCAGCAGGTCCGCATACCCTCGACCGCGTGTCCGCTCCCGCGTCCTCACCGGCCTACGCGCGCCCCACCCGGGCCCGGCGCCCCACCCCCGCCGCACTGACCGGGGCGTCGCCGTACGACCCGGGGGAGACCCCGCTCGCCCGTACCCGCCGGGCCCGCCGGATGGCCCGCGAGCTGGCCGTTCTCCACCCCGACGCGCACTGCGAGCTCGACTTCACCAACGCCTTCGAGCTGCTGGTCGCCACGGTCCTGTCGGCGCAGACCACCGACAAGATGGTCAACAAGGTGACGCCGACGCTCTTCGCGCGCTACCCCGACGCGGTCGCCCTCGCCGGCGCCGACCGCGAGGATCTGGAGACCATCCTCAAGCCCACGGGCTTCTTCCGGGCCAAGGCGAACTCGGTGCTGGGGCTGAGCCAGGCCCTGGTCGAGCGCTTCGACGGCGAGGTCCCGGCCCGGATGGCCGACCTGGTGACCCTGCCGGGCGTGGGGCGCAAGACGGCGAACGTCGTGCTGGGCAACGCCTTCGGCGTCCCGGGGCTCACCGTCGACACGCACTTCGGCCGCCTCGTGCGCCGGTTCGGTTGGACCGCGGAGGAGGACCCGGTCAAGGTCGAGGCCGAGATCGCCCAGCTCGTGCCGAAGAAGGAGTGGACCGACTTCAGCCACCGGGTGATCTTCCACGGCCGCCGGGTGTGCCACGCGAAGAAGGCCGCCTGCGGCGCGTGCGGCCTGGCGCAGTGGTGCCCGTCGTTCGGCATCGGCCCGGTCGATCCCGAGCTCGGTCTCAAGCTGGTCAAGACGCCGACCGCCTCGGACACCGAGTGATGCGCCGTCTCGCGCTGGGCGCCGTCGCGCTGCTCGCCGTCGCCGGCTGCAGCTCCGGTGAGAGCCCGGGAGTCGCGGCGCCGTCGCCGACGTCGTCCCCCGCCGAGGTGCTGGCCGCCTGCCCGGAGCAGCCGGCGGCGGAGGCCGCCGGTGCCGAGCGCCTGCCGCCGCTCTCCTTCGACTGCCCCGGCGGCGGCTCCCTCGACCTGGCCCGCGCCCCCGGCGTCCCCATGGTGGTCAACCTGTGGGGCAGCTGGTGCCCGCCGTGCCGAGAGGAGATGCCGCTCCTGCAGGAGTTCTCCGAGGTCGCCGGCGACCAGGTGCGGGTGGTCGGCGTGATCAGCAAGGACGGGCTGCCCCAGGCCGCCTCGTTCGCCGAGGATGCCGGGGTCACCTTCCCCAGCGCGTTCGACGGCGACGGCGAGCTGATGGCCGAGCTGGGCTTGAACGTGCTGCCGTTCACCTACTTCGTCGACGCCGGCGGCGCGCTCGTGCACACCGAGGCCGGCCCGGTCAGCTCGGTGGACGAGCTCCGCGGGCTGGTCGCCGAGCACCTGGGGGTGCAGCTGTGACCGGCACCGACGCGTTGCCCGCGTACCTCCAGCGGCTGGTTCAGCGCGCCGACGACCTCCCGCTGCGCCACCGCATGCCGCAGGCGACCGCCACCGCCCGCCGGTCCGCCGTCCTCATCCTGTTCGGCGAGGGTCCGGCCGGCCCCGACCTGCTGCTGATCGAGAAGTCCCCCCACCTGCGCAGCCACGCGGGCCAGCCCGCGTTCCCCGGCGGCGGGGTCGACCCGGGGGACGACTTCCCCGTGGGCACCGCGCTGCGCGAGGCGCACGAGGAGGCGGGCATCGACCCCGCCGGCGTCCGCGTCGTCGCGACGCTCCAGGAGCTGTTCCTGCCGCCGTCGAACCGGCTCGTCGTCCCCGTCGTGGGCTGGTGGGACGACCCGCGGGACGTCGCGGTCGGCGATCCTCACGAGGTGGCCCGGGTCGCCCGGGTGCCGCTCGCCGACCTCGTCGACCCGGCCAACCGCTACCGCGTGCGGCACCCGGCCGGCTTCGTCGGGCCGGCGTTCTGCGTCGCCGACATGGAGGTGTGGGGCTTCACCGCCGGGCTCCTCGACGCGATCCTCGAGGCCGCCGGGCTGGCCCGCCCGTGGGACGCCACCGACGTCCGGCCGATCGGCCCCGAGCGGCTCCGCCCGTACACCCTGCCCGGCTCCGGGGACGACGACCCGGCGAGCGACAGCGCCGCGCCGACGGTGGCCGATCCCGCGCCCGACGGCGCCGCGGCGCGTACGGTTCGGCCCCGATGACCAGGAGCAGGCCCTCGTCCCCCTTCCCGTTCGCACGCTCGTGGCGAGCCCCTGGACGGGGCCGGGCCGTCGCGCTGGCCGCCGCGCTGGTCCTGCTGACCGGCTGCGGTGGCGGCGCGGCGCAGCCGGTCGCCGAGGCGCCGATCCCCGAGGGGCTCGGCGAGGTGACGATCGCCGAGGACGGCGTCCAGGAGGTCACCCTCCAGACCCAGGACGACTACGTGTTCACCCCCGACACCTTCACGGTCGCGCCGGGGCCGGTGCGGCTGACCCTGGTGAACGTCGCCGAAGGCATGCCGCACAACCTCGAGTTCACCGACGAGGAGCTGCCCGAGCCGATCGACGCCGGCATCTCCATGCTCGCCGCCGGCGAGGAGAAGACGATCGAGTTCGAGGTGTCGACGCCGGGCGAGTACCCCTTCGCCTGCACCTTCCACCTCCAGCTCGGGCAGGTGGGCACGATGACGGTCAGCGGGTAGCGGTGTCCCTGGTCGACCTGCTGCTGATCACGCTGGCGCTGCTGTTCGCCCTGTCCGGGTTCCGGCAGGGCCTGCTGGTCTCCGCCACCTCGATCCTCGGCTTCCTCGGCGGGGCCGTCCTCGGGGCGCAGCTGGCCGGACCGGTCGCCGACCGCATCGACGGCTCCAGCGTCAGCCGGGTCTTCGCCGCCCTCGTGGTCGTGCTCGCCGGAGCGCTGCTGGGCCAGATCCTGGCCGGGGCCGCGGGCCGGGCGCTGCGCTCCCGGGTCACCTGGGAGCCGGCCAAGATGGTCGATTCCGCGGCCGGCGCCGTGGTGTCGGCGGCGGCGGTGCTGCTGGTCGCGTGGATGGTCGCCTCCCCGCTGGCCAGCTCGCCGTTCCCCCAGGTCTCCGGCCAGGTGCGCCAGTCGGCGCTGGTCCAGGCCGTGGACCGGGCCGTCCCCGACGAGGTGCGCGCCGTCTACGAGGACCTCCGCGAGGCCATCGACCGACGGGGGCTGCCCGACGTCCTCGACCCGCTCACCCCCACCCAGGCGCGGGAGGTCCCGGCCCCCGACCCCGAGCTGCAGAACAGCACCGTGGTGGCCTCGGTGCAGGGCTCGGTGGTGCGGATCCGCGGGGTGGCGCCGTCGTGCTCCCGGCAGATCGACGGCTCCGGTTTCGTCTACGCCCCCGAGCGCGTCATGACCAACGCCCACGTGCTGGCCGGCGTCACCGACCCGGTGGTGGTCGCCGAGGGCCGGGAGTACGACGCGGTCCCGGTCGTCGTCGACGAGGAGATCGACGTCGCGGTGCTCGCGGTGCCGGGGCTGCCGCAGGTGCCGCTGCGGTTCACGCCCGGGACGGCGGATTCCGGCGACGACGCGATCATCATGGGGTACCCCGGGGGCGGGCCGCTGTACGTCGGACCTGCGCGGGTGCGCGACCGCGGCGAGATCAGCGGGCCCGACTTCCGCAACACGCAGACCGTCGTCCGCGACGTGTACGCCCTGTTCGGCCAGGTGCGCGCCGGCAACTCCGGCGGTCCGCTGTTCGCCCCCGACGGGAGCGTCCTGGGTGTCGTCTTCGCCTCTGCGATCGACGACCCGCAGACCGGCTACGCCCTCACCGGTCCCCAGGTCGCCCGGGCCGCGGAGGCGGGCAACGTCGCGCGCACCGAGGTCGCGACGGGCCCCTGCGAGTAGTAAAAGGACCCCGCTGCCCCCCACCGCTCGCGGCGGGACCCTGCAGCGGGGCCGTTCCATCCGGTCACCGGGGGCCGTTCCATCCGGTCACCTGCGGGTCACCGCGCCCAGGCGGCGATGGCGCGGGTGACCTCGTCAGGGGCTTCTTCCTGGGGGAAGTGGCCGATGCCGGGCAGCTCGCGCCACTCGTACGCCCCGGCGACGTAGCGGCCCGAGCCGCGCGCCGTCCGGGGGAGCACGTACGGGTCGGCCGTCCCGTGCAGCTGCAGGGTCGGTGCGGTGACCGGGGCCGCCATGCGGCGGGCGTAGCGCAGGCCGTCGGGTCGCAGCTGCGACCGGCCGGCCCAGCGGTAGTACTCCATCGCGCCGTAGGCGGCCTGCGGGATGCGCGCCGCGGCGCGGTAGCGCTCCACGGCGGCGGCGAAGTCCGCGGTGCGGGCCCACTCCGGCCCGGCCCAGCGCTGCATCAGGTCGGCGACGGGGTCGTCGTCGGCCCGGGTCAGCCGCCGCTCCGGCAGCCGCGGCACCTGGAAACCCAGGGCGTGGCGCAGCGCCCGCCGCTGCCGGCGGTCGGCCATGCCGGCCCGGAGCGGCCGCGGGTGGGCCATCGAGACGACGACCAGCCGGCGCACCACCCGCGGGTGCAGCGCGGCCGCGGTCCAGCCGAGCAGCCCACCCCAGTCGTGGCCGACGACGACGGCGTCCCGCTCGCCGAGCGCCCGCACCAGCGCCGCGACGTCGGAGGAGAGGGTGGGCAGGTCGTAGCCGCGCGGGGGCTTGTCGCTGGCCCCGTAGCCGCGCAGGTCCGGCGCGACCACCCGGAATCCGGCCTCGGCCAGGCCGGTGAGCTGGGCGCGCCAGGTCCACCAGAACTGCGGGAAGCCGTGGAGCAGGAGCACGAGCGGCCCGTCCCCGGCCTCCGCCGCGTGCAGCCGCACGCCGTTGGCGGAGATGTCGCGGTGGGTCCACGGACCCGGGAGCAGGACGCTGATGGCGTCGGGACGGCCGTCCGCGGGGACGGTCACTGGCCTCAGACCCGGTAGGGCCCGTTGCCGCGCAGCTGGACCTTGCCGCCGCTCACGGTGGGCACGTCACGGCGCCGGGCGCCGGGGGCCTCGCGGTGCATCACCTCGGGCAGCTCGCGCAGCGACTCGATCGTGCGCTCGGGCTTCTCGATCTTCTTGATCAGGCGCTTGCCGATCAGCGCGAGCAGGCCGGCGACGACGATCAGCGCCACCCAGACGATGAGGTAGGACAGCCAGCGGGGCACGCCGAGCGCGGTGAGGCCCTCGGCGAGGGCGATGAAGAGGAAGAACATCGAGAAGCCGGCGACGACGCCCGCCGCCCCGAACATCCCGCCGCCGATGGCGCCCTTCTTCGCGGATGCGCCGATCTCGGACTTGGCCAGCTCGATCTCGCCGCGCACGAGCGTCGAGACGTCGGCCATGGCGCTCTGCACCAGCGTGCCGATCGAAGGCTCGGCCGCCGCGCTGCTGCCGTCGGTGCGGGTGGGCGACACACTGTGGGCCACGGGTGGCTCCTCCTCCGGTCGGACGGTGCTGGTCAGGACGATCGTGCCCCATGCGCACCGGGGCCGCGCGTCCCGATCCCCCGGGCAGGGGCAGGCATAGGAAGCTTTCCCTGCGGGTCGGGGGCCCGAGACGCAGGGAAAGCTTCCTATGCCCGGGAGGTCAGCCCTCCGCGGGGGCGGCGGGCAGCTTCTCCTTGATCATGTTCATCACCGACGAGTCGGTCAGCGTGGTGACGTCGCCCAGCTCGCGGTTCTCGGCGATGTCGCGCAGCAGCCGGCGCATGATCTTCCCGGAGCGGGTCTTGGGCAGCTCCTGCACGACCATGATCTGGCGCGGCTTGGCGATCGGGCCGATGTCGCGGGCGACGTGGGTGCGCAGCGTCTGCACCAGCTCGTCCCCGGAGTCCGTTCCGCTCTCGCGGAGGATCACGAAGGCGACGATGCCCTGGCCGGTGGTCGGGTCGGTGGCGCCCACGACCGCCGCCTCCGCCACCGCCGGGTGGCCGACGAGGGAGGACTCCACCTCGGTGGTGGAGATGCGGTGGCCGGACACGTTCATCACGTCGTCGACCCGGCCGAGCAGCCAGATGTTGCCGTCGGCGTCCTTCTTCGCGCCGTCACCGGCGAAGTACATGTGCCCGAACCGGGACCAGTAGGTGTCGACGTAGCGGTCGTCGTCGCCCCAGATGGTGCGCAGCATCGACGGCCACGGTTCGGTGATCACCAGCAGGCCGGTGGAGTCGTCGGCCAGCTCGTTGCCCTCGTCGTCGACGACCTTCGCGGAGATGCCCGGGAAGGGCACCTGCGCCGACCCCGGCACCAGCGACGTGACGCCGGGCAGCGGGTTGATCATGTGACCGCCGGTCTCGGTCTGCCACCAGGTGTCCACGATCGGGCAGCGGCCGCCACCGACGTGCTGGTGGTACCAGCTCCAGGCCTCCGGGTTGATCGGCTCGCCGACCGAGCCGAGCAGGCGCAGCGAGGACAGGTCGAAGCCGGCGGGGATGTCCTCGCCCCACTTCATGAACGTGCGGATGACGGTGGGCGCGGTGTAGAGGATGGTCACGCCGTACTTCTGGATCAGCTCGAACCAGCGACCGCGGTGCGGCGTCTCCGGGGTGCCCTCGTACATCACCGACGTCGCCCGGTTGGCCAGCGGCCCGTACACGATGTAGCTGTGGCCGGTGACCCAGCCGACGTCGGCCGCCGTCCAGAAGACGTCGGTGTCGGGCTTGAGGTCGAAGGTCGCCCAGTGCGTGAAGGCGACCTGGGTGAGGTAGCCGCCGGAGGTGTGCAGGATGCCCTTGGGCTTCGCCGTCGTGCCCGAGGTGTACATGATGTAGAGCGGGTGCTCGGCGTCGAAGAACTCGCAGGTGTGCTCGGCGGACTGCTTGCCGACGACGTCGTCCCACCACAGGTCGCGGCCCTCGGTCCACTCCACGTCCTGCTCCGTCCGCTTGACCACCAGGACGTTGCGGACGCCGGGGGAGCGGCCGACGGCGTCGTCGACGGCGGGCTTGAGGGCGCTGGGCGCGCCGCGGCGGTACCCGCCGTCGGCGGTGATGACCAGGACGGCGCCGGCGTCGTCGAGCCGGCTGGCCAGGGCGTCGGCGGAGAAGCCGCCGAACACCACCATGTGGACGGCGCCGATGCGCGCGCAGGCCAGCATCGCGATGATCGCCTCGGGGATCATCGGCAGGTAGATCGCCACCCGGTCACCGGCGTTCACGCCGAGCTCGGTCAGCGCGTTCGCGGCCTTGCAGACCTCGTCCTTGAGCTGGGCGTAGGTGATCGTGCGGGTGTCGCCCGGCTCGCCCTCCCAGTGGTAGGCCACCTGCTCGCCGTGCCCGGCCTCGACGTGCCGGTCGACGCAGTTGTAGGCCACGTTGAGCCGGCCGCCGACGAACCACTTGGCGAAGGGCGGATTGCTCCAGTCGAGCACCTCGTCCCACTCCCGGTCCCAGGTGAGCCGGCGCGCCGCGGACTCCCAGAACGCCAGCCGGTCGCGAGCGGCCTCGTCGTAGACGTCGGGGCCGACGTTCGCCTGGGCCGCGAGGGCCTCGGGCGGGGCGAAGCTCCGGCCGTCCACCTGGGTCGTCTCGCTCATGGGGTCCCTCCCGAGTTCGGCGCCGCGTGCCGTCCGCGGCGGTGCAGCGTGTGCCACGACACACCGTATGGCCGTGGCGCCCGGTCGTCTGCCCCATGCGACGTGCGGAGCGACGACCGGCCACACTGGCCCGGTGAGCGGTCCGCAGGCGCAGGTCGCGGCCCGCATCCCCGGCGCCGCCGCCCTGGGCCTGGTCCCTCGGACGGGGGCGCCGGCGGTGCCGGCCGACCGGCTCGCCGACCCGGCGTGGCTCGGCCCGGTCCTGGCGGCGCGTGCGGCCCGCGGCGGTGGTGACCTGCGGGTGCACGCGACGGTGTGGTGGTACTCGGCGTCGGCGGTGCTGGTGGCTCCCGTGCTGGCCGGTCTCGCGGTCGGGCGCCCGCTGTCGGCCCGCCCGGCGGACACCACGGTCGTCCTCGGGCCCGGCGGTCTGCCCGTGGCCGCGGTCTCCGCGGCCGCCGCGGGGGATCCCGCGGCCGAGCTGCGGGAGTGCCTGACGGCGGTGATCCCGGCGGTGGCCACGGCCGGCCGGATGCGTCCGCGTCCGCTCTGGGCGATCGCCACCGACTCGCTGGCCAACGGGCTGCTGACCCTCGGGCGCGCCCTCGGCGACGTCGCCGCCGTCACCGCCCTGGCCGCCCCGCTCGCCGAGGCGGTCGGTCCGCCGCTGCCGGTGCCCCGATACGTCGACGTCGACGGCGTGCGGTTCACGGCGCGGGTGTCCTGCTGCCTGGTGGACCGGTTGCCCGGCGGCGGCACCTGCCTGTCCTGCCCGCGGCGCCCGCCGGCCGAGCGGCAGATCCTGCTCGAGGACGCGGCCCTCCGCGGCTGATCGGTGCAGCCGGAGGCGCCCCCTCGCACTCCGCCGTCCCCGGGGCGATGATCGCGGGGCACCGCAGTCGAGGCGACCAGGGAGGGCCGGATGTCCGTGATGCCTGCCGCGTTCTTCGGCCATGGCAACCCGATGAACGCGCTGGAGAGGAACCGCTACACGGAGGCCTGGCGCGCCTTCGGCCGGTCCGTGCCCCGGCCCCGGGCCATCCTGGTGGTCTCGGCGCACTGGTACGTGCAGGCCACCGCGATCACCGCGATGCCCCGGCCGCGCACCATCCACGACTTCTTCGGCTTCCCGCGCGAGCTCTTCGACGTCCGCTACGAGCCCCCGGGGCTGCCCGAGCTGTACGAGGAGGTGGCCGACATCGTGCACCCGGCATGGGTCGGCGCCGACCACGACAGCTGGGGCATCGATCACGGCACGTGGTCGGTGCTGGTGCACGCCTTCCCCGATGCCGACATCCCGGTGGTGCAGCTGTCGATCAACGCGCTGAAGTCCTTCGACTACCACCTCCAGCTCGGGGCGGCGCTGGCACCGCTGCGCGAGGACGGCGTGCTGGTGATCGGCAGCGGCAACGTCGTGCACAACCTCGGCGGCGTCAGCCGGGCGCTGCCCGACGCCGGGTTCGACTGGGCCCAGCGGTTCGACGAGGCCGCCAAGGAGCGCATGCTCACCGACCCCACCGACGTCGGCCGGCTGGACGGGCACCGCGACTTCGACCTCGCCGTCCCGACGCCGGACCACTTCCTGCCGCTGCTCTACGTCGCCGGCGTCGCCGGTGCCACCGACGCACCGGTCGACGTGCTCGTCGACGGGTACGCCTACGGATCGCTGTCCATGACCGCGTACAGCGTGGGCATGGACGCCCCCGAGCTGTCGGGGTCGGGCGTCGCGGCGGCGCTGCCCGAGGGCCCGCCGCCGGACGGCGCCAACATCTGAAGAAGGACCCCTTCGCCCCACCCTCCGCAGGCCCAGGACGGGTCCCTGCGAAGGGGCCTTCCAGCGGGTCGCCGACTGGAGCATAGGAAGCTATGCATGCGTTCTCACGCCGGAAACGCATGTATAGCTTCCTATGCCCAAGGGTGGCGCTAGGCCGTGCGGGGATTCTCGTCGGTGGGGCGGTGCAGGTCGGTGATCCGCGGGAAGGGGCGCGTCGAGAACACCGCCTCGAGTGCCGTGAGAGTGGACGTCGAGACGAGCTTCTCGTAGTCGAGAGTGCACGCAGAGCGAGGACGCTCCGCCAGGACGGACGCCTCCGTCACCCCCGCGCCCAGGCCTCGTTACGACTGTGCAAGTGGCGTCACACGTAATCAGCACCGGGAGGCCCTCCTTGTCGTCGCGTTCCCTGCCCCGCCCCGGAGGGCCGCGCGGCCGCCGGGCCCTGGTCGCCTCCGGGCTCGCCGTCGCGCTCGTGACCGTCCCCGGTCTCGCCCGGGCGGACGAGCCGGCGGGGCCGCCGGACCCGCCGCAGCCGGTGACCGACCTCCTGGGAGGGGCGACCGGCGGACCCGGTTCCCGACCGGCGCCCTCCGGGCCGCCGGCCGGTGACGGCGCGGACCCGGCCGCGGACGGGGAGGAGGAGCCCGAGGTCGTCCCGGTGCCCGCCGTGGAGGTGCCCGCCGAGCTGGAGGCGGCGCTGCAGCAGCTCGGCGCGGCGCTCGGGCTCCCGGAGAGCTGCATGACCGGCATCGTGGACTCCGTCGAGCTCGTCGCCGCAGGGCTCGTGGCGGTGCCCGTACAGCTGGTCGAGGTGGTCACCGGGCTGGGGACGGCGCTCGAGGGGCTGGCCGGCGGTGGCGGGCTGGACGGGCTGCTTGGGCTGGGGGAGGAGCTGCAGGGGGCGTTCGACCCCGCGGTGCTCGCCGACTCCTCCGTCGTCGAGGGCCTGCAGTTGCTGGCCGAGACCCTGCCCACGTGCGTACCAGCGCCGCCGGCCGAGGAGGAGCCCCCGCCCCCGTCCGAGCCGCCGCACGTGCCCGCACCGGCGGCCGCCGCGCCGGTCGAGCACCCGGTGGCCCAGCCCGTCGCCTACCCGGGGTACGCGCCCACCGCCGGGGACGCGGAGGACGACGGGGTGCCGCCGGCGCTCGCCGGTCTCGTCCTGGCGCTCGCGGCCGGTGCGGGGAGCGCCGGCCGGCTGAGGTCTCGTCGTGCGGCCGACCCGGGGGCCTGACCTCCGCACCGTCGCGGCGTTCGTCGTCGTCCTGGCGACCGGCCTGGCGGTGCTGTGGGTCGTCACCGCCCGCCCGCCGGCCGGGGACGACGTCTTCGCGCTGTCGGAGCAGGCGGCCGCGGGGCCCATCGAACCCGCCTGGCTGGCCATCCCCGCGATCGGCGTCGACACGCCCGTGGAGCACCGCGGCACGGTGACGTACGACAACCCGTTCACCGGGCGAACCGTCGAGGGCTACGGCGTCCCCGAGTCGATGCTGACCACCTCGTGGTGGTCCGACGGGCCCGCGCCCGGGTCGGGGCGGATGGCGGTCGTCCTCGGGCACCAGCAGGACGGGGGCGACGCCGTCTTCGACCGCCTCCACGAGCTCGCTCCCGGTGACGAGGTGGTGCTGCGCGACGCCGGGGGTGCGGTGCTGCGGCTGACCGTGCTCGGTGAGCCGCTCACCGGTCTGGACAAGGCGACGTCGGCCCTCTCCGACGCGCTCAACGGGCACCCCGCGGAGGCTGACGTCGCGCTGGTGACCTGCGGCGGCGAGTTCGACGACGCCGCGGGGACCAGCACGGAGAACACCGTGGTGTTCGCGACCGTGGCCGGCGGTGCCTAGCCCTGCGCGGTGAGCCCGGCCACCTCGCCGACGACCCAGACCGCCGGGGGTCGGACTCCGTGCTGGGTGAGGGTGGCGGGGAGGTCGGCCAGGGTGGTGCGCAGGGCGCGCTGGGTGGGGGTGGAGCCGTCGGTGACGACGGCGACGGGGGTGTCCGGCGCGCGGCCGTGCCCGATCAGCGCGGTGGCGATGGCGGGGGCGGTGTCGACGCCCATGAGGACGACCAGGGTGCCGCGGAGCCGGCCCAGGGCGGCCCAGTCGACGAGGGACTGCGGGTGGCCCGGGGGCAGGTGGCCGGAGACGACGACGAACTCGTGGGTGAGGCCGCGGTGGGTGACGGGGATGCCGGCGAGGGCGGGGACGGCGACGGCGCTGGTGATGCCCGGCACGACCTCGACGGGGATGCCGGCGGCGGTGCAGGCCTGGAGCTCTTCGTAGCCGCGGCCGAAGACGAAGGGGTCCCCGCCCTTGAGGCGGACGACGCGGCGCCCGGCGCGGGCGTGGGTGACGAGGAGGTCGTTGATGGTCTCCTGGGCCATGGAGCGGCCGCGGGGGAGTTTCGAGGCGTCGATGATCTGGACCTCGGGGGGCAGGGAGGCCAGCAGCGGCTGGGGGCCGAGGTGGTCGGCGACGACGACGTCGGCGGTGGCCAGGGCCTGGCGGCCGCGGACGGTGATCAGGCCGGGGTCGCCGGGGCCGCCGCCGACCAGCACCACGCTGCCGCCGGGGGCCGGCCGCGCGGCGCGGTCGCGGATGCTGCCGTCGGTCAGGCCGGCGACGATCGCGTCGCGCACCCCGATCGCACGCTGCGGGTCGCCGCCCCCGTGCACGCCGACGACGAGGTCGCCCTGCCGGCCGACCGCCGGCGTCCAGACGCTCGAGGCGGCGCGGTCGTCGGCGCGGGCGCAGAAGATGCGGGCGCCCTCGGCCTCGTCGGCGACCGCGGCGTTCACCGCCGGGTCGTCGGTGGCGGCGACGGCGTACCAGGCGCCGGCGAGGTCGCCGGACCGGTAGGTGCGCCGGTGCCACGTCGCCCTGCCCGCCGCGGCCAGCGACTCGAGCGCGGGGGTCACCTCGGGGCTGACCACCGTGACGCGGGCGCGGGCCTCCAGCAGCCCGGCGACGCGCCGGTGGGCGACCCGGCCGCCGCCCACGACGACGACCGACCGGCCGCGCAGCCGCAGGCCGACCGGGTAGACCGTGCCCGACTCGGGGGGCACCGGGGTGGCGTTCAGCAGATCTCCTCGGGGACGCCGGTCGCCGTCTCCTCCGCTGAGCCGGACCGGGGGAACCCGGACAGGATCCCAGCGAGCGCCGCGGCGAACGCGCGGGAGGTCTGCGGATCGCGCACGGCGACCCGCAGGTGGTCGGTGCCCAGGCCCGGGAACGAGTCGCCGCGGCGGACCGCCCAGCCCGCGTCGCGCAGCTCCTGCCGCACCCGTGCACCGTCGGGCACGTGGAGCAGGACGAATGAGGACCGGGGGGTGCCCAGGGCCGCCACCTCCGGCGGGAGCGCGGCCAGCAGCGCCGCGCGGTGGCCGGCGAGCGCGACCGCGGCCTCGTGCGCCTCGGCGCGGGCAGCCGGGGTGGTGCAGGCGGCCAGCGCGGCCAGCGCCGGGGTGCTCACCGGCCACGGCGGCTGCCCGGCGGCGAGCGCGGCCACGAGGTCCGCCGGCCCCAGCGCGTAGCCCACCCGCAGGCCCGCGAGGCCCCACGTCTTGGTCAGGCTGCGCACGACGACCAGGCCGGGCAGGTCGGTGCGCCCGGCCAGCGACTCCGGTTCCCCGGGCACGGTGTCGGCGAACGCCTCGTCGACGACGAGCACCCGGCCGGGGCGGGTGAGGGTCGCGAGGTCCGCGGCCGGGTGCAGCACCGACGTCGGGTTGGTCGGGTTGCCCAGCACCACCAGGTCGGCGTCCTCGGGGACGGCGGCGGGGTCGAGCCGGTAGCCGTCGGCCTCGCGGAGCAGCAGCCGGGTCACCGGGTGGCCGGCCGCCCGCAGCGCGGCCTCCGGTTCGGTGAACGAGGGGTGGACCACGACGGCGTGCCGGGGCCGCAGGGCGCGGGCGAGCAGCACGAACACCTCCGCGGCACCGGCGGCGAGCAGCACCTCGGCCGGGTCGCGGCCGTGGGCGGCGGCGACGGCGGCGCGGGCGGGGGAGAGGACGGGGTAGCCCGCGCTGTCGTCCAGCGCCTCCCGCAGGACCTCGCGCAGCCACGGCGGCGGCGTCCCGGCCCGCACGTTGACGGCGAGGTCGACCAGGCCGGGCGCCAGTTCGGCGTCGCCGTGGTGCCGCAGATCGGTCACGTCTCCTCTTCGCTGTCGCACACGGGCTCGGCGGTCATGAGACCACGGCGCCGTGCAGCAGGCGTGTGGCGTCACTTGACGGATCGGAAAGCGGAGGCCACGCTTTCCGACATGGAAAGCGACGAGACCGGCGCCCGGGCCCAGCTGGCCGCCCTGCGCGCGGACCGGGTGGCGCTCTCCGAGCGGGTGGTCCAGCCCTGGTGGTACGACGCCCTCCTGGGCCTGCTGACGTTCCTGCTGTTCGCGTCGTACTCGTTCGCCTTCCCGTGGCTGACCCTCGGTGCGCTGGTGGTCTACCTGGCCGGGCTCCGCGAACTGGTGGCGGTCTACCGGCGGCTGACCGGCGCGTGGATCAGCGGCGACCGGCCGGGTCCGACGCGCCGGGCGTACTCGGCCTGGCTGGTCGGTGCCACGCTGGTCGTGGTCCCGGGCATGGTCCTCGAGCTGCTGCTCGACGTCCACGGGGCGATGGTCGTGGCCGGCGCGGTCCTCGGGATCGGCATCGCTCTCGTCAGCCGGTGGTGGACCCGCATCTACGTCGCCGAGCTGCGCGGCGAGCTGTGACCGCCGTCGAGCCGCGGTTCGACCCGGTCGTGCACGCGCCGCCCCGGCTGCAGGTCTGCGGGCTGCTCGCCGTCGTCGACACGATGGACTTCGCGGCGGTGCGCGAACAGGTCGGCGTCAGCGACTCGGTGCTCTCCAAGCACGTCAGGCAGCTCGAGGCGGCCGGCTACGTGCGGGTCCGCAAGGCCACCCGCGCCTCCCGCGTGCGCACCAGCCTCGCGCTGACCCCGGCCGGCCGGGCCGCCTTCGACGCCCACGTCGCCGAACTGCGCCGGATCACCGGGGCCTGAGTCCAGCAGCACACGCCCAGCCGCTCCGCCGGACGTCCAGCCACGTCACGGCGCGGCTGGACGTCCGCCGGCGCGGCTGGACCCGCAGGCGGGGCACCGAGGTGGTGGCACGTCCGGCCGGCCTTCGCGCGCCACCACCCGGCGCACCGGCAGAGTGATCGCCGGCGGGCGGGCGAGACGGGGGACGGATGCGGGGCCGGTGGGGTGCGAGGCTGCTCGACGCGGCCGTCGTCGTCGCCGGGGCGGCCGGCCTGGGGCTGCTGCTGTGGCTCGCCGGCCTGCCCTCACCGGCGCTGTTCGGCGGCCTGACCGCCGGGCTGGTCCGCGCCCTGGCGGTGCGCACGCCGGCCCGGGTGCCCGAACGGCTCGGCACCGCCGGGCAGGCCGTCGTCGGCGTCTCCATGGGCGCGCTGGTGGACGTCGGCACGCTGCGGGCGGTGGCCGCCGACTGGCTGCCGGTGCTCCTGGTCACCGTCGCGACGCTTGTGCTCAGCCTGCTGGCCGGGCTCGCGCTCCGGCTGCACCCCGGCATCACGCCGGTGACCGGTGCCTTCGCCATGATCGCGGGGGGTGCCTCCGGGATCGTGGTGATGGCCCGCGAACTCGGCGCCGACGAACGGGTGGTCGCGGTGCTCCAGTACCTGCGGGTGCTGCTGATCGTCCTGCTCATGCCGGTGGTGGCCACCACCGCCTTCGGCGCCACCGCGGGCGCCGGGCTCGTCCCCGCCGACGCCGGTGGGCCGGGCTGGCCGGGCGGGCTGGCGTTCACCGCGGCCTGCGCGGTGGCGGGGCTGATCGCCGGGCGGCTGCTCCGGGTGCCCGTCGCCGCCCTGCTGGGTCCGCTGGTCGCCGCCGCCGTCGCGGACCTGAGCGGCCTCTCCGGAGGTGCCGGGGTGCCGGCCCTCGTGGAGAGCGCGGCATTCCTCGTGATCGGCCTGCAGGTCGGTGCGGGCTTCACCCGCGGCAGCCTGCGGGGCATCGGCCGCGTCCTCCCCCTGGCGCTGGCGATCGTCGTCGTCCTCGTGCTGGGGTGCGCCGGTCTGGGCGGGCTGCTGGCCGCGGCCACGGGGGCGACGGCGCTCGAGGGGTACCTGGCGACGACGCCCGGCGGTCTCTACGCGGTGCTGGCCACCGCCCGCGACTCCGGCGCCGACACCACCTTCGTCCTCGCCGTCCAGGTGCTGCGGCTGTTCGTGATGCTGTTCAGCGCCCCGCTGGTGGCCCGCCGGCTCCGCCGGGGGCCGCCGGGTTGAGGCCCCGTGCGCCGGGCGCCCGGGGGCGGGCACCTGACGAGCGGGGCCGGACGCGCCTACCCTCGTGGACCGGCGCACGAGCGGGAGGAGACCGGAGCTGTCCGAGGAGAACGCGGCCACGACGGGGCCGGACCCCGACGACGCGGTGCTGCTGTTCGTCGGCGGCCCGCTGGACGGGCGCGTGCAGATCCGGGAGGCCCGGCACGGCGAACCGCTGCCGACGGTCACCCACGTCCACCTCCACGGCGGGCCCAAGGTCGTGCACCGCTACGACCTGGAGCCGATCGCCGACGGCGTCGGGGTCTACAACCTGCGGCCGCCGGTGCGGCGGCCGGCGCGGGACGAGTCGGTCGCGGACTGACCCGCGTCACCAGCCCTGCACGCGGCGGGCCTCGCCGACGACGCGGTCGAAGCGGGCACGGTCCAGCGCGGCGCCTTCCCGGCGGACCGTCGCCGGGTCCAGCACGAGCAGCCGGTCCAGCCGCACCTCGCTCGGTCGGCCCCGGGGGTCCCAGGCGCCGCTGCC
Source organism: Blastococcus carthaginiensis (assembly GCF_030731085.1). Taxonomy (NCBI): domain Bacteria; kingdom Bacillati; phylum Actinomycetota; class Actinomycetes; order Geodermatophilales; family Geodermatophilaceae; genus Blastococcus; species Blastococcus carthaginiensis. The sequence continues at coordinate 13,413 of NZ_JASNFN010000020.1, read as the reverse complement.
GATGTCGGTCCAGACCCGACCGTGGCGGGCCTCGTCGGCGGCGTCGCGGTCGTGGTCGCGGCTGGTCAGCATCAGGCCCAGGAGATCACCGTCGCGCCGGCCGATGACCAGCACCGGGCGGTCCTTGCCGCGGCCGTCGTCCTCCTCGAAGGGCACCCACGCCCAGACGATCTCGCCGGGGTCGGGGCGCCCGTCGTCGCGCGGCCGGTACGCCACGTCCGGCGCACCGGCCGGCCGCGGCCGGGCCGAGGGCGGCCGGGTGCTCCCCGGCGCCGGGGTGCGCAGCAGGTGCAGCACGCGCCCGGCGGTGCGCGCCGCCGTCCGACCGAGCCGCCGGAGAGAGGCCATGGGGAACACCGTACGGAGCAGCGGTGGGGTGACCCAGGACACGGGACCATCACCGCTCGTCCCACGTGACCCATCGGCACCAAATGGTCACCGTCGGGGTTGGCCGGGGCGGTGCGGGGGCAACCATGGGCCTGCGGGGAGCGTGCCGGCGTCCCCCGGGAGAGGGGGTCTCCATGACTTCGGCCGAACCGGCGCGCCCTGCGATTCCGCGTGCCCGCGAGGTCCAGGCGAGCGTGCTCGCCGCGTTCCAGCTGGTGGAGGACGCGCGCTACCTCGGCTCGAGCCGCAGACGCCGCCGGCTGCGCGTGCGCGCGATGGCCGATCGGGCCGTCGCCGACCGGAAGCTCGCCCGGGACCTGCGCGCCGGCCCCCCCTTACGGTGAAGGTGCGATGGTTGCCCACCGCACCGTTCCGTAAGCGCCCCTGTCCGGGGCGTCCAGTGCTTACGCCACGCCGAGACGTGGCCGGCTGGTTCCTGCTTCAGCGGGCAGCACCGGACCAGCCTGGGCGGCTGGTCCTGACACCCACCCGCCACAGGCATGCCGGCTCACGCCGACTGTCGGGCCGCCTGGGTGGCGGTCCCCGGCCTGGGTCACGCACGGGCAGAGCCCGAGCGTGTGCTCGCCCCAGGCGGCGAGGTTCGCGGCGGCGTTGACGTCCCGGTCGGCTGTGTAGCCGCAGGAGTCTTCGCCGCAGCGGTAGGTGCGCTCGGCGAGCGTGAGTTCGGGTCTCACCGCACCGCACGCCGAGCACGTCTTCGATGACGCGAACCAGCGGTCCGCGACGAGGCACCGCCCGCCGTGGCGGGTCGTCTTGTAGGCCAGCTGCCGGGCCAGCTCGGCCCAGCCCTGGTCACCGATCGCCGCGGCCAGGGACCGGTTGGCCATCAGGTTCTTCGTGGCGAGGTCCTCGACGACCACGACGCCGTGCTCGAGCGCGAGAGTCGCGGTGAAGGTGTGCAGCGCGTCGGCCCGGACCGCGGCCGCCGTCGCGTGTGCCCGGCCGAGCCGGGCGACCGCCTTGCGCCGGTTTCTCGAACCTCTCTTCGATCGGCTGACAGCGCGCTGCAGATGCTGCACCTGCCGGAGCCGGTCGCGCAGCGCCCGCGACGCCGGCAACTCGGCGACGACCTGCCCGTGCACGTCGGCGACGACAGCGGCGGTCTTCACACCTCGATCCAACCCCGACGACGGGCCCAGTCGGTGCGACGTGCTGCTCGGCGGGAACCCGGGCGGCGCGGGCAAAATTCACCGTCGCGTACCAGCGGCCATCGGCGTGCCGGGTGACGGTGATGTGCTGCAGGGTCGTGTGCCCGCGGCGCAGCAACCGCCGCAGCTTCGCCTGCTGCGGGCACGCCGCCTCGACGCGCACCCAGCCGTACTTGGCAAGGCGCACGCGGCCGGCCTCGAGCTGCAGCCCGTCGCGGACGGTGAACCGGTGCCGGTCGCGGTGCCGACCCTTGAACCGCGGGAACCGCCGCTTCCCGGCCAGGAACGCCTCGTGCGCGTTGGCCGCGTCCCGCAGCGCGTACCGGAACGTCCACGTGGAGTGCTGGCCCGCCCACGGCGCCACCTCGGGCCGCTCGGCCGTCCACAGCTTGCCCAGAGCGAAGTAGTTGAGCGGCCGCACCCGGTCAGCCCGCTCGATGCCGTAGGTAGCCTCGGCCGCCCACTGGTCGGCGTTCGCCTTGATCTTCTCCACGGCCCAGTTCCACGCCTTACGGCGGGCGCCGGCGGCGCGCAGCAGTACGCCGGCCTGGACGTCGGTGACTTCCGGCCGCACCCGCACCGCGCCGTGGTTCACGACCCGCATCGTGCCGGTGAGGTCGGACAGTTTCACGGAACCCGCATCACACTTTCACCGTAAGGGGGGCGCCGGCTGAGGCGGCCTCAGGTCACGCACAACTCGTTGCCCTCCGGATCGGCGAGCGTCACCCACGCGAACGGTCCCTGCCGGCCGCGCCACAGCTCGCGGGCGCCGAGGCCGACCAGGCGGGCCACCTCGGCCTCGACCCGCTCCGGCCCCACCCGCACGTCGAGGTGCAACCGGTTCTTGACCGCTTTGGGCTCGGGGACGAGCTGGAACAGCACCCGCGGCCGGCCCGGGTCGGGTGAGGTGATCGCCGCACCGACCCTCCAGACCAGCGCACCGCGGTGCGTGGTGGTGTCCTCCGCGGTGGCCGCGCCGGTGTCCACCATCCGGCGGATGAAGGCCTCGTCCTGGGGCTCCACCTGCCAGCCCAGCGCCTGGGCCCACCAGTCGGCGAGGTCGTGCGGGGCGGAGCAGTCGACCGTGATCTGGACGTCGAACGCCATGGCCGGAGGCTAGTGCTGCGGCCGACATCCCGGCCCGGTCGGCGCCTCCTACAACTCCTGGGCGAGCTCCGCCCGGATCGTGGCGTCGTCGGGCAGGTCGTCCGCCAGCGCGCAGTGGTCCTTGATCACCCGGCCGAACGGGGTCAGCGCCTTCGGGTCGATCCGCTTCGCCGGGTCCCACAGGCCCGAGCGCATGACCGACTTCGGGCACTGGAAGTACGCCCGCCGCACCTCCAGGACGAGCACCGACAGCGGCGCCCGGCCGAACTCGGTGAGGTCCAGCGGCAGGTCCTCGGGGGCGACCAGCGTCGTCGTGCCGTACACGCGCAGCGTCTGCTCGACGCCGGGCACCAGGAACATCAACGCGGCGCGCGGGTTCACGGCCACGTTGCGCAGGCTGTCGACGCGGTTGTTCCCCGGCCGGTCGGGCAGCACGACCCGGTGCGCGTCGAGCACGTGGACGAAGCCCGGGTCGCCGCCGCGCGGGGAGACGTCGGGCCAGCCCTCGGCGTCGGCGGTGGCCAGCGTCGCGAAGGGGGAGTGCGCGATGAACTCCCGGCAGTGGGCGTCGAGGTGGTCGATCACCTTGTCCAGCACCAGGCCCCCCGGCGTCCGGTAGCCGGCGAGCACCGGGTCGTCGGTGGGCGGTGGCGGCAGCGGGGTGGCGGGCACGCGACGACGGTAGACGGTGGCGCGGCTAGCGTGATCCCTCGTGCCGCAGGTGTGGAGCTCCCCGGTCCGATACGTCGAGTGCGACCAGCAGGGGGTCGTCTTCAACGCCCACTACCTGACGTGGGCCGACGAGGCGTCCTACGGGTGGTGGGCCGCCCAGGGGCTCGCCTGGGACGACCTGGTCACCCGCGGGGTGGACCCGATGGTCAAGGCGAGCTCGCTGGAGTGGGCGTCGTCGGCCCGCTGGGGCGACACCGTCACCGTGGACGCCGACACGGAGCAGGTGGGCCGCACCAGCGTGACCGTCCGCTTCACCGTGCGCGTCGGGGAGCGCGTCGTCTGCGTCGTTCGCACCACCTACGTCTGCGTCGCCGAGGGGCGTTCCACCCCCTGGCCGGACGACGTGCGGGCGCGGCTCACCGGGGGCTGAAGCCCGACCCCGGCGGCAGCAGGGGCAGCCCCGGCGGCGCCCCGGCCTCGATCAGCCGCCACAGCGCGTCGGTGTCGGCGTGCTCGGCGACCAGGTCGCCCAGCCGGTCCAGCCGGGCCTCGCGCACCGCGGCGAACTCCGTCGCCGACGCCGGTACGAACCGGCGGCCGGTGATGCGGGCGACCTCGGTGAGGAAGGCCCGGCGGAAGCCGTCGTTCTCCAGCGCGCCGTGCCACGTCGTCCCGAACACCGCTCCGGCGCGGGCGCCGTCGAGGAACGGCAGGGCGGGTGGGGCGTCGGAGGACCAGTCGACGGTCACGACGCCGTGGTGGATCTCGTAGCCGTGCACCGTCTCGCCCAGGGCGCTGCCCACCGGGCGGGCGAGCGTCTTCTCCGGGGCGAAGCGGACGTCGGCGGGCAGCAGCCCCAGCCCCGCCACCGTCCCCGCCCGCGACTCGACCTCGTCGGTGATCGTGCGGGCCAGCATCTGGTGGCCGCCGCAGACGCCGAGCACCGGCGTCCCCTCCGCCGCCCGGCGCAGCACCGCGTCGGCGAGGCCGGTGGCGCGCAGCCACGACAGGTCGGCCACGGTCGCGCGGCTGCCCGGCAGGACGACCAGGTCGGCGTCGGCGAGCTCCTCCGGGCGGGTGGCGTAGCGCACCAGCACCCCCGGCTCGGCGGCGAGCGCGTCGAGGTCCGTGAAGTTCGACAGCCGGGGCAGCCGGGCCACCGAGACGCGGAGGACGTCGTCCCCGACCGGCGGGGCGCCCGACGCCGCCACGGGCACGTCCAGCGAGTCCTCGCCGTCCATCTCCAGGCCACCCACCCACGGCAGGACCCCGAGCGCCGGGCGGCCGGTGAGCGCGGTCAGCTGGTCCAGCCCCGGGTGCAGCAGTCGCACGTCGCCGCGGAACTTGTTGACCAGGAAGCCGGCGACCAGCCGCTGGTCGGCCGGCGGCATGAGCGCGACGGTGCCGTGCAGGGCGGCGAAGACCCCGCCCCGGTCGATGTCGCCGACGACCACCACCGGCAGGTCCGCGGCGGTGGCCAGCCCCATGTTGGCGATGTCGTCGGCCCGCAGGTTGATCTCGGTGGGGGAGCCGGCGCCCTCGCAGACGACGACGTCGAACCGGGCGCGCAGCTCCGCCAGGCTGCTGAGCACCTGCTCGAGCAGCGCCGCCTTCATCGGCCGGTAGGAGAGCGCGGTCACGTCGGCGACCGGCCGGCCCAGGACGACGACCTGGCTGGAGTTCTCGCCGCCCGGCTTGAGCAGTACCGGGTTCATGGCCGCCTCCGGCTCGACCCGCGCCGCCGCGGCCTGCATCACCTGGGCGCGGCCGATCTCGGCGCCGTCGGGGGTGACCACGGAGTTGTTGCTCATGTTCTGCGCCTTGAACGGGGCCACCGAGACGCCCTCGCGCACCAGCCACCGGCAGATCCCCGCGGTGACCACGGACTTGCCGGCGTCCGAGGTGGTGCCGGCGACGAGCAGCGCCCCGCTCACACCGCCTCGCGCGGGACGTCCCAGCCGGCCTTCTCCTGGCCGGAGAGGTCGGCGATCGCCAGCATGATCCGGTCGGTCACCTCGCGGCGGGCCTTGTTGCGGTCGGCCTGCCCGCGGTGCCCGGGGAAGGTCAGCGGTTCGCCGAAGGTGATCGCGATGCGGTGCGGGCGGGGCCAGCGGGCACCGACCGGCTGCACCCGGTCGGTGCCGTGCACCGCGACCGGGACGACGGGGCAGTCGGCGGTCAGCGCCAGCCAGGCCACGCCGGTCTTGCCACGGGCCAGCCGGCCGTCCTTGGAGCGCGTGCCCTCCGGGTAGAGGCCGAAGGCGGTGCCGCCCCGCAGGATCCGCAGGGCGGTGTCCAGGGCCGCCTGCGCGGCGCGGTGGGTCTCCCGCTCGACCGGGTGCGCGCCGAGCGCCGTGAACAGCGTGCGGGTGAGCCATCCGCCGATCCCGCGGCCGGTGAAGTACTCGGCCTTGGCCAGGTAGGCGACCCGGCGCGGGGCCGCCAGCGGGATGGCGATGCTGTCGATGAAGGACAGGTGGTTGCTGGCGAGGATCACCGGGCGGTCGAGCGGCACGTTCTCCCGTCCGGCGATCTGCGGCCGGCACAGGGCGAAGAAGAGCGGGCGCAGCACGAACCGGGCCAGGACGTAGAACATCGCAGGCTCCCTCCTCGGCGGCTCCGGGAGCCGCGCCCCCGGACACCGCGGGCGGGCCCGATCCTGCCGGACCCCGCCCGGCCGCAGGGCGGCGGCTCCTTCGCGCCCGGGCGGCTACCCCGGGGGGCAGGCGTCGCGCAGGATGGCGCGCACGTCCTCGGGCAGCCCGCCGTGCCCCGTGGCCGAGGCGGTGATCGCCTGCGCGACGTCCCGCACCTTCCGGTGGGTGTGGCTGGAGATGTGCGCCAGCAGGTCGAACGCGGTCTGCTCGGCGCAGCCGGTGAGCAGCATGAGGATGCCCTTGGCCTGCTCGATGACCGCCCGGCTGGCCATGGCCGTCCGCAGCTGCTCGACCTCCGTCCGGAGGACGTCGGTCCCGGCCGGGTCGGGGGCCCCGGAGCGGGCGCCGGTGAGGTCGACGCAGAGCCCCTCGACCGCCCGCACGCCCCCAGCCCCGTCCGGGCCGGGTTCGCCGACCAGCAGCACCGGCCGCGGGGGCCGGTCGGGGTGGTGCAGGCGCGTCTCGACGGCGAACGCCTGCCCGGCGCCGCAGGCGGACAGGGCGGCGAGCAGCCGGGCGCCGTCCTCGGGCCGCTGGACGCGGAGCAGCGCCTCGGTGGAGGGCGTGGTGCCCGCGGCGTCCAGGCCGAGCAGGTCGTGCATCTCGGGGGACCACCACCAGGTGCCGGCGTGCCCGTCGAAGCGGTAGCGGCCGGCGATCCCCGGCGACGGGACGGGGTGGCGGGTGACGGTGCGGCGCGCCTCCTGCCCGCGGTCGTGCGCCGGGCGGGCGGCCGGACGGGAGCGGGTCAGCGGCGGCGAGGACATGGTCGACCTCCAGGACGGAGGTGCGCCGGTGACCGGCAGGCCCGAGGTGCCGGTTGCTCGACGCCCGGTGCCCCGACCCCGCGGAGGGGCCGGACCTCCCGAATACCGAGACCGTACGTCCCTGCGGCGGTGCCCGCCAGCACGGGATCAGACGACGGTGAGCGGGCGCGGCGGGCCGGCGGCAGCTGCGGTCGTGCGCGCCTCCCGGTCGAGCCGGGCCAGCACGCCGACGGCGGCGCGCAGGCGCTCCGGGGGCAGGGTGAACGGCAGGCGGAGGTGGTCGTCGAAGGCGTGCCCGGTGCCGAACGCGCGGCCCTCGGCGAGCAGCAGCCCGCGTTCCGCGGCGGCCGAGGTGAGCGCGGCCGAGCTGGTCCCCGGGGGGAGCCGGCACCAGACGGCGAGCCCGCCGGTGGGCGCCGGTGCCGTCCAGTCGGGGAGCTGCGCGGCGAGCTCGGCCAGCAGGACGGCGCGCCGCTCGCGGAGCAGCGCCCGCCGGTGCTCGAGGATCTCGTCCAGCTGCCTCACGAGCACGGTGGCGGCCAGCTGGTCGAGCACCCCCACGGAGAGCTGGCGGCGGCTCAGCGCCTCGCCCAGCCGGTCGGCCAGGCCCGCCTCGGTGCGCAGCCAGCCGATGCGCAGGCCGCCCCAGACCGCCTTGGACAGCCCGCCGACGGTCACCGTGGCCGCGTCGGGGACGCCGGCGGCGAACGGCGGCGCGGTCGGGGTGTCCAGCTCCAGACCGGTGGACACCTCGTCGACCAGGGTGACCACGCCGTGCTGCCAGAGGGTCGCCGCCAGCCGCCGCCGGCCGGCCGCCGAGAGGGCGACGCCGGTGGGGTTGGAGCAGTCGGGCATCAGGTACGCCAGGCGGGGACTGCTCTGCCGGGCCACCAGCTGCGCGGTGCCGACGAGCGCGTCGGGGTCGGCGGGATCGACTGCGGCCGGGACGCAGCGCCCCCCGGCCGCCGCGACCAGCCCCACCGCGCCGGGGTACGTCGGGTGCTCGACCAGGACCCGGTCGCCGGGCTCGAGCAGGGTGTCCAGGGCGAGCGCGGCCGCGTCGCCGACGCCGGCGGTCACCACCACCTGGTCGGCGTCGGTGGGCAGCCCGCGTGCGGTGAACCAGCCGGCGACAGCCGCGCGCAGCTGCGGCAGCCCGCTGGGCGCGTAGCCGTGGGCGGGGAGGTGCGCCGGAAGCTCGCCCAGCGCCTGCTCGTAGGCGGGCAGGAGCTCCGGCGCCGCCTCCGGTGCCGCGTGCGCCAGGTCGATCACCCCGGGGGCGGTGCTCGGCGGTGTCCAGCCGGACCGGACGTCGGGCAGCGCGGTGACGGTGCCCGACCCGTGCCGGGTGCGGGCGAAGCCCTCGTCGCGCAGCACCCGGTAGGCCGAGGCGACCGTGACCCGGCTGACGTCCAGCTCGGTGGCGAGCTCCCGTTCGGCGGGCAGCCGCGCCCCCGCGGGGAGGGCTCCGGCGGTGAGCAGGTCGCGGACGCGGCGGGCCAGGCCCGCGTACCGGGGCGTGGGCAGGCCCACGACGGGGCCGACGAGCGTGGCGAGCTCGCGGGCACCGGTGGACCGCTCCGATCCAGGTGGCATGCGACCACCATGCCGGATTGGCCTGCCAGGCGCCAGCACGGATCATGCCACTCTCTCGTCATGGACACAGGTGGAACCGTCACGCTGGTGCTCGTCCTGCTGGGGCTGGGATACCTCTCGGTGGCCACGCTCCGCGTCACGCTGCGGGGTGGCCCCGGCCCGGGTGATCCGCCGGCCAGCCATCCCCGGGTCGATCCGGCCGGCTTCCCGGTGGCTGCCCGGCCGCACCGGGACCGTCAGCGGCGCAGCAGGCGCGCCAGGACCGCCGCGGCCGCCGCGGCGGCCCACACCGCGCGGGAGAGGGCCACGGCGCGCGGGACGTCCGCCGTCGCCGGTGGCCGGCCGTCGCCGAGCGCCGGCCGCTCCTCGACCCGGCTGCCGTAGACGTTGCGGCCGCCCAGCCGCAGACCGAGCGCCCCGGCGAGCGAGGCCTCGCACCGCCCGGAGTTCGGGCTGGGGTGCGCGGCGCCGTCGCGGTGCCAGACGCGCCACGCCCCGGCGGAGGATCCACCCACCAGCGGGGCGCAGGCGGCGGTCAGCGCCGCGGTCGAGCGGGCGGGGAGCCAGTTGGCGACGTCGTCGGCGCGGGCGGCGGCCCAGCCGAAGCGTGCGTACCGCGGCGACCGGTGGCCGACCATGGCGTCGAGGGTGTTGACCGCGCGGTAGGCCAGCAGCCCGGGGAGGCCGGCCACCGCACCCCAGACCAGCGGGGCGACGGCGGCGTCGGAGGTGTTCTCGGCGACCGACTCCACGGTCGCGCGCGCCAGTTCGGCCTCGCCGAGCCCCTGCGGGTCGCGTCCGGCCAGTGCGGGCAGCGTGGCCCGGGCGGCGGGCAGGTCCCCGGCGGCCAGGGCGTCGTGCATCCGCACCGCCACCCGCCCGAGCGAGGTGCCACCCAGGACGGCCCAGGTGGCCGCGGCGGTCACCGCGGTGCGCAGCACGGGGCGGGAGCGGGTGGCGCGGTCGGCGGCCACGCCGAGCGCGGTGGTGCTCCCCACGAGCACGGCCCAGTGGCCGGCGCCGGCAGCACGGGAGTCGCGCCACGTGCGGCGCTCCAGCGCGGCGGCGGCCCGTCCGAAGCCGGCCACCGGGTGGCCCCGCCGCGGATCGGCGAGCGCGAGGTCGGCCAGCGCGCCGAGGGCCAGCCCCAGCGCGGTCGCGGCATCGGGGCTCGGTCGCACCGGGCCATGGTGCCAACCCACCGGCGGGCGCCGGTGCGCCGGTGCGGTCTCCCTAGGATCGGCGCATGCGCCTGTTCGGCCGTTACGACGGCGTCGCCCGGCCGATCGTCACCTACGGCAGCAACCCGGTCCTGCACCGCCGCTGCACCGAGGTCACCGCGTTCGACGACGGGCTGCGGCGGCTGGTGCTCGACATGTTCGCCAGCATGGAGGCCGCCGACGGCGTCGGTCTGGCCGCGAACCAGATCGGGGTGGACGCCCGGGTCTTCGTCATCGACTGCCCGGACGCCGACGGCGAGGACGTCGTCGGCTACGTCGTCAACCCCGTCCTCACGGTGCTCCAGCCGGTGGGGGACGACCCGGCGGACGAGGTCACCGAGGAGGGCTGCCTCTCGGTGCCCGGCCCCTACGCCGAGCTGCCGCGCGCCTTCCGGGCCCGGGTCGACGGCGTCGACCTGCACGGCGACCCGGTGACCATCGAGGCGACCGGCATGGCCGCCCGCTGCCTGCAGCACGAGGTGGACCACCTCGACGGCACCGTCTACGTCGACCGGCTCCCGGCCGAGCTCCGCGAGCGGCTGCTGGCCGAGGCGGCCGGTCCCGGCGGTGAGCTCCCCGCCTGATCGCGGCCCCGACCTCGGCGACGGTGTGCGCCGATGCGCAGTTCGAGCCGGTGGGCTGCGCACCGGCGCACATGGTCCGAAATCCGGGTGAACGCGCCGGGGAGATGGTCGATGATCCTCCGTCGGCACCCGCACCACCCAGAGGAGAGGCACCACCGGTGACACCGCTGTCCGAGACCGAGGTCCGGCGTTCGTTCGTCAACTGCTCGCGCGGCGAGGCGAAGACCCTCACCCTCCCCAGGGACTTCGACGAGCTCGACTGGAGCCGGCAGGTCGTGCTCGGCTGGCGCGACCCGAAGGCGCCGCTGCGGGGGTACCTGGTCGCGCAGGTCGACGACGAGACCGTCGGGATCGCCGTCCGCGCCGCCGAGAGCAGCATGTCCGGCCGGACGGCGGCGATGTGCCTGCTCTGCCAGACGGCGCAGCCCGGCGACGCCGTCTCGCTGTTCACGGCGCGGCGCACCGGGAACGCAGGGCGCAACGGCAACACCGTGGGCACCTACGTCTGCGCGGACCTGCGCTGCTCCACGCGGGTGCGCACCGAGATCCCGCCGTGGCTGCTCGACCGCGACCCCGCGGAGGTCGTCGCCGAGCGCTCCCTCGAGCTGCGGGAGCGCGTGCGCGGGTTCCTCGACTCGGTCCGCCGGCCCTAGCGGCCGGTGGGTGGACGGGCTCCGGGCGGGGTAGCGAGCCGCCCATGGCGCTCCCGCGGATTCTCGCCCTCGTGCTGGCCGGTGGCGCCGGCGGCCGGCTCGAACTGCTCACCGAGCGGCGGGCGAAGCCGGCCGTCCCCTTCGGCGGGGTGTACCGGCTGATCGACTTCCCGCTCAGCAACTGCCAGCACTCGCAGATCTCCGACGTCTGGGTCTCCGTCCAGTTCCACCCCACGTCGCTGCACGACCACCTGGCCAACGGCCGGCCCTGGGACCTCGACCGGACCGTCGGAGGCCTGCTCACGCTGCCGCCGTACAAGGGCACCGAGCGCGGCGGGTGGAACACCGGCACGGCGGACTCGCTGTGGCGGCACGCCGACCTCATCCGCGAGTTCGACGCCGACGCGCTCGTCGTCGCCAGCGCCGACGCCGTCTACAAGCTCGACTACCGCGAGGTGGTCCATGCCCACCTCGGCTCGGGCGCCGAGGTCACGATGGTCACCACGGAGGTGGCCCCGGACGACGCGTCGCGCTACGGGATCGTCGAGGTCGGCGACGGCGGCCGCGTCACCGGCTACGCGTACAAGCCCGACGAGCCGGCGACGACGACGGCGACCAACGAGGTGTTCGTCTTCAACCCGTCACCGACGCTGGACCGGCTGGAGGCGCTGAACGGGAACGTCGGCGACGAGGGCCTGGAGGACCTCGGCACCCACCTGCTGCCCGCGCAGACCGCCGAGGGGCTGGCGCGGGCGTACCCGCTGGACGGGTACTGGCGCGATGTGGGGACGGTGCCGGCGTACTGGGAGGCGCACCGCGAGTTCATCGCCGAGGAGCCGCCGCTGGACCTCGACGATCCTCGCTGGCCGGTGCACACCCGCGGCGGGCGGCGCAGCGCGGCACGGGTGCTCAGCCAGGCGCACGTCGAGGACAGCCTGATCTCCGGCGGCACCCGGGTGGGCGGGGACGTGCGCGGTTCGGTGCTGTCGCCGGGCGTGGTGGTCGAGGCCGGGGCCACCGTCGTCGACTCGGTGCTCCTGCCCGGCGTCCGGGTGCGCGCCGGGGCGACCGTGACCCGGTCGGTGCTCGACGACGGGGTGGACGTGGGGCGGGGCGCGTCGATCGGCGGCGAGGGGGAGATCACCCTGGTGGGCCGGGCGGCCCGGGTCGCCGGCGACAGCGAGCTCGCCGCGGGGGCCCGCTTCCCCGAGCCGGAGGGATGACCGGCGGGAAGCGGCGACCGCGCGCGGGCGTTGCAGGCGGCATGACCCAGCCCATCGACCTGCACTCGGAGTTCCTCCGCGCCGACCTGCTCTTCACCATGGGCCAGCCCGACGCCGCCGCCCGCATCCTGCAGCCCATCGTCGACACCGAGCCGCGCAACGAGGCGGCCCTGGAGCTGCTGGCCCGGGCCTACTACGGCTCGGCGCAGCTGGGGCCGGCCGAGGCGGCGCTCGCCCGGCTGGTGGACCTGGCGCCGAGCAACGGCTGGGCCCGCCGCGCCCTGGCCCGCACGCTGGAGCGGCAGAGCCAGGGCGGGGAGGCGGCGGTGCACCACCGGGTCGCCGACGCCCTGGGCGCCGCCTGACCGGGCTCCCCGGCGCGGGCGGGGCGCTCTGGGACGATGGCGGGAGGACTGCGCCGCCCCGCGGCCCGCGTCGGCCACCCCGCCCGCCCCGATCCGAGCGCCCGCTCGCCCAGGAGACCTCATGACCCGCCGCACCGTGCCCGGCACCCTGCTCGCCCTGACCGCCGCCCTCGCCCTGACCGCCTGCGGCGGGGAGGACGGGAGCGGCTCGTCGATCGAGCAGCCCACCTCGGTCGTCGCCGAGGAGATCAGCACCGACCTCTCGGAGGCCCCGGAGGTGCCGGCCTCCGACGCGCCCGCGCCGACCGAGCTCGTCGTCGAGGACGTCGTGCGGGGCGACGGCGAGGAGGCCGTCGAGGGCTCCACCGTGGCGGTGAAGTACGTCGGCGGCTTCTACGAGACCGGCGAGGAGTTCGATTCCTCCTGGAGCCGCGGGGCGGACGAGACGCTGCCGGTGACCCTCGGCGCGGGCCAGGTGATCCCGGGCTTCGAGCAGGGGATCACCGGCATGCAGGTCGGCGGCCGGCGGGTGATCACCATCCCCAGCGAGCTCGGCTACGGCGAGCAGGACCGCGGGCCGATCCCGGGTGGCTCCACGCTGGTCTTCGTGGTCGACCTGGTGGAGGTCACCGGCTGACCTGCGCACAGTCCCTGTCGACGTGCGTTCGGTGACGACGCACCGCGCCACGCGGCGGTCGGCTCCTGGGGCGCGTCGACGGAGTGGCCGGCGGGCACCGTGCCCTCCATGAGCATCCTCGGAAAGCTGATGGGCACGGCGCAGAGCGCGACCCGGGGCGCGGCGCGAGGTGGACGCGGCGCCGCACGGCCGGGACGCGGCATGGGCCGCGCCACGTCCGCGCGCAGGGGCACCGGGCGCGGACGCGCGGCCCCCACCACCGGCGGCGGCATCGGCCGCCTGGTGCAGGGCTTCTTGCGCCGGCGCTGAGTGGCGGGGGGGGCCGGCCCCCCCCCCGCGCCCCCCCCCCCCCCCCAAAACCCCCCCGGGGACCCGC
>NZ_JASNFN010000019.1:0-53516 GCF_030731085.1 Blastococcus carthaginiensis | reverse complement strand
GGCCGCGGGGTGCTGGGCTTGTGGCGCCGGCGGTGTGGGGGGGGGGGCCCGGCCGCCCGGCCGGGCCCCCCTCACTCGCAGATCTCCAGCCGGGTCACCGTGCCGTTGTGCGGGGTGATCGCAGGCATCGCGTCGGCCCCCAGCCCCGCCGCCACGGCCTGCGCGGCGCGGATGGTGTCGCCGTGGGTCACCAGCGCCACCACGTCGGCCGGGGGCTCGGCGCAGAGCTGGGTGAGGTAGGCCGCCACCCGCGCGTGCAGCTCGGCCAGGCTCTCGCCGCCCTCGGCGGACCAGTGCGCGTCGGACCAGTCGACGACGTCCCACAGCTCCCGCGACGGCCGCCCCTCCAGCACCCCGTAGCCCTGCTCGCGCAGCGCCGGGGTGGTCGTGAAGGGCAGGCCCGTGGCGCGGGCGCAGTGCTCGGCGGTCTGCACCGCGCGCAGCAGGTCGCTGGAGAGCAGCACCCCCGGCCGCAGCCGCGCCAGCTCCGCGGCGGCCGCCTCGGCCTGCGTGTGGCCCAGCGGCGTGAGCGGCACGTGCGCCACCTGGCCCTGCATGCGACCTGCGGCATTCCACTCGCTCTGCCCGTGGCGCACGAGCAGCAGGGTCAGCGGTCGGGCCATGGCAAGGAGGCAGCGTAGGGCAGGGGTCCGCGAACCTCCGCGGCCCGCCTCGTACCGTCGTGGTCGTGAGCATCCCCGTCCGTCCCGGCGCGGCACGTCCCGCCGCGCCCGGCACCCCGGACCCGCTGGTCCCCCTGCTCGACCTGCCGGGCGTCCGGGACGCCGCCGACGCGGCCCGGGCGGGCGTCGACCGGCTGCTGGGCCACCGCGTGCTGCGCCGGGAGTCCGCCGGGGTGAGCACCGAGTCGGCGCTGCGCGGCGCACGCGCCTCCGCCGCGCTGGCCGGCGTCGACGTGCCGCTCGCCGAGCTGCGGGCCGGGTCGGTCGACGACCCGGTCGTGCAGGGCGCGCTGCGCGTCTCGGCGGGGCTGGGCTCGATGGTGGAGACGTGGCCGCGGGCGCCCGGGCAGGTGATCGCCCGCCTGCACGTGCTGGCCGCCGCCGACCTCGCCGACCGCGCCGACCTCGGCCGGCCGGCCGCACACGCCGGCCCCCGGCTGGCCGGGCTGTTCTCCCTGGCCACCGGCACCACCACCGTCCCCGCCGTCCTCGTCGCGGCGCTGGTGCACGGCGAGCTGGCGGCCCTGGCCCCGTTCGGTACCGCCGACGGCGTCGTCGCCCGGGGCGCGGCCCGGCTGACCGGGATCGCCCGCGGGCTGGACCCCAAGGCGGTCTCGGTGCCCGAGGTGGGCTTCGCCGAGCTGGGCCGGGACGCCTACGGCGAGGCGCTGGCCGGCTACGCGACCGGCACCCCCGAGGGCGTGGCCGCGTGGCTGGTGCACTGCTGCCGGGCCACCGAGCACGGGGCGCTGGAGGGCCTGGCCATCTGCGAGAGCCTGCTCCGCGGCTGAGACTGGGGGCATGCGCACCCTCGACGTCCCGGGGCTCGGCCCCGTCAGCCGCATCGGCCTGGGCACCTGGCAGTTCGGGTCCCGCGAGTGGGGGTACGGCGAGAGCTACGCCGACCGGGCCGCCCGCGACATCGTGCGCCGGGCCCGCGAGCTCGGCATCACGCTCTTCGACACCGCCGAGGTCTACGGCTTCGGGCGCAGCGAGCGGATCCTCGGCGAGGCGCTGGGGGAGGAGCGCGACCACGTCGTCGTCGCCAGCAAGATCTTCCCGGTCGCGCCCTTCCCGAAGGTGGTGCGGCAGCGCTGGGCCGGGAGCGCCCGCCGGCTGGGCGTGGACCGGATCCCGCTCAACCAGGTGCACCAGCCCAACCCGGTGGTGCCCGACTCCGTGACGATGCCCGGGCTGCGGGAGCTGCTCGACGAGGGGGCGATAGGCGGGGTCGGCGTCTCCAACTACTCCCTGGACCGCTGGCGGGCCGCCGACGCCGCGCTCGGTGCGCCGGTCATCGCGAACCAGGTGCAGTTCTCCCTGGCGCACGCCGGCCCGCTGGAGGACCTGGTGCCCTTCGCCGAGCGCGAGGGCCGGCTGGTCATCGCCTACAGCCCGCTCGCGCAGGGGCTGCTCGGCGGGAAGTACTCGGCCGACCACCGGCCCGGGGGCGTTCGCGCGGTCAACCCGCTGTTCGGCACGGAGAACCTGCGCCGGGTCGAGCCGCTGCTCGACGTCCTGCGCCAGGTGTCCGACGCGCACGACGCGACGCCGGCGCAGGTCGCGCTGGCCTGGCTCATCGCGCAGCCCCGGGTCGTGGTGATCCCCGGCGCCTCGAGCGTGGAGCAGCTCGAGTCCAACGCCGCGGCCGACGAGCTCGCGCTGGCCGACGACGAGGTGGCGGCGCTGACCGCGGTCGCGCGGGCGTTCTCCCCGGTGTCCGGCGTGCGGACCCTGGTCGACGGGCTGCGGGAGCGGTTCGGGCGCTGAGCGTCAGGCGCCGCGACGGCGGCGCCGGCCCGGCGCCGGGTCGTCGGTGGGCAGCAGCCCGGCGCGCACGGCCCGGTGCCGGGCGTACCAGGCCAGCCCGACGACGGCGGCGCCCACGCCCATCGCGGCACCGGTGACCACCGGCGCGGGGGGCACGGAGAAGCGGGAGCGCATGCTCACCGGCCGCTCGAAGCGCAGCACCGGCCAGCCGTGCTGCAGCGCGGCCTTGCGCAGCCCGCGGTCGGGGTTGACCGCGGTCGGGTGGCCGACGACGGAGAGCATCGGCAGGTCGGTGATCGAGTCGCTGTAGGCGTAGCAGTCGGCCAGGTCGTAGCCGCCCTCGGCGGCGAGCCGGCGGATCGCCTCGGCCTTGTGCTCGCCGTAGGCGTAGAACTCGATCTCGCCGGTGTAGCGGCCCTCCTCGGTGACCATCCGGGTGGCGACGACGCGGTCGACGCCGAGCATCTCGCCGATCGGATCCACCATCTCCGCACCGCTGCTGGAGACGATGACGATCTCCCGACCGGCGGCGCGGTGCTCCTCGATGAGGTCGGCGGCCTCGGCGTAGACCAGCGGGTCGACGATCTCGTGCAGCGTCTCGCGGACGATCTCGTGGACGGTGGCGGCGTCCCAGCCGGTCACCATCGCGGTGAGCTGGGCGCGCAGCCGCTCCATCTGCTGGGCGTCGGCGCCGGCGAGGGAGAAGACGAACTGGGCGTACGCCGTCTTCAGGACGGCGCGACGGTTGATCAGCCCGCCGTTGAAGAACGGGCGACCGAAGGCCAGCGTGCTGGACTTCGCGATGACCGTCTTGTCGAGGTCGAAGAACGCCGCGGAGCGGGACACGTCAGCCACGGTAGCTGGATCGGCAGGTAGCGGACCGGAGTGGACGATGTCCACACCCGTTGGGGTCATCCACAGTTCCGCTCCCGTTCTGGTCCCGTCCGCCCGGTGTCCGGTGGGCTCGCTCCCGTGCCCCTTCCGCCCCCCTCCCGTCCCCTCGTGGTCAGCACCGACGAGGACCTGCTCGACGAGCTGCTCCGGCTGGTCGCGGCCGCCGGCGCCGAGGCGGAGCTCGCCACCGGTGGCCCGGCGCTGCGGCGCGCCCACCGCGAGGCGGCGCTGGTGCTGGTCGGCGCGGAGGCGCTGGCCGCCGGGGTGCTGCGCGCGCTGCCCCGCCGCCCGGGAGTGGTCGTCGTCGCCACCGCCGAGCTGCCCGCGGAGGGGTGGGCGGCGGCGGTCGAGGTCGGTGCGGAGCGGGTCGCGGTGCTCCCCGCCGACGAGGGGTGGTTGCTCTCCCGCTGCGCCGCCGCCGTCCGGGCGCCGGCCGAGCGCGGCCGGCTCGTCGCCGTGGGCGGTGCCTGCGGCGGGGCGGGGGCGAGCACGGTGGCCGCCGCGGTCGCCCTCGCCGCACCCGGCGGGGCCGTGCTGGTGGACGCCGACGCCTGGGGCGGCGGGCTGGACCTGCTGCTCGGGGCCGAGCTCGCCGAGGGGCTGAGGTGGCCGGAGCTCGCCGGGCTGCGCGGGGAGGTGGCCGGCGATGCGCTGCTGGCCGCGCTGCCCGGGATCGGCGGCGTCCACCTGGTCTCCGCCGGCCGCGCGGGCGCGACGCCGATCCCCGACGCGGCGCTGACCGCGGTGGTGGGCGCGAGCCGCGGCACCGGGCTGCCGGTGGTCGTCGACCTGCCCCGCCCGGGGTGCGGGGGCCCGGGCCGCGGGGTGCAGGAGGTGCTGGCCGACGCCGACCTGGCCGTGCTCGTGGTGCCCGCCCGGCTGCGCGCCGCCACGGCCGCCCGGCAGCTGGTCGAGGCCGAGGGCTCGCCGTGGTCGGCGGCGCGCCTGGTGGTGCGCACGCTGCCCGGCGGGCTGCTGCCCGGTGACGTGGCCGAGGTGGTGGGCCGGCCGGTGGTGGCGGAGCTGCCGCACGACCGGGGAGCGGTCGCCCGGGCCGAGCGCGGGCAGCCGCCGGGTGCGCAGTCCCGGTCGCCGCTGGCCGCCGTCGCCCGGCGGTTGCTGGCGGAGCTGGCCGAGGGCGCCGGCCGGTGAGCGAGCCGTCGCTGCTGGACCGCGTGCGCGCGCGGCTCGCCGTCGCCGACGAGGTGCCCTCCCGGGCGGGGGTGGCGGCGCTGGTGCGTGCCGAGGCGGGCGGGCTGCTCGGCGACCGCGACGTCCTGCTCGCCGCGCGCGACGCCGTCGACGAGCTGGCCGGGGCCGGCCCGCTGGAGCCGCTGCTGCGGCTGCCCGGGGTCACCGACGTCCTGGTGAACGGGCCCGGCGAGGTGTGGCTGGACCGCGGGGCCGGGCTGGAGCGGGCAGCCGGTGTCCGCTTTCCCGACGACGACGCGGTGCGCCGGCTGGCGGTGCGGCTGGCCGCGTCGGCCGGCCGCCGCCTCGACGACGCCGCCCCGTGGGTCGACGTCGGCCTCCCCGGCGGCACCCGGCTGCACGCGGTGCTCCCGCCGGTCTCCGCCGGTGGCACCTGCCTCTCCCTGCGGGTGCTGCGCCGGTGCGCGCAGGCGCTGGCCGACCTGGAGGTGCTCGGGGCGCTGCCCGGCGAGAGCGGGGAGCTGGTGCGCGCGGTGGTGGCGCGACGGGTGGCGTTCCTCGTCACCGGCGGCACCGGCTCGGGCAAGACCACCCTGCTGTCGGCCCTGCTGGGCGAGGTCGCCCCGGCCGAGCGGCTGGTGCTCTGCGAGGACGCCGCGGAGCTGACCCCGCCGCACCCGCACGTGGTGCGGCTGCTCACGCGGCCGCCCAACGTCGAGGGCGCCGGTGCGGTCGGCCTGCGCGACCTGGTGCGGCAGGCGCTGCGGATGCGGCCCGACCGGCTGGTGGTGGGGGAGGTCCGCGGGCCGGAGGTGGTCGACCTGCTGGCCGCGCTGAACACCGGCCACGACGGCGGCTGCGGCACCCTGCACGCCAACCGGGCCACCGAGGTGCCGGCGCGGCTGGAGGCGCTCGGCGTCGCCGCCGGGCTCGGCCGCGCCGCGGTGCACAGCCAGACCGCGGCCGCGCTGGACGTGGTGCTGCACCTGCGGCGGACGCCCGCTGGCCGGCGGGTGGCCGAGATCGGGCTGCTTCGCCGGCAGGGGGAGCTCGTGGTGGTGGAACCCGGCTGGCGGGCCGACGGCGGGCCGTGCCCGGCCGGCGACGCGCTCCGGCGGCTGCTGACCGGGCCGTGACCGCGGTGCTGCTGGCCGCGGCCGGAGCGCTGCTGCTCTGGCCCGACGGGCGCGCGGTCGCCCGGCGCCGGCTGCTCCGCGCAGGTCCGGCCGGGGCCCGTGCTCCCGGGCGGGTGCCGCTGCCGCTCGTCGCCGCGGTGGTCGCGGGCGGCGCGGGTGCGCTGCTGGCCACACCCTTGGTTGCGGTGCTCGCCGCCGGCTGCGCCGCGCTCGCGGCGCGCGCCCGGGCGGCCGGCCGCCGGGCGGCCGACGACGTCACCCGGCAGGCGGTGCTGGCCGAGGCGCTGGGCGCCGTCGCGGCGGAGTTGCGCGCGGGCCGGACGCTGTCCGAGGCGGTGCGCACGGCCGCGGCCGACTGGCCCGACCCGGTGTGCGCCGCGGCGCTGGTGCGGGCCGCCCGCGCCCCGGTGACGGACGCGACCGGCGGGGGCGCCGACGACGACGGGACGCCGGCTGCGCTCGCCCGGCTGTCGGCCGCCGTCGCGCTCGGCACCCGCACCGGCTGCTCGCTGGCCGCGGTGGTCGCCGCGGTCGAGGACGACCTGCGGGCCCGGCTGCGGCGGCGCCGCGAGCTGCTGGTGGCCACCGCCGGGCCCCGGGCCAGCGCCCGGCTGCTGGCCGGCCTCCCGCTGCTGGGGCTGGCGATGGGCAGCGGCGTCGGCGCCGACCCGTGGCACGTGCTGACCCGCACCGGTGCCGGGCAGGGGCTGCTGGTCGCCGGGGTGCTCCTCGAGGTGGCCGGCATCGCCTGGACCGGCCGCCTGGTGCGCCGGATCGCGCGGTGACCGCCGCGTTGCTGCTGCTCGCCGTCGCCGTGGCGCTGTGGGTGCCCGGCTCGGCCGTGGCCGGCGAACGGGTGCGCCGGGTGACCGCGCCGGGCCCTCCGGCCACCGGTGCCGGGGAGGCCCCGGCCGCGGGTACCCGGCGTCGGTGGCTGCTGGCCGGGACGGCGGGCCTCGCGACGGGCCTGCTGCTCGGGGGTGGGGTGGGTGCGTGCGCCGCCGTCGTGGTCACCGGGGTGGGGGAGCGGCTGCTGCGCACCGCGACCCCCGACCGGGACGCCGAGGAGCGGGCGGTCCTCCTGCGGGAGCTGCCGGTGGCCTGCGAGCTGCTCGCGGCGTGCCTGGGCGCGGGGCTGCCCCTCGCGGGCGCACTCGCCGCCGTCGCCGGGGTGGTGCCCGGACCGCTGGGCCGGCGGCTGCACGGCGTCGCCGCGCTGCACCGCATGGGTGCCGCGCCGCGTCGGGCCTGGGCCGACCAGCCGGCCGAGCTCGGCGGGCTGGCCCGCGTGCTGGTGCGGTCGGGGGAGTCCGGCGCCGCCGCGGTGCCGGCGCTGCACGCGCTGGCGGGGGAGACCCGGTCGGCGGCGCGCACGCAGGCGCAGGCGGCGGTGCAGCGGGCCGGGGTGTGGGTGCTGGCCCCGCTCGGGCTGTGCTTCCTGCCCGCGTTCGTCTGCCTGGGCGTGGTCCCGCTGGTCCTCGGCATCGCCGGCGACGTCTTCGGCTGATGCGTCCACAGCCACCGGCCTCCTCCACAGATTGTCCGCACTTCCCGGACCGGCCCGCCCCGGCGGCCAGGCTCGGAGCACCGCCCCACCGGGGCCCGACCGAGAGGACCGCCATGACCGCCGACGCCACCACCGACACCGCCCCCGCTGACCCCGCCGCCTCCGGCACTGGACGTCACCCGGGCCGCCTGGCCCGACTGCGGAGCCGGGCGGAGGCCGGGATGAGCACCGCCGAGTACGCCGTCGGCACCGTGGCCGCCTGCGCCTTCGCCGCCGTGCTCTACCGGGTGGTCTCCGGCGACTCCGTCGTCACCGGCCTCACCGAGCTGGTCGAGGCCGCGCTGGCCACCCTCTCCTGACCGGTGGACCGTCGAGCGGACCGGCGGGGCGAGGTGGGGATGGTCACGGCCGAGACGGCGGTGGTGCTGCCGGTGCTGCTGCTCGTGCTCGTCGGCGCCGTCGCCGCCGTGACCGTGGTGGGCGCCCAGCTGCGCTGCGTGGACGCCGCCTGGGAGGGCGCGCGGGCGGCGGCGCGCGGGGAGGACGCCGCGGTCGTCGCGGAGTGGGCCGGCCGGGCGGCGCCGGCTGGTGCGCGCACCGGCCTCACCGGCAGCGGCGACGAGGTCCGGGTGACGGTGGCGGCCGAGGTGCAGCCGCTGGGGCCGCTGCCCTGGCGGGTCACGGTGGTCGCGGAGGCGGTCGCCTGGCGCGAGCCCGCCGCGGGGCTCCCGGGATGAGCGGGGAGCGCGGCTCGGCCACCGTGTGGGTGCTCGTGCTCTCCGCCGTCCTCGTCGCGGTCACCGCCGGTGCGGTGCTCGTCGGGCTGGCGACGGCCGCCCGCCACCGCGCGGGGTCGGCCGCCGACCTCGCCGCACTCGCCGCCGCCGGCCAGGCGGTGCTCGGGGACCCGGACCCGTGCACCGCGGCCGCCGAGGTCGCCGCCGCCAACGGCGCCGAGCTGGTCGGCTGCCGGGTCGGGCCGGGGGCGGTCGTGGCGGTCGAGGTCCGCGTCGCCCTCCGGCTGGGCCGGCTGGGAGTGCACGACACCCTCGGCCGGGCGCGGGCCGGCCCGGTGCCGGCCGGGTCAGAAGACGAGGTCCTCCTCGGCCGGTCCGGGCGGGACGTCGGCGGCCGGCGGTCCGACGGGGGCCGGCGCCGCCGCGCGGACCTCCTCCACGTCGGCGTCGTCGTCGGCAGCGGGGTCGGCCGCTCCGCGCTCGTCGGCTGCGGCCAGCTCGTCGAGCACGACGTCGAGCACCCGCACCGCGCCGGCCTTGTCCAGCGGGTCGTTGCCGTTGCCGCACTTGGGCGACTGCACGCACGACGGGCAGCCGGCCTCGCACTCGCAGCTGGCCACGGTCGCCCGTGTCGCCTGCAGCCACCGGCGCAGCGCCGCGTACCCGCGCTCGGCGAAGCCCGCACCGCCCGGGTGCCCGTCGTAGACGAAGACCGCCGCGGTGCCGGTGTCGGGGTGCACCGCCGTCGACAGCCCGCCGAGGTCCCACCGGTCGCAGGTCGCCAGCAGCGGCAGGATGCCGATCGCCGCGTGCTCGGCGGCGTGCAGCGAGCCGGGCAGCGCCGCGTCGTCGACGTCGGCCCGCTCCACGGCCCGGTGGTCCAGCGTGAGCCACACCGCCTTGGTGCGCAGCTGGCGGGGCGGCAGGTCCAGCGGGAACTCCGCCAGCACCTCGCCGGTGCCCAGCCGGCGCCGCTGGTAGGCCACCACCTGGTTGGTCACGTCGACCACGCCGGTGTGCGCGGTGACCGTGCCCAGCGGCCGCGTCCGCTCGATCGAGACGATCGACAGGTCGGTCACGTCGCGGGCCACGGTGGTCCAGTCGGGGCTCTCCGGGTGGACGACCGCGCAGGCGTCGTCCAGGTCGAACTCGTCGACGACGAAGGTGTCGCCCCGGTGCACGTAGAGCGCGCCCTCGTGCACCGTCGAGTGCGCCGCCCCGCCGTCGACGGTGCCCAGCAGCCGCCCGGTGCCCGCCTCGATGATCGCCACCGGCTCGTCGCCGCTGCCGCGGATGTCGACGTCGGGGCGGCCGCGCCCGGCCCAGTACCAGCCGGTGGGGCGCCGGCGCAGCTGCCCGGCGGCCACCAGCTCCTCGAGCTGGGCCTCGGCGACCGGGCCGCCGAAATCGGCGAGGTCGGCGGGCGCCAACGGCAGCTCGGCCGCGGCGCAGCACAGCTGCGGGCCGAGCACGTAGGGGTTGGCCGGGTCGGTGACGGTGGCCTCGACCGGCCGGCCGAACACCGCCCGCGGGTGGTGGGCCAGGTAGTGGTCCAGCGGGTCGTCGCGGGCGACGAAGACCACCAGCGACTCCCGCTGCGCCCGCCCGGCCCGGCCGGCCTGCTGCCAGAGGGACGCGAGCGTGCCCGGGTAGCCGGCCAGGACGACGGCATCCAGCCCGGCGATGTCGATGCCGAGCTCCAGGGCGTTGGTCGTCGCGACGCCGAGCAGGTCGCCGGCCGACAGTGCCCGCTCCAGCTCCCGGCGCTCCTCGGGCAGGTAGCCGCCGCGGTAGGAGTCCACCCGGGCCACCAGGTCGGGGCGGCCGCGGTCGTGCAGCAGCCGCCGGGCCTGCTCGGCCACCGACTCGGCGCTCCGGCGGGAACGGACGAACGCCAGCGTGCGGGCGCCGCGTTCGACCAGGTCGGCGAGCAGCCCGGCGGCGTCGGCGGCGGCCGAGCGGCGCAGGGGCGCCCCGTGCTCGCCGGTCCGCTCGGTCAGCGGCGGTTCCCACAGCGCGAAGGTGGCGCCGGGGCGCGGCGAGCCGTCGTCGGTGACGGCGAGCACCTCCGCGCCGACCAGCCGGGTGGCCGCGGCGGCCGGATCGGCGACGGTGGCCGAGGCCAGCACGAACACCGGCTCTGCGCCGTAGCGCCGGCAGATGCGCCGCAGCCGCCGCAGCACGTGGCCCACGTGGGAGCCGAAGACGCCGCGGTAGGCGTGGCACTCGTCGATGACCACGTAGGCGACCCGGCGCAGCGTGCTCGACCAGCGCTGGTGGGCCGGCAGGATCCCGCGGTGCAGCATGTCGGGGTTGGTGACGATCCAGCGGGAGTGCCGGCGGATCCAGTCCCGTTCCTCGGCCGGGGTGTCGCCGTCGTAGGCGGCCGGCCGCACCGAGGGATCGGCCAGCTCGGCCACCGAGGCCAGCTGGTCGCGGGCCAGCGCCTTGGTGGGTGCGAGGTAGAGCACGCAGGCGCGGGGGTCCTCGGCCAGCCGGGTGAGGGCGGGCAGCTGGTAGGCCAGCGACTTGCCCGACGCCGTGCCGGTGGCCACCACCACGTGCCGGCCGTCGCGGGCGGCCTGCGCCGCCGCCACCTGGTGCTGCCACGGGGCGCTGACCCCCCGGGCGACCAGGCGGTCGCGCAGCCCGGGCTCCACCCACCCCGGCCAGCCGGCGGTTCGGCTCTCGCGCACCGGCAGGTGGTGGACGTGGGTGACCGGCTGCTCGTCCTCCGCCGTGCCGGCGAGGAGGGCCGTCAGCAGCTCTCCGCCGTGCGGTACCTGCCCGGTCGGCGCCGCGCCGCCCCCGGACCGGTCGTCCGTGCCGGGAGGGGGAGCCGACCGGACCGGGTGGAGCGTGGTCACGGGCTCCACTGTCACACCCGCGCGCAACCCGCCGCGTTCCCGGAGGGCACCTGCGCGACAACACGTGGGCATTGATGTGGGACTTCCGCACCGGGCCGACGCTCGAACCAGCCTTCTGACCTGTGCGCCCCCTCGTGAGACGGGTGAGATCGGAACGGGCCGCCCGGCACGATCGAGCATCCGATGGTGTGCGCTTACCCCCCACTTCCAAGGGGGTCAGAAGCGGGCGCACTTCGTCGGCCGGTGACGGGCTCGCGCGACCCACCACACCCACGTTGTGAGGGAGGCCCGCGCGTCAGGGCCTCGACCCCAGTGGTGATGTCCCACAGGACCGCCCACGTGTTGCCGTTCCCGAAGAGCACGAGGAGCGAAGGGGGTCGCACAAAGTGTGATCTGCCTTACACTTCGCCGCGTTCGTGTCCCGGCGGGTCCGTCGGGGCGCGGACGCCGATCTCCGCCCGGGCCGGGGAGCACGGCGCCACCCGGGCGGCCGCCGACGCCTGGAGGACTCATGCCCGAGGGTTCGCTGTCCGGCGGGGAGACCGCGCTCGTCGCCGTCGTCCTCGTCATCTCCCTGGCCGCCCTGGTCTTCGCCGCCTACCTGGTCCGCGCGGTCCTCGCCGCCGATCAGGGCACGGTGAAGATGCAGGAGATCGCGCGGGCGGTGCAGGAGGGAGCGGCGGCGTACCTGCGCCGGCAGTTCCGCACGCTCGCGGTCTTCGCCGTCATCGTCTTCGCGGTGCTGCTGGTCCTCCCGGTGGCCGAGGGCGGTCTGGGCACGCGGCTGGGCCGGGCGGTGTTCTTCCTCGTCGGCGCGCTGTTCTCGGCGCTGGTGGGCTTCATCGGGATGACGCTGGCCACCCGCGGCAACGTCCGGATGGCCGCGGCGGCGCAGGGCGGCGGCTACCGCCCCGCCTTCCGCATCGCGTACCGCACCGGCGGCGTCTGCGGGATGATCACCATCGGGCTGGGCCTCTTCGGTGCCGCCCTGGTGCTGCTGCTCTTCGACGACACGGCGCCGGTGGTCCTCGAGGGCTTCGGCTTCGGCGGCGCCCTGCTGGCGATGTTCATGCGCGTCGGCGGCGGCATCTTCACCAAGGCCGCCGACGTCGGCGCCGACCTCGTCGGCAAGGTCGAGGCCGGCATCCCCGAGGACGACCCGCGCAACGCCGCCACCATCGCCGACAACGTGGGGGACAACGTCGGCGACTGCGCCGGCATGGCCGCCGACCTCTTCGAGTCCTACGCCGTCACCCTGGTCGCCGCGCTCATCCTCGGGCAGGTCTTCTTCGGCTCGATCGGCATGGTGTTCCCCCTGGTGGTCGCCGCCATCGGCGTCATCGCCTCGGTCGTGGGCGTCCTGGCCACCAACCCGGGGAAGAACGACCGCAACGGCCTGGCCCCCATCAACCGCGGCTTCTTCGTCTCCGCCGCGGTGTCGCTGCTGCTGGTCGCCGTCGCCTCGTTCACCCTCCTCCCCGGCACCGGCGGCGGCGCCGACCTGCCGGTCAGCCCGCAGGTGCTCGGCTTCGTCGCCGTGCTCGTCGGGGTCGTCCTGGCCGCCGCGATCCAGCAGCTCACCGGCTACTTCACCGAGACCAGCCGCAAGCCGGTCGGCGACGTCGGCCGCAGCTCCCTGACCGGGCCGGCCACCGTCATCCTGTCGGGCATCTCGCTCGGGCTGGAGTCGGCGGTCTACGCCGCGCTGCTCATCGGTGGCGCCGTCTACGGGGCGTTCCTCATCGGTGGCGGTGCCGCCCTCTACGCCGTCGCGCTCGCCGGCACCGGTTTGCTGACGACCGCCGGCGTAATCGTCTCGATGGACACCTTCGGGCCGGTCAGCGACAACGCCCAGGGCATCGCCGAGATGTCCGGCGACATCGACGACGAGGGCGCGCGCGTGCTCACCGACCTCGACGCCATCGGGAACACCACCAAGGCCATCACCAAGGGCATCGCCATCGCCACCGCCGTCCTCGCGGCCACGGCGCTCTTCGGCTCCTACAACGCCCAGGTCGCCGTCGCCCTGGACGAGGCCGGCACCACGCTCGGCGACGCGTTCAGCCTGGTGAACCCCAACAACGTGGTCGGCGCGGTGCTGGGGGCCGCGGTGGTCTTCCTCTTCTCCGGGCTGGCGATCAGCGCCGTGTCGCGCGCGGCCGGGCGGGTCGTGTTCGAGGTACGCGAGCAGTTCCGCACCCACCCCGGGATCATGACCTTCACCGAGCGCCCCGACTACGGCGCCGTCGTCGACATCTGCACCAAGGACTCGCTGCGTGAGCTGGCCACGCCCGGCTTGCTCGCCGTCCTCGCCCCGGTCGCCGTGGGCTTCGGGCTGGGCATCGGGCCGCTCGCCGCCTACCTGGTCGGCGCCATCGCGGCCGGCACCCTCATGGCGGTGTTCCTGGCCAACTCGGGCGGCGCGTGGGACAACGCCAAGAAGATGGTGGAGGACGGCGCCTACGGCGGAAAGGGCAGCGAGGCCCATGCGGCCACCGTCATCGGCGACACGGTGGGCGACCCGTTCAAGGACACCGCCGGCCCGGCGATCAACCCGCTGATCAAGGTGATGAACCTGGTCGCGCTGCTGATCGCGCCCGCCGTCGTCGGGCTGTCGGTGGGCGAGGACGCCAACACCGGCCTGCGGGTGGGGCTGGCGCTGGCCGCGGTCGCCGTCATCGTGGCGGCCGTGGTGGTGTCCAAGCGTCGCTCGGTGGTGGTCGGCGAGGTGACCAGCACGCCCACCGACGCGTCGCTCACCACCAGCGCCCCCTGAGCCTGACCCCTTGGCGGTACGCCGCCTTCCACCTGCGGGAACAGGGCCGCACCATCCACGTTGGTCGGGGTGGCGGCACGCCCACGAGAAGGTCGCGCCCGGCGCACCGTCGCCGGCGTGGCTTACCGTGGCCCGCCGAGGGGCGTTCCGCGGTGACGCCCGCCCGGTCCCGGCCCCGGGGCCGGTGCACCCGGGCCGCCCGGCCCGGCCCGGCAAGGCACGCCGCACCCGCACCACCTCAGCACCACCGACAGGAGTCCCGTGCCCACGAAGACCACGCAGCCCGGCACCGAGAACGAGCCCACGACGGACGACGCCGCGAAGACGCCGACCCGCCGTGGCTCGGCCGCGCCCGGCGGCCGGCCGCTGGTCATCGTCGAGTCGCCGACGAAGGCCAACAAGATCGCCGGCTACCTCGGCAACGGCTACGTCGTCGAGGCGAGCGTCGGGCACATCCGCGACCTGCCGCGCAACGCCGCCGACGTGCCGGCCGAGCACAAGGGCGCGGCCTGGGCCCGGCTCGGTGTCGACGTCGACAACTCCTTCGAGCCGCTCTACGTGGTCAGCCCCGACCGCAAGCAGCAGGTGACCCGGCTCAAGCAGCTGGTCAAGAATGCCAGCGAGATCTACCTCGCCACAGATGAGGACCGCGAGGGCGAGGCCATCGCCTGGCATCTGATCGACACCCTCAAGCCGCGGGTCCCGGTGCGCCGGATGGTCTTCCACGAGATCACCCCGGAGGCGATCGCGCGGGCCGTGGCCAACCCCCGCGAGCTGGACACCCACCTGGTCGACGCCCAGGAGACCCGCCGCATCCTCGACCGGCTCTACGGCTACGAGGTCTCCCCGGTGCTGTGGAAGAAGGTGCTCCCCAAGCTCTCGGCCGGCCGCGTCCAGTCGGTCGCGACCCGCATCGTGGTCGAGCGCGAGCGGGAGCGCATGGCGTTCACCGCGGCCGACTACTGGTCGCTGGAGGGCACCTTCGCCGTCGCCGGCCAGCGCGCCGGGGCCGACGCCGGCGAGCCCACCACCGTCCGCGCCAAGCTGGTCAGCGTCGACGACAGCCGGGTCGCCACCGGCCGGGACTTCGACGCCGCCACCGGCCGCGTCACCGGCGACGTCGTGCACCTCGACGAGGCCGGCGCCCGCGGCCTGGCCGCCCGGCTCGAGGGCCGCCAGGTCAGCGTCGGCCGGGTCGACGAGAAGCCCTACCGCCGTCGTCCGTACGCGCCGTTCACCACCTCGACGCTGCAGATGGAGGCCGGCCGCAAGCTCGGCTGGTCGTCGGCGCAGGTCATGCGGGTGGCCCAGCGGCTGTACGAGAACGGCCACATCACCTACATGCGGACCGACTCGACGAACCTCTCCAACGAGGCGATCAACGCCGCCCGCACCCAGGCCCGGGAGCTGTACGGCGACGCCTACGTCCCGGCCGAGGCGCGGCGCTACGCGAAGAAGGCCAAGGGTGCCCAGGAGGCGCACGAGGCGATCCGCCCCGCCGGGGACAACTTCCGCACGCCCGGGCAGCTGGCCGCCGGGCTCGCCCGGGACGAGTTCCGGCTCTACGAGCTGATCTGGCAGCGCACCATCGCCTCCCAGATGGCCGACGCCGTCGGCCAGACCGTCAGCATCCGGCTGGCCGGCCGCAGCGCCACCGACGAGGCGGTCGAGTTCACCGCCAGCGGCCGCACGATCACCTTCTCCGGCTTCCTCCGGGCCTACGTCGAGTCCCGCGACGAGGGCGCGCAGGGCTCCGGCGATGACGACCACGGCAGCGACGACGCCGAGCGCCGGCTGCCCCGGCTGGAGCGCGGCCAGCAGCTCGACACCCAGGCGCTGGACGCCAAGGGGCACAGCACCCAGCCGCCGTCCCGCTACACCGAGCCGAGCCTGACCGCCCGGCTCGAGGAGCTCGGCATCGGCCGGCCGTCGACCTACGTGTCGATCCTCCAGACGATCCAGGACCGCGGGTACGTCTGGAAGAAGGGCTCCGCGCTGGTGCCGTCCTTCGTGGCGTTCGCGGTGGTCAACCTGCTGGAGCAGCACTTCGCCCAGCTCGTCGACTACCAGTTCACCGCCTCCCTCGAGGAGGAGCTCGACGAGATCGCCGGCGGAACGCTGCAGCGCGTGACCTGGCTGACCGAGTTCTACTTCGGCGGCGAGGGGCGGCACGCCGGCGCGATCGCGCAGTCCGGCGGCCTCAAGCACGTGATCGGCCAGCGGCTGGAGGAGATCGACGCCCGCGGCGTCAACTCCATCCCGCTGCGCGCCACTGACGCCGACGGTCGTGCGGTCGTCGTGCGGGTCGGCCGCTACGGCCCCTACCTGCAGGCCGGCGGCGAGGACGGGGCCCGGGTCAGCATCCCCGAGGACATCGCGCCCGACGAGCTGACCACGGAGAAGGTCCGGGAGCTGCTGGAGGCGCCGTCGGGCGACCGCGAGCTGGGCACCGACCCCGAGTCCGGGCAGCCGGTCGTGGTGAAGGCCGGCCGCTACGGCCCCTACGTCACCACCGTCGTCCCCGAGGGCAGCAAGGAGTCGCCCCGCACGGCGAGCCTGTTCTCCTCGATGTCCCCGGAGACGGTGACGATCGACGACGCGCTCAAGCTGCTCACCCTGCCGCGCACCGTGGGCACCGCGCCCGACGGCGAGGAGATCCAGGCGCTCAACGGCCGCTACGGCCCGTACCTGAAGAAGGGCACCGACTCCCGCTCGCTGGAGGGGGAGGAGAAGCTCTTCACCACCACGCTGGAGGAGGCGCTGGCGATCTTCGCCCAGCCGAAGCAGCGCGGCCGGGCGGCGGCCAAGGCCCCGCTCAAGGAGCTCGGGCCCGACCCGGTCACCCAGGGCGTGGTCACCGTGCGCGAGGGCCGCTTCGGCCCGTACGTGACCGACGGCGAGACGAACGCCAGCCTGCGCAAGGGCGACGACGTCGAGTCGATCACCATCGAGCGCGCCGCCGAGCTCCTGGCCGACCGCCGCGCCCGCGGCCCGGCGACCAAGAAGAAGGCGGCCAAGAAGACCACCGCGAAGAAGACGGCGGCCAAGAAGACCACCGCCAAGAAGGCGACGGCGAAGAAGACGACGGGGAAGCAGGCCGTGGACCCGGTCTCGGCCGGCTGAACCCGTGACCACCCCCGAACCGGCCGCCCTGCAGGCCCGGGCGCGCTCGTTCGGGGGAGTCGCGGGGAGCTACGCGGCGCTGCGCCCGACCTACCCGGCGGACGCGGTGGAGTTCCTGCTCGGCCGTGGACGAGCACTGGACGTGCTCGACCTCGGCGCGGGCACCGGGCTGCTCACCGAGGTGGTCCTCGGTCTCGGCCACCGCGTCCGTGCGGTGGACCCGTCGCCGGAGATGCTGGCCGAGCTCGCCGCCCGCCTGCCCGCCGTCGCGACGGCGGTGGGCACCGCCGAGCAGATCCCCACGGAGGACGCCGCGGTCGACGCCGTCGTGGCGGGCCAGGCAGCGCACTGGTTCGACCCGGGAGCGGCGGCCCGCGAGCTCCGCCGGGTGCTCCGCCCGGGCGGGTTGCTCGGGCTGGTCTGGAACACCCGCGACGAACGGGTGCCCTGGGTCGGCGCGCTCGGGGAGGTCATCTCCGACGAGGCGCGCGGGCACGAAGCGGACCAGGCCGTCGTCGACCGGTTCGCCGCCGAGCTCGGGGCCGACGTCGAGGTCGTCGAGTCGGCGGTCGTGCAGCACGTGACCCCCGAGCACGTCGTCGCCGGGATCGCCACCCGCAGCTACGTCGCGGTCATGGACGACGCCCGGCGCGCAGAGTTCCTCTCCGGCATCCGGGAGCTGCTGGGCGAGCACCCCGGCACCCGGGGGCGGACGGAGCTCGAGCTGCCCTACCGGACGCACGCCTACCGGCTCACCCCACGCTGAGCGCGGGTCCGCCCCTCGACGGTGTGCGCGGATGCGTACTTCCGCCGCGCAGGACCTGCGCATCAGCGCCCATCGTCTACTCCCCCGACGGGCGGGTACCGACGGTGAAGACCCGCCGGAAGGACAGCAGCGTGGTGCCGTCGGGGCGCGGCGGGTGGGCGGCCCGCAGCGGGGCGGCGCAGGCGGCGGTGAACGCGGCCGCGACGTCGTCGTCCAGCCGGGCGAGCAGCTCGACGAAGGGCCGCGCGCGTTCCCCGGCGAAGCGGAGGTAGGCGCCGGGGTGCCATGCACCGGCCGGTCTGCCCGCTGGAACTCCGGCACCCGTCACCGCTCGCCACCCTGGTGCGCAGGGTGGACGGCGGTGGAACCGCAGGGATCCGATCAACCCTGCGGAGCGGCGAGGGGCCGGAAAGGTCATGGGCGACCGGTACCGTTGCCCCGCTGGGGCCCGCTCCGCCCCGGTGCCCTCCGACTTTGGGAGCCCGCGATTCCGGCCGAGCCGACGCCCCCGGTACCCCCGTCCGACGGGGCTGCCGGTGCTGCCCCGGGGGGCGACGGTCTGCCGCCCGCCGGTACACCGGTGCCGCCGTCCGCGGGCCCACCGCTGACCGAGGTGGCGGAGGACGGCGCGCCCTCGGGCACGTCCGCCCCGGGCGCGGCCGACTCGGACACGGACGGCTCCGGCGCGGTGGGCACCGCGGCCAAGATCCGCGCGGTGCTGCGGGTGCGCGACTTCCGCAAGCTGTGGTTGTCGACGTTGCTGTCCAGCTTCGGCGACTGGCTGGGGCTGCTCGCCATCACCGTGACCGCGACGCTGACCTTCGAGGACTACGCCGCGCAGAACTTCGCGCTCGCGGGCGTCCTGCTGTTCCGGCTGCTCCCGGCCATCGTGCTCGGCCCGGTGGCGGGGGCCTTCGCCGACCGGTTCGACCGGCGGAAGACGATGGTCGTCACCGACGTCTTCCGGTTCGGGCTGTTCGCCTCGATCCCGATCGTCGACAACCTCATCTGGCTGTTCATCGCCCAGTTCGTCATCGAGGCCTTCAGCCTGTTCTGGATCCCGGCCAAGGACGCCGCCGTTCCCAACATGCTGCGCAAGGACCAGCTCGAGGCGGCCAACCAGCTCTCCCTGATCACCACCTACGGGGTGACGCCGGTGATCGCGGCGATCGTGTTCGCGGTGCTCACCAGCGTGGGCAGCAGCGTCAGCGACGTGCTGCCCGGGGCGAACGAGGTGGACCTCGCCCTCTACCTGAACGCCCTCACGTTCCTGGTCGCCGCCGTGGTCATCTGGAACCTGCCCTCGATCAGCGGTCGCCGTGCCGCGGGGGCGGTCGTCGGCCAGCAGGAGAGCTTCCTGGGCTCGCTGGTCAAGGGCTTCTCCTTCGCCGGCCACACCCGGCTGGTCCGGGGCCTGGTCGTGGGCATCACGGGGGCCTTCGTCGCGGCGGGCGCGATCATCGCCACCGGCCAGGCCTACGTCGAAGTGCTCGGCGGCGGGGAGGCGGCCTACGGGCTGCTGTTCGGGGCGGTCTTCATCGGCCTGGGGCTCGGCATCGGGATCGGCCCGAGCGTCGCCCGCGACCTGGCCCGCGAGCGGATCTTCGGGGTGGCGATCGTCGGCGCCGGCATCGTGGTGCTGCTGCTGTCCTGGTCCTTCGCGCTGTGGATCTCGCTGCTGCTCGTGGTCTTCATGGGGTTCTTCGCCGGCATGGCCTTCCTGGCCGGCATCACCCTGATCGGCACCGAGGTGGAGGACGAGATCCGGGGCCGCACGTTCGCCATCGTGCAGTCCCTGGTCCGGGCGTCGCTGATCATCTCCCTCGCGCTCGTGCCGATCGGGGTGGGCCTGATCGGGCGGCAGGAGCTCGACCTCGGCGCCTTCGCGCTGCCGCTCTCCGGCGAGCGGATCATGCTGTTCGCGGCCGGGCTGCTGGCCGTGGGCGTCGGGCTGGCCGCCTACCGGCAGATGGACGACGGCCGGCCGGTGCCGCTGCTGGCCGACGTCGTCACCGCGCTGCGCCGCGACACCACGGCCCGGCGCCGGCTCGCCGGGGGCGGGGTGCTCATCGCCTTCGAGGGGGGCGAGGGTGCCGGCAAGTCCACCCAGGTGCGCCGGCTGCAGGAGTGGCTCGCCGACGAGGGGCTGACCGCCCGGGCGTCCTTCGAGCCCGGGGCCACCCCGCCGGGGGCGGGCATCCGCTCGATCGTGCTCGACCGGGCCCAGGTGGGCATCGCGCCCCGCGCCGAGGCGCTGCTCTACGCCGCCGACCGCGCCCAGCACGTGCACGAGGTGCTGCGGCCCGCGCTCGACGCGGGCGAGGTCGTGATCACCGACCGCTTCATCGACAGCTCGTTGGCCTACCAGGGCGCCGGGCGCACCATCCCGCTCGACGACGTGCGCATGCTCTCCCGCTGGGCCGCGCAGGGGCTGCGTCCCGACCTGACCGTCCTGCTCGACCTGCCGCCCGAGGTGGGGCTCGCCCGCGCCCGCGGCCGGGCCGCCGCCGACCGGCTGGAGTCGGAGTCGCTGGAGTTCCACCAGCGCGTGCGGCGGACCTTCCAGGAGCTCGCCGAGGCCGATCCCGACCGCTACCTGGTGCTCGACGCGCGGCGGTCCCCGGACGAGCTCGCGGCCGCCATCCGGGTGCGGGTGGCCGAACTGCTCTCCGGGCTGCCGCTGCAGACCCCCGCCCCGCCGGTCGCCCAGCCGCAGGTCGCGCCCGAGCACCGCCACGGCGGTCACGACGCTCCCGTGGCGCACCACCCGCACGCCCAGACCGGCGCCACGCCGCAGCTGCACCCGTGACCGCCCCGGTGGTGGCGCCCGACGAGGGCGTCTGGACGCAGGTGATCGGGCAGCCGGCCGTGGTGGCCGAGCTCAGGGCGGCGATCGCCGACCCGACCGCCATGACCCACGCCTGGCTGTTCACCGGGCCGCCCGGCTCGGGACGGTCGGTCGCCGCCCGGGCCTTCGCCGCCGCGCTGCAGTGCCCCGACGGCGGGGACGGCACCTGCCACGCCTGCCGGACCGTGCTCGCCGGGACGCACGCCGACGTGCAGCGGATCGTCCCGGAAGGGTTGTCCATCGGCGTCGCCGAGGTGCGCGAGCTGGTGCGGATCGCCGGCCGGGCGCCCTCGCAGGGGCGGTGGCAGGTGGTGGTGGTCGAGGACGCCGACCGGATGACCGAGCAGGCGTCCAACACCGTGCTCAAGATGCTCGAGGAGCCGCCGCCGCGCACGGTCTTCCTGCTGTGCGCGCCCAGCCTGCACCCCGACGACGTGCCGGTCACCATCCGCTCACGCTGCCGTGTCGTCGGGCTGCGCACCCCACCGGTGGAGGCCGTCGCCGAGGTGCTGGTGCGCCGCGACGGGATCGATCCCGCGCTGGCGTCCTGGTCGGCCGCCGCCTCCGGTGGGCACGTGGGCCGGGCCCGGCGGATGGCGCGGGACGAGACCGCCCGGCTGGCCCGCAAGGCGGTGCTCGACGTGCCGCTCCGGCTGGTCTCGCTCGCCGCCTGCCTGGACGCCGCCGACGACCTCGTGGGCGCGGCCAAGGAGGAGGCCGACGAGGCCTCCGCCGCCCTGGACGGCGCCGAGACCGAGGCGGTCAAGGCCAGCCTCGGCGTGGGCGCGCGGGGGCCGGGCGTCGCCGCGGCCAGCCGCGGCGCCGGCCAGCTCAAGGAGCTGGAGAAGCGGCAGAAGTCGCGGGCCACCCGGCTCGGGCGCGACTCCCTGGACCGTGCGCTTGTCGACCTCGCGGGGCTCTACCGCGACGCGCTCGTGCTCGATGCCGCGCCCGGGGCCGAGCTGCAGCTGAACCACCCCGACCGCCGCGCCGACGCCCAGGAGCTGGCCCGCCGGATCGGGGCCGACGGGGCGCTGCGCCGCATCGACGCCGTCCTCGCCTGCCGTCGCGCGCTGGAGCAGAACGTGAAGCCGCAGGTCGCCCTGGAGGCGCTCACCGTCGCGCTCCGCCTGCCGTCCTGAGGAAGGGCCTCCGACGCTCGCGCCGGGCCCCTGCAGGAGGGCCACCCCTGCGCCGATCCGGCGGCGCGGTGTCGTAGGCTGTGCGGGCAGTTCGCCGCCTTAGCTCAGTCGGTAGAGCATCTCACTCGTAATGAGAAGGTCGTCGGTTCGATTCCGACAGGCGGCTCTCCTTGTGTGGACGGTCCACTCGGGACTCCCCAGCACCGACCCGATGGCCGGGGCCGGTCTGAGTCCCTGGACGGGTGGTCGCCAGCGCTCTACCCTCGCCAACCTGGGCCCTGCTGGGGTTGGGGGAACGGATGACTCGCTGGCCAACCACCAGGTCGGGTGATGCATGCACGGGTTGCTCCGGCGCGGCCCCCGTCGAGGACGTCCTCCGGCTGTTCGATGAGACCGGTGAGCCGGCCCTGCTCTTCACCGATGAGGCGGAGCGCGCTCTCGTCGATGCGTGGCATGTGGCGGGCGATGAGGCTGTATGCGACGAGGCCCTGGCCGTCATCGGGCGGACGCACTGGTGGCGAGCTGTGCACGGGAGCGGTGACCGGGCGCCGATGGACGCGCACTCAGCGACCGGGGCGCTGGTCCCGGCTTACGCCGCTGACCCCACCTCCGTGCCGGAACCCGTCGCCAGGTACCTGGAGCAGTCGGGGGCGCCGGACCCGGCCTTCGCCTTGAGCAACCAAGCGGTCAGACTCTTGCAAACGCTAGCCATCCAGCAGGACGAACTCTTGCTCGGAGTGGTCGTCGGCCTGCTGCGTCAGGCAGTAGCTCGCGCTCCGGGGGAGCACTCTCGCGCCGGGTTGCTGTCCAACCTGGGGGCTGGGCTGCAAGCGCGGTACGCCGTCCAGGGGGACGATGCGGACCTCGACCGGATGGTCGCCGTTGCCGACGAGGCCGCGGGCGCTACCGCGCCGGAGGACCCGGAGTGGCCGGGGAGGCACTCCAACCTGGCCATGGCGCTCCGTGCCCGTTTCAACCGCCGTGGAGACGCCGAGGACCTCGGCCGACTCGTCCAGGTGGCCGATGAGGTGGTGCAGGCGACCTCCCCGGACGACCCCGAGCTCCCCGGCTACCTCACGAATTTAGGGCTCGCACTACTGGATCGCCACGAGCACGACGGCGGGCTCGCCGACCTCGAACGTGCCGTCGACGTGCTGGACCAGGCGGTGGCGCAGGCACCAGCCACCCACCCCGAGCGTCCCATGTACCTGTCCAATCTCGGTCTCACGTTGCGCCGCCGGTTCGAGGTCTCCGGCCGGTCCGCCGACATCGACCGCTCCGTCGACGTGCTGGACCAGTCGACGAGGATGACCGCCCTCCACGACCCCTACCGGCCGGGCCGCTACAGCAACCTGGGGGCCGCCCTGCGGGGGCGGTACGAACATGCCGGGAGCCGGACCGACATCGATGATGCAGTGGCTGCCTCTCGCACTGCGGTCGGGCTGGTGGAACCCGGTCATCCCGAGTCGGCCATGTACCAATCCAACCTCGGCCTCGCGTTGTTGCGGCGGGCAGAGGTGTCAGACCTCCTTGCCGATCTCGACCAGGCGGTCGACATGTGCCAGCGGGCGGTCGACGGAACCCCGGCCGACGACCCGAGACGGCGCGGCCGGTGGAACAACCTGTGCCTGGCTGCAGGTGTGCGGGCGCGACGAACCGGAGACGCCTCGGATGCCGAACGGATGATCGGCGCCGCGCGACAAGCGGCTGCGACGGCACCGGACGGGGATCTCCCGACCGGCACCTACCTCGACACTCTCGGTGGTGCGCTGCGTACCCGCTATGACCTCTTTGGCGCTCCGGAAGACCTCGACGAGTCGATCACGGTCCACCGGGATGCGGTCACCGTCACGCCGACCGACCACGCGCTGTTCACGACCTTCGTCGGCAACCTCGCGGCTGCTCTCTGGACCCGAGGAGCTGCCCGGAACGCTCAAGAAGATCTGGCCAAGGCGACGGACCTGTTCCAGTCCGCAGCCCAGGTCCACAGCGCGCCTCCGCACCTCAGGCTGGAAGTGGCGCGGCGCTGGGCCTCGGCGGCGGAGGACGAAGAGGACTGGGGACGAGCAGCGCACGCTTGGCGGACCGCCGTCGACCTGCTGACGCTGGTGGTTCCGCGCAGCCTGGCCCGTGCCGACCAGGAGCGGCAGCTGCGGCAGTTCTCGGGGATCGCCACCAGCGCGGCAGCCGCCATGCTCCAGGCCGGGCAGCCGGAAGCCGCGCTCGCCTCGTGGGAGCAGGCCCGTGGGGTGCTCCTTGGGCAGGTCCTCGACACGCGAAACGACCTGGGTGCCCTACAGGAAACCCACCCGGTGCTCGCGGAGAGATTCGAGTCGGCCCGCGACGCACTGGATGCCCCCCGTGCTTCGGCCGCGGAGGATGGCGGTCGGGCACCCGGGTTGCGGGCGGTGGACACCACGCGACGACGCGAGTTGGCGCGCACGTTCGACGCGGTGGTGTCCGAGATCCGCCGCGAGGGTGGCTTCGAAGATTTCCTGCTGCCCCCCGGTGTCCACCGGCTCGCGGCGGTCGCCGCCGAGGGCCCAGTTGTGTGTCTCAATGCCGGCCGCCAGCGCTCCGACGCCATGATTCTCACCCGGGACGGCGTCGCGGTCGTCCCCCTTCCCGACCTCACGCCCACCGCGATCGAAAAGCACGTCAGCCAGCACCTGTGGTCGCTGGATGCGCTCCGCGAGCCAAGCGCCCGCCCTGCGGCCGAGAAACGGCTGACGGTGACGTTGGCATGGGTGTGGGAGGCGATCGCCCGGCCGGTTCTCGAGTCCCCGGCGATGGCCGGCCACCTCGAGTCCTCGGCCGGGCGTCCGCGGGTGTGGTGGTGCCCGTCGGGCGCGTTGACGTTCTTCCCCCTGCACGCGGCGGGGGCTGCGCCCGTCGCTGGGGAGCGATCCGGAGAGTCCGTTCTCGATCGCGTGGTGTCCTCGTACGCGCCCACCGTGCGCACCCTCGTCCACGGCCGAGACCAGTACGGCCGAGCTGCCTGGTCCGGAAACGATCGGAACCGGTCCGCATTGCTGGTCGCGATGGAGGAAACACCAGGGGCCAGCCGACTACCCGGGGTCTCCGCGGAAGTGGAGGCGGTCGCGGGCATCCTCGGCCCCGACGTGCGCACCCTCCGCGGCCGCGAGGCCACGAGGCGGGCGGTCATCGATGCCATGCGGCAGTGCACGGTCGTCCATCTCGCCTGCCACGCGGTGAGCAACCCGGCCAGCCCGTCGGGCAGCCGACTGCTCCTGACGGACCATCTCCAGAACCCGCTCACCGTCCTGGATGTGGTGCGGACGCGCGTGCCCGTGGGCGGCTTCGCCTACCTGTCGGCGTGTTCCACTGCGGCGCCCACCGACCTGCCGGACGAAGTCATCCATCTCGTCTCGGCGTTCCACGTAGCCGGCTATCGAGACGTCGTTGGCACGCTGTGGCCCGTCGATGACGAGATGGCAGCAGGTGTGGCCGAGGGCGTCTATCGCCGGCTGGCTGAACCGGCCAGGTCCGACGGCGTCGCCGGCGCGCTGCACGAGACGCAGCTGGAGCTGCGCGACAGCCATCCGCAGACGCCGTCGGCGTGGGCGTCGCACATCCACGTCGGGGTCTGACGTGACCAGGCGACGGCTGTCGGGAACCTGGTCGTGAAGCGGGCCGCCGTGCTCATCGGCGTGCGGCAGGCCGGGAGGCTGCCGCGGCTGCAGGCCGTCGGCGCTGCCCTGGAGCTGATGGCCGTCTGGGCGCGCTCGCAGGGGATGGACCCTGTTACGACGTTGTCTGACGAAAAGGGCCACCCGGTCGACACCCGATCGGTCTATGCGGCGATTGACGCGGTGGTGTCCCGGGAGACGGTCGACCAGCTCGTCGTGTACTTCGCCGGCCACGGGATCAACAACGGGCACAGCGAGTACTGGCTGCTCTCGGAGTCCCCGGAGAACCCGAACGAGGCGGTCAACGTAGCTGGCAGCGCGGTGCTGGCCGAACGCTGCGGTGTGCCGCACGTCGTCCTCGTCTCCGACGCCTGCCGGACGGCGCCCGACAGCATCCACGCGCTCGCGGTGACCGGGGGGCAGGTATTCCGCAACCGGATGCCTTCCAGCGACGGGGGCGGTTGCGTCGACCAGTTCTACGCGTGCCGCCTCGGTGACCCGGCATTCGAGTTCCGGGACCCGGAAGCCGCGTCCCGAACGTACCGGTCGTTGTACACCGAGGTGCTGGCTGAGGCACTCACCGGCCGCCACCCCGGGTTGGTGGCCGCAGATCCAGGCGGCGACGGTACCGGAATTGTCCGTCCCTGGCAGCTCAAGCGCGGACTAGGGCCTCTGGTCACGGACCGGCTCACCAGCCACGGCCTGGGGCTCATGTTGAGCCAGAGCCCCGACGCTCGGCTGACGTCGGACCCCGAGACTGCGTGGCTCTCCCGCGTCAAGCTCCAACGGAAGCTCGGGCCACCGTCGCTCCGGGATCCCGGAGACGTAGCGCCGGACCGTCCGGTCGAGAAGGCGGGAGTCGATGACCTCGCCGTTGCAGCCAGCCGCCTCATCGGCCGCCTGACCGTCGGTGAGCTCATCCTGACGGAGGTGACCGATCAGCTTCTGGCCACGGGCGCTCCAGGCGCCGATGTTCTCCGGCACGCCGCACTCGGGCTTGCCCACGATCCTGGTCCCCGGCGCCTGGCGGCGCCAGCAGCCCTGGCGGTGCGCGGCTCGGCGGTCGTAGAAGCGATGAGCCCCCACGGGGCGACCGAGATTCTGGGCGGCGCATTCGTGCGCGTCTTTCCCGCCTCGGAGAGCGTTGCCGCCGTCGAGGTGGCGGTCCAACTGGCCGACGGCAGCTGCACCCTGGTCCCCGCATTCCGGGACCGGATCGGCACCCTCCAGATGCGTGACGGGCAGCTCGCCGACGTGGCCTACGAACCGATGGAGGGCAGCCCAGCACAGCTCGACGCCGGTCAGCGCTCGCGGCTGCGCGCTGTCCGAGCCGTAGTGGCCGCGGCGAGTCGATTCGGGGTCCTGGACCTCGCGGGACCTGAAGGTCCGTTGCTGGCGGAGGTCGTGGCCGAGACCGCAGACGTCTCCCTGGCCGTGTACGTCGCCTACGGCCTGCAGGATGCCGGGCGGGGGCAGCTGGTCGACCGGGTGCGCACTGTCGTCGCCCAGCGCACCGGGACCTCCGTCTTCGATCTGGAGCTGCTGGCGCAGCGTCCACCGCGCGCCACGACCCCGGGCCTGCCCCTTCTATCGCGGGGCTGGCCCCTGAACGTCACGCATTCCCCGGATCCGGTCTTCCAGAAGTACGAGGCGATGAACCGGGTGCCATCGTTGTGGACCCTGTTCGCCCGCGGCGAGTGGGACCGGCTCCGGCGAACGCTCGCCGAGGGAGGGAGCGCGTGACGCGAACACTGGTGCTCGTCCACGGGCGGGCGCAGGAGGGCAAGGACCCGGACCGGCTCAAGCACGAGTGGCTTCAAGCCCTTCGCGGGGGGCTGGCCACCCAGGGGCTGGAGCTGCCCCTCTCCGACGGCGACATCCGCTTCCCCTACTACGGCCAGACCCTCGCCAGCCTTGTCGCCGATCCGCACGCACCGGCTCCGGGCGTCGTCGTGAAGGGACGTGCCGGGGACCGTCAGGAGGAGGAGTTCGTCGGCGATGCGTTGCGGGAGGTCGCCCGCACCGCGGGTGTGACGGAGGAGCAGATCCTCGACTGCGCCGATGACGTGGCCTTGGAGAGAGGCGCGACCGATGCGGCGTGGGTCCAGGCCGTGCTGCGTGCGCTCGACTTGCACGTTCCCGGGGTCAGCGCCGGGAGCATTGCCACGGTGACCCGGGATGTGTATCGCTACCTGCGCCACCCCGGGGTGAGAGATGCGATCGAGGAGGGGGTCCGCCGCGCTCTGGCACCGGATAGGCCCGCGGTGGTCGTCGGTCACTCCTTGGGCTCGGTGGTCGCCTACAACCTCCTGCGCCGGGAGGGCACTTCCCGTGGATGGCAGGTCCCGTTGCTGGTCACCGTCGGATCTCCTCTGGCGGTCAGTGCCGTCAGAAGTTCGTTGGCGCCGCTGCGATACCCGGAGGTGGTCTCCGCATGGTTCAACGCTCGGGATCCCCGTGACCTCGTCGCGTTGCACCCCCTGGACGCCGCTCGTTTCCCCCTGGACCCAGCGGTCGAGGGGTTCGACGGCGTCGTGAACACC
This sequence comes from Blastococcus carthaginiensis, assembly GCF_030731085.1. Lineage (NCBI taxonomy): Bacteria > Bacillati > Actinomycetota > Actinomycetes > Geodermatophilales > Geodermatophilaceae > Blastococcus > Blastococcus carthaginiensis. Next base: position 25,922 of record NZ_JASNFN010000019.1, on the reverse strand, counting down.
ACCGCCAACAGGCACGGCATCACCGGGTACCTGAGCGACCCCGTCGTCGCCGTTCGGATCCGCGCTGCGCTGCTCGAGTGACCCTCGGGCCGACGTTCCCTGAATGGGACGCCGAAGCGGGTCGAGCGGACATCGGCGCGCTAGCTTTCGCGACAGCCAGGGGCTGGATGGGGAAGCTCAGGGACTGCCCGGTCTGTCCAGCTCGCCGGTTCGGTGGCCGTGACGTGCGCGCGGGGCCGTGCGACCGGCGCGGCACGTCAGCGCAGCCGAGGGTCGGGACGGCGGGTGCCTGTGGACCCGGTAACGCACATCGAGCCGGTGCCCGCCACCAACGGCTGGCCGACTTCCGGGGCAGTCGGGTGTCCTTGCCATCGTGCCGCCCGGCAGTCATGGGTGCGCAGGCTCGGGCACCGGGGGTCGGCTGACGGCGGCACGTCCCGGAGGGTGTGCCGCCGTCGGTGCGTCCGGCGCCCGGACCCGAGGGTCCCGGCGATCGGTCAGTGGTGCGCGGAACCGTTCTTGGCGCGCTCGATCGAGGCGTTGATCTCGGCCTCGGCGGCCTCGCGGCCCACCCACTCGGCGCCCTCGACCGACTTGCCCGGCTCGAGGTCCTTGTAGGTCTCGAAGAAGTGCTGGATCTCGAGGCGGTCGAACTCCGACACGTCCTCGATCTCCTTGAGGTGCGCCACCCGCGGGTCCGTCGCCGGCACACAGAGGACCTTGTCGTCCCCTCCGGCCTCGTCGGTCATGCGGAACATGCCGATGGCCCGGCACGTGACCAGGCACCCGGGGAACGTGGGCTCCTCGAGGATCACCAGGGCGTCCAGCGGGTCGCCGTCCTGCCCCAGGGTGTTCTCGATGTAGCCGTAGTCCGCCGGGTAGCGGGTGGAGGTGAACAGCATCCGGTCCAAGCGGATGCGTCCGGTCTCATGGTCCAGCTCGTACTTGTTCCGCTGGCCCTTCGGGATTTCTACCGTCACGTCGAACTGCACGGACGTAGTGTGGCCCACGGGGGCCGATCCGGTCGGCGCAGGCCCCCCTGTGGGGGGTGGGCACCATCTCGTCGAGCGGCTCGACGATCGTCACGGCCAACTACGGCCGCTTCCGCCGGCGCATGACCATCGGCATCGTCGTGCTCGTGCTGCTGCTCGTCGGAGGCGGTGTCGGGCTCGGTGTCGTCCTGGGCACCGACGCCGGTACGGGGGATGTCGCCGTCGCCGTCCCCGACGCCGTGCTACCCGACCTCGGCGAGGCCGATCCGGTGCTGGCCGCGCTCTCCGCCGACGCGCCCGTGCCCGACCCCGCCGTCCTCGAGGCCGCGCTCACCCCGCTGGTCACCGGCCCGCCGCTGGGGCCCGGGACGACGGCCCAGGTCGTCGACGTCGCCACCGGTGCGGTCCTCTACGACCGCGACGCCGGGGCCCCGCTGACGCCGGCCTCCACCGCCAAGCTGCTCACCGCCACCGCCGCGCTCACCACCCTCGACCCGGCCGAGACGTTCGAGACCCGCGTGGTGGCCGGCTCGGTGCCCGGTGAGGTGGTGCTCGTGGGCGGTGGGGACCCGACGCTGTCGCGCACCGAGCCCTCGCTGACCTACCCCGGCGCCCCGACGATGGCCGACCTCGCCACCCAGGTGGTCGCCGCGCTCCCCGCCGGCACCCCCGTCACCCGCATCGTGGTCGACAGCTCCCTGTTCAGCGGCCCGCTGACCGCCAGCGGCTGGGGCCCGGGGGACGCGCCCTCCAGCTACGCCGCACCGATCACCGCCACCGCCGTCGACGGGGCACGGGTCAGCCCCGGGGCGCTCGCGCGCAGCGGCCAGCCCGGCCTCGACGCGGGCGCCGCGCTGGCCGACGCCCTGGGTGCCCCCGGTGCCGCGGTGGTCCTCGGCCAGGCCCCCGCCGGCGCGCGGACCCTCGGCACCGTGGAGTCCGCGCCGGTCGCGCGGCTGGTCGAGCAGGCGCTGTCGCAGTCGGATAACGTGCTCGCCGAGGTGCTGGCGAGGCACGTGGCGCTGTCGCGGGGGAAGCCGGCCACGTTCGAGGGCGCGGCGCGGGCCGTCGTCGCCGCGCTGGACGAGGCCGGGCTCGACGTCACCGGCGTCACCCTGGCCGACGGCAGCGGCCTGTCCCGGGAGGACGTCGTGACGGCGGAGCTGCTCACCGCCCTGGTGTGCGGTGCGGCCGACGGCAGCCTCGGCGACGCCGCCGGGCTGCTGCCCGGCCTGCCGGTGGCCGGCTACGACGGCACGCTCGCCGACCGCGGCGACGACGACCCCGCGACCGCGCCGGGCACGGTGCGCGCGAAGACCGGCACGCTGCTGGGCGTCAACGCCCTCGCCGGCACGGTCGTGACCGCGGACGGGCGGCTGCTGGCCTTCGCCGTGGTGGCCGACGAGGCGACCGGCAGCGAGGTGGCCGCGGAGGCCGCCCTGGACCAGTTCGCCGCCACCCTCGCCGCCTGCGGCTGCTAGACGAACCCCCGCTCGCACGAGTACGGCACACGTGCGCGGTCCTGTGGGACATCACCACGGGAGTCGAGACTCTGACGCGCCGGCCCCTCACGGATCTCACCGGCCAGCGTGGGCGCTGACGCCCACTTCTGGCCCCACTCGGAACCGGACATCAGCGCACACGCTGGTCGGTGGTCGACCACCTCGTGCCGCACCGGTGCCCGCAGGCTGCGGTGAGCCTCTGGACGGGGCCGGACGGCAACCGGTCGCACGCTCGCGGCGGGCCCCTGCAGCAGGGCCTACGGTGAAGCGATGAGCAGCGCCTCCTCGATGGTCGACTGGGACCTGGCCGGACGCACGGCCCGCCGGCTGGTCAGCGGCGGCCCGAGAACCACCCGGGAGGAGGCCGCCGCGGTCGTCGCCGAGCTGCACCGCGCCGCGGCCACCGCCGTCGCGCACGTCGAGGGGCTCACCGGACTGCGGCCGGTGCCCGGGGGTCCGGTCCCCGAGGTCGCCGTCGTCGACCGGCCGGGCTGGGCCGACGCCAACGCCCGCGGCATGGCCGCCCTGCTCGACCCGCTGGTCGAGAAGCTGGCCGAGCGCACGGGCAACCGCCCCGGCGCCCTCGCCACCGCGATCGGCTCGCGCGCCACCGGGTTCCAGGCGGGCGGGCTGCTGGCCTTCCTCTCGTCGCGGGTCCTGGGGCAGTACGAGATCTTCGGGACCGGCGGCCGGCTGCTGCTCGTGGCGCCGAACATCGTGGCGACCGAGCGGAAGCTGGGCGTCGACCCCTCGGACTTCAGGCTCTGGGTCTGCCTGCACGAGGTCACCCACCAGCTCCAGTTCACCGGGGTGCCGTGGCTGAGCGGCTACCTCGAGGCGCAGATCGCCGAGTTCGTCGCCGCCACCGACCTGGCACCGGACGTGCTGCGCGAGCGCCTGCACGACCTGCTGCGCAGCCTCGCCGACGCGGTCCGGGGTGGCGGGGACGGCGCCCCGGAGGGCCTGATGGCGCTCGTGCGCGACCCGCGGCAGCGGGCCGTGCTGGACCGGGTGACCGCGGTGATGAGCCTGGTCGAGGGGCACGCCGAGTACGTCATGGACGGCGTCGGCCCCGACGTCGTGCCGTCGGTGCGCACGCTGCGCAAGCGGTTCGCGCAGCGCCGCAAGGGCCGGGGGCCGCTGGACCGGGTGCTGCGCCGGCTGCTGGGCCTGGAGCAGAAGATGAAGCAGTACGCCGACGGCCGGCACTTCGTCGGCGGCGTGGTGGAGCTCGCCGGCATGGAGGGCTTCAACCGGGTCTGGGAGGGGCCGGCGAACCTGCCGCTCGTCGAGGAGCTCACCGCCCCGCACCTGTGGGTCGAGCGGGTGCTCGGGCGCCCCGCCCTGCCCGCCTGAGGCCGGTGGCCGGACCACCCCGCGCGGTCGCGGAGGTGCGGCGCGCGGTCCGCGACGGGCTGCGCGCCGACGACCGGCCGGTGCTCGCCGCCTGCAGCGGCGGAGCGGACTCGGTGGCCCTGGCCGCCGCGCTCGCCTTCGAGGCCCGCCACGCGGGGGCGCGGGTCGGCGGGGTGACCGTCGACCACGGGCTGCAGCCCGGATCGGCCGGGCGCGCGGAGGGCACGGCCGCGGTGCTGCGCCAGCTCGGCCTGGACCCGGTGCTCGTGCTGACCGCCCGGGTGGGGGACGACGGCGGCCCCGAGGGCGCGGCGCGCACCGCCCGCTACGCGGCGCTGGCGACCGCGGCGCGGGAGCACGGCGCCCGCGTCGCGCTCGGGCACACCCTCGACGACCAGGCCGAGACCGTCCTCCTCGGCCTGGGCCGCGGCTCCGGCCCGCGGTCGGTCGCCGGCATGGTGCCCGGGCGCGACGCCGACGGCGTCGGCTGGTGGCGCCCGTTCCTGGGCGTCCGCCGGGTGACCACCCGGCAGGCGTGCGCCGACCAGGGCCTGCCGGTCTGGGACGACCCGTGGAACGCCGACCCCGCCTACACCCGGGTCCGGCTGCGCACGGAGGCCCTGCCGCTGCTGGAGGAGGTGCTCGGCGGCGGGGTGGCCCCCGCGCTGGCCCGCACCGCGGAGCTGCTGCGGGAGGACCTCGACGCCCTCGACGCCCTGGCGGCCGCGGAGCTCGCGCGGCTGGCGGCCGGGTCCGGAGACGGCGGACTCCCGGCCCGGCCGCTCGGGGCGCTGCCGGCCGCGCTCCGCCGGCGGGTGCTGCGCGGCTGGCTGCGCGGCGCCGGCGTCCCCGACCTGCAGGCGGTGCACCTCCGCGCGGTCGAGACGCTGGTCACCCGCTGGCGGGGGCAGGGCGTGGTCGACCTACCCGGCGGCGCAGGTGTCGTCCGGGCGTCTGGCACCCTGGTGCTGCTGCCGCCGGAGCACCGGCGCGGCACCCCCGGACCCGCACCCCACGAGGAGCTCACTCCGTGACGGAGCCTGCCAGCACGCCCGGCGCACTCGGTCCCGACCACGGCTACGGCCCGGACATCGACCACGTCCTGCTCAGCGAGGAGCAGATCCGCGAGAAGATCGCCGAGCTCGCCGCGGCGGTCGCCGCCGACTACGCAGGCCGGGAGGTCCTCCTCGTCGGCGTGCTCAAGGGTGCGGTGCTCTTCATGAGCGACTTCGCCCGCGCGCTGCAGCTGCCCACCCAGATGGAGTTCATGGCGGTCTCGTCCTACGGGTCGTCCACCAGCTCCTCGGGGGTCGTGCGCATCCTCAAGGACCTCGACCGGGACATCACCGGCAAGCACGTGCTGGTGCTCGAGGACATCATCGACTCCGGGCTGACGCTCTCGTGGCTGCTGAAGAACCTGGGCGGCCGCGCACCGGCGTCGCTGGAGGTCTGCGCCCTGCTGCGCAAGCCCGACGCGGTCAAGGTCGAGGTGCCGGTCAGGTACATCGGCTTCGACATCCCGAACGAGTTCGTCGTCGGGTACGGCCTGGACTACGCCGAGCGCTACCGCGACCTGCCCTACATCGCCACCCTGAAGCCCGAGGTCTACGCCTGACATCTGTCCGCCTCCGGCGGACACCGCCACCAGGAGTCGTACCCCTCCTGCGCTGAGCGCGTCCGTCGCACCGGGTGAGGACCCTCCGGGCCCGTCGCCGGACGCGACCCTCGCGGGGCGGCTCGCCTCCGTGCCGCGGCCGCGCGCCGTCCCCGGCCTGGTCCCCGCGCGTCTGCCGCACCCGGCGAGGACCCTGCGGGCCCGTCACCGGGCACGGCGGGCATAGCTCGCCCGGGTGCGTTCCCAGGTCACGCGCAGGGGATTGCCAGGTGCACCGGTGTACCGTCGATCCCGACGACGCTGCACCCGAGCGCCGGGGTCCGTACCCGGGCCGTTCGAGGCGTCCCCGGGACGATCAGGAGGGTCGACGGGCGCCATCCGGCGCCCGGTATCGGTGTATGGAACGCAAGAAGATCTTCCGCTCCGTGTGGTTCTGGGTCGTCCTGGTCATCCTGCTGGCCCTGACCGTCTCCTCGCTGTTCAGCGGTGAGGGCAGCAGGCAGGAGATCACCACCTCGACGGCCCTCGAGCAGATCGAGAGCGGCAACGTCGAGTCCGCGACGCTGAACACCCGGGAGCAGACGCTCGAGCTGGAGCTGGCCGACGAGGTCGAGGGCAGCACCGAGGTCGTGACGTCCTACCCCGTGGCGGTCGAGGGCGACATCGTCGACCTCCTGCGCGCCCAGGACGACGAGGAGTTCGACACCAACGTCACCCAGGACAGCCTCCTGGTGAGCCTGCTGGTCAGCTTCCTGCCGTTCCTGATCCTGCTCCTGCTGCTCTTCTGGCTGTTCAACTCCATGCAGGGCGGCGGCCGCGGCGTCATGGCCTTCGGCAAGTCCAAGGCCAAGCAGATCACCAAGGACATGCCGAAGACGACGTTCGCCGACGTCGCCGGCGCGGACGAGGCGATCGAGGAACTGCACGAGATCAAGGAGTTCCTCGCCAACCCGGTGAAGTTCCAGGCCGTCGGCGCGAAGATCCCCAAGGGCGTGCTGCTGTTCGGCCCGCCCGGCACCGGCAAGACCCTGCTCGCCCGCGCCGTCGCCGGCGAGGCCGGCGTGCCGTTCTTCTCCATCTCCGGTTCGGACTTCGTCGAGATGTTCGTCGGCGTCGGCGCCAGCCGGGTGCGCGACCTGTTCACCCAGGCCAAGGAGAACTCCCCGGCGATCATCTTCGTCGACGAGATCGATGCCGTCGGTCGACAGCGCGGCGCCGGCATGGGCGGCGGCCACGATGAGCGCGAGCAGACGCTGAACCAGATGCTCGTCGAGATGGACGGGTTCGACGTCAAGGGCGGGGTCATCCTGATCGCCGCGACCAACCGGCCCGACGTCCTGGACCCGGCGCTCCTGCGCCCGGGCCGCTTCGACCGGCAGATCGCCGTCGACCGCCCCGACCTCGAGGGCCGCAAGAGGATCCTCGAGGTGCACGCCAAGGGCAAGCCGCTCGCGCCCGACGTCGACCTGGAGACCGTGGCCCGCCGGACGCCGGGCTTCACCGGCGCCGACCTGGCCAACGTGCTCAACGAGGGTGCGCTGCTCACCGCCCGCAACAACGGCTCGCTGATCACCGACGCCACCCTCGAGGAGGCGATCGACCGCGTCATCGCCGGCCCCGAGCGCAAGACGCGGGCGATGAGCGAGAAGGAGAAGAAGGTCACCGCCTACCACGAGGGCGGGCACGCCCTGGTGGCGCACGCACTGCCCAACCTGGACCCGGTGCACAAGGTGACGATCCTGCCGCGCGGCCGCTCGCTGGGGCACACGCTCGTGCTGCCGACCGAGGACAAGTACACCCAGACCCGGTCGGAGATGATCGACACCCTGGCCTACGCCCTCGGCGGGCGGGCGGCCGAGGAGCTGGTCTTCCACGAGCCGACCACCGGTGCCGGCAACGACATCGAGAAGGCCACCGGGATGGCCCGGGCGATGGTGACCCAGTACGGCATGAGCGCCAAGCTCGGCGCGGTGAAGTACGGCAGCAGCGAGGCCGAGCCGTTCCTCGGCCGGGACATGGGCTCCCGCCCCGACTACTCCGAGGCCGTCGCCGCCGACATCGACGCCGAGGTCCGCGCGCTGATCGAGGCCGCGCACGACGAGGCGTGGGAGATCCTGGTCGAGTACCGGCACGTCCTGGACGCCCTGGTGCTGGAGCTGATCGAGAAGGAGACGCTGTCCAAGGACGACATGGCCCGCATCTGCGCGCCGGTCGCCAAGCGCCCCGCCCTCGCGCCGTACAACGGCTTCGGCAAGCGCACCCCGTCGAGCCAGCCGCCGGTGCTCACGCCGGCGGAGCGCGCCGGCCAGAACGGGTCGGGCCACGACACCACCCCCGTCGGGGATGTCGGGGCCCCGGTCCAGCGGTGAACCGGGCCGACCGATGAGCGAGATCCCGGCCGAGCCGGAGGACCAGCTGCTGACCCCGGCCCCCGGGGTCGACCAGGAGCGGGCCGCGGTGGCGATCCGCGAACTGCTGCTCGCGGTCGGCGAGGACCCCGAGCGGCCGGGCCTGCAGGACACCCCGGCGCGCGTCGCCCGGGCCTACGCGGAGACCTTCGCCGGCCTCTGGCAGGACCCGTCCGACATCCTCGCGACGACGTTCGACGAGGACCACGACGAGCTGGTGCTGGTCAAGGACATCCCGATGTACTCGACCTGCGAGCACCACCTGGTGCCCTTCCACGGGGTCGCGCACGTCGCGTACATCCCCGGGGAGGACGGGCGGGTCACCGGGTTGTCCAAGCTCGCCCGGCTGGTCGAGGTCTACGCCCGGCGCCCCCAGGTGCAGGAGCGGATGACCCGGCAGATCGCCGACGCGCTCAACGACGCGCTGAAGCCGCGCGGCGTCCTGGTGGTCGTGCAGGCCGAGCACCTGTGCATGGCCATGCGCGGCATCCGCAAGCCCGGCTCCTCCACGGTCACCTCCGCGGTCCGCGGCATCTTCCGCGAGAACGCGGCGACCCGTAGCGAGGCGATGGGCCTCGTCCTCGGCCGGTGAGCAGGAGAGGGCGATGACCGCGGCGGAGCTGCCGCGGCCGGGCCGCTGCCTGGTGATGGGCGTCCTCAACGTCACGCCGGACTCCTTCTCCGACGGCGGCTGCTTCGCCGACGCGGGCAGCGCGATCGCACACGGCCTGGCGATGCACGCTGCGGGCGCGGACTACGTCGACGTCGGCGGTGAGTCGACCCGTCCCGGCGCCGACCGGGTCGACGCCGAGGAGGAGTCCCGCCGCGTCGTCCCCGTGATCCGGGAGCTCTCCGCGGCTGGCGTGCGCACCAGCGTCGACACCACCCGTGCCGAGGTGGCGGAGGCGGCGCTGCGCGCGGGCGCGGTGCTGGTCAACGACGTCAGCGGCGGGCTGGCGGACAAGAACATGGCCGACCTCGTCGCCGAGGCCGGCGTGCCGTGGGTGCTCATGCACTGGCGCGGGCACAGCCGGGAGATGTACGCGGCCGCGCAGTACGGTGACGTCGTCACGGAGGTCTGCGCCGAGCTGACCGCCCGGGTGGAGGACGTCGTCGCCGCCGGCGTGCGCCCCGGGCAGCTCGTGCTCGACCCGGGCCTGGGCTTCGCCAAGCGCGCCGAGCACAACTGGGCGCTGCTCGCCGGGCTGGACCGGCTGGTGGCCCTGGGGCTGCCCGTGCTGGTCGGCGCGTCCCGCAAGACGTTCCTGGGCCGGCTGCTGGCCGGGCCCGACGCCCAGCCCCGCCCGGCCGAGGAGCGCGACGCCGCGACCCTCGCCACCACGGTGCTCGCCGCGGAGGCCGGGGCGTGGGGCGTACGCGTCCACGACGCCGCTGCCTCGGTGGACGCCGTCCGAACCGTGGCCGCCGTGCGCGCGGCGAGAGGAGCCGGCCGTGGCCACCCCTGACCGCATCACCGTGCGCGGGGTCCGCGCCCACGCCCACCACGGCGTCTACGACTTCGAGCGCGAGCGCGGGCAGGTGTTCCGCGTCGACGCCGTCCTGGAGCTCGACACCTCGTCGGCCGCGGCCGACGACGACCTGTCGCGCACGGTCAACTACGCCGACCTCGCCCAGCGGCTGCACCACGTGCTGTCCGGCGAACCGGTCAACCTGCTGGAGACCCTCGCCCAGCGGCTGGCCGACGTCTGCCTCGCCGAGGAGCTGGTCGACGCCGTCGAGATCACCGTGCACAAGCCGGAGGCGGAGCTCGGGGTGCCCTTCGACGACGTCGCCGTCACCATCCGGCGCACCCGCGCATGAGCCGCGCCGTCCTCTCCCTGGGCGCCAACCTCGGCGACCGCGCGAACGCGTTGCGCACCGCGCTCACCGCGCTCAAGGACGACGGCGTGCTGGTCGCCCGCTCCACCCTCTACGAGACCCCGCCGTGGGGCCCGGTCGAGCAGCCGCCGTACCTGAACGCCATCGCCGTCGTCCGCGGCGACCGGGACGCCGGCGGCTGGCTGGCGCGGGCCCAGGAGCTGGAGGAGGCGGCCGGCCGCACCCGCGAGGTGCGCTGGGGCGCCCGCACCCTCGACGTCGACGTGGTCACCGTGACCCGGGACGACGGCGCACCGGTGATCTCCGACGACCCCGCGCTGACCCTGCCGCACCCGCGGGCGCACGAGCGGGCGTTCGTGCTGGTGCCCTGGGCGACCCTCGACCCGACCGCCGTGCTCCCCGGCCGCGGCCGGGTTCCCGACCTGGTGGCCGCGCTCGACCCCGCCGACGTGGCGGCGGTCGTGCGCTGGGACCACCTCCACTAGGCCGGCCGTGACCCCCGTCCGCCGCCGCGACCTCGTCGTCCTCGCGCTCGGGCTCACGCTCGCCGCGTGGCTGCTGGTGCGCGCCTGGTACGGGGACCTGCCGCCGCTGCGCTGGTGGCTGCCGGCGCCGGTGGCCGTCCTGGCGCTCGCCGAGGCGCTGGGGGCGCGGGTGATCCGCACCCGGCTGCAGGCGCTGCGCGAGGCGCGGGCGGGCCGGGGCCCCACCGGGCGCGACGCCGCGGGCGTCCGCCCGGTGGAGCCGATGCTGGTCGCGCGGCTGGCGGTGCTGGCCCAGGCCAGCGCCTACGTGGGTGCGGTCTTCACCGGCATCTGGCTCGGGGTGCTCGCCTACGCCGGCCCCGCGGTCGGCCGGCTGCAGGCGGCCGGGAGCGACACGGTAACCGCGTCGCTGGGCCTGCTGGCCTCCCTCGCCCTGGTCGCCGCGGCGCTGCGGCTGGAAACGGCCTGCCGGGTCCCGCCCGGCTCGACCGACGACGAGCCGTCCCCCGGGGTGGCCGCCTAGCCGGATCGGGTGCCGCGCAAGAACGGTCAAGCGCCGGCGCCGGTCGAGCCAGCACCCTGGACGCATGACGGGACGTGACCGGCTCCGCGAGTTGCTCGACGCGGTGCTGGACGAGGAGAACCACACCCTCGCCGAGATGGCCGGTGACGCCTACGCCTCGCCGTTCCACTTCAGCCGCACCCTGTCCCGCGACGCCCGCGAGGCGCCGGCGGCGATGCGGCGGCGGGTGATGCTGGAGCGCGCCGCCTGGCAGCTGCAGCAGGGCAGCAGCGTCACCGACGCCGCATGGGCGGCCGGCTACGAGTCGGTGGAGGGGTTCAGCCGGGCCTTCACCCGCGCCTACGGCCGGCCGCCCAGCGCGGTCGACGCCGGGTCCGGGCACTGGCTGCCGGCGCCCAACGGCATCCACTTCCACCCGCCCACCTCCCTGTGGGTGCAGAGCACGGAGCATGCGATGAACCCGCTCACCGAGCAGCTGGTGGCCCACGGCCTCGACGACACCCGGTACCTCATCGACGTGGCGAAGGGGCTCACCGACGAGGCCTTCCGTGCCCAGCGGCTGCCCGGCCTGGTCGTGCTGCCGTGGGACGGCCCGGAGGAATCGGTGCAGACCGTGCTCGAGCACCTGGTGTTCACGGTGGAGGTCTGGCTGGCCTCGATCGAGGGCCGCGACCTGCCCGAGCGGGCCGACGACCCCGACGCCGCCGCGCTGCTGGCGCGGCACGACGCGGTCGCCCCGCGGTGGCTCGCCACGGTGCGGGAGATCGACCGCCGGGGCGGCTGGGACGACCGGCTGGTCGACGCCCTCTGCGACCCGCCGGAGAGCTTCGTGCTCAGCAGCGTCGTCGCGCACGTGCTCACCTACTCGGCCCACCGGCGCCAGCTGGTGCGGCACCTGCTGCGGACGGCCGGCCACGAGGCCGGTACCGGCGATCCCATCCTCTGGCTCCGCGCGCGGCGCGGCGAGACATCGGGAGGAACCCCGTGCTGACCTACTACACCGCCACCACCCTCGACGGCTGGATCGCCGACCCCGACGACTCCCTCGAGTGGCTCTTCCGCCAGGAGCAGGGCGACGCCGGAGAGCTCGGCTTCGACGCCTTCATGGCCCGGGTCGGCGCCCTGGTGATGGGGTCGACGACCTACGAGTGGGTGCTGGAACACGAGAACGGGTCCTGGCCGTTCACGCTGCCGACCTGGGTGATGACCCACCGCGAGCTGCCGGCGGCCGGCGGCGACGTCCGCTTCACCTCCGGCGACGTCCGCACCGTGCACGCCGAGATGATCGCCGCCGCGGGCGACCGGGAGCTCTGGCTCGTCGGCGGCGGTGACCTGGCCGGCCAGTTCGCCGAGGCGGGGCTGCTGGACGAGGTCGTGGTCTCGATCGCACCGGTGACCCTCGGCGCGGGGCGGCCGCTGCTGCCGAGGCGGCTGGACCTCGAGCTGGTGGAGGCCGCGGTGAACGGCTCGTTCGTCAGCGCCCGGTACCGGGTGGCCGGCCCGCTGCTGGAGGACCGCCCGCGTTAGGCGGAGGCGGCGCCGGCGGTCTCGGGGACCCGGCCCTCCACCGAGCGGCGCAGCGCCGAGTGCAGCGACTCGGGGGTGAGGACGCCGAGGAACTGGTCGCCGTCGAGGACGGCGACCCAGCCCGCCTCGTGCTGCAGCATGGTCGCGAACGCCGCCTTCAGCGATGCGTCCCGGGGGACCCAGGCCTCCATGCGGCGGGCCGCGGCGCCGACGGTCCCGCTGCCGGCGGCACGGTCCAACGACAGCCAGCCGTGCAGGTGGTCGGCGTCGTCCAGGACCACGGCCCAGCGTGCACCGGAGCGCTGCAGCGCCGCCCGTGCGTCGGCCAGCCCGTCCTCGGCGTGCAGCACCGGCGGGTGCTCCAGGTCCTCGGCGTCGATCCCGGTGACGGCCAGCCGCTTGAGGCCCCGGTCGGCGCCGACGAAGTCGGCCACGAAGCCGTTCGCCGGGCGGCCCAGCAGCTCGGCGGGGGTGGCGAACTGCTCGACCCGGCCACCCTCGCTCATGACGGCGATGCGGTCGCCGATGCGCACGGCCTCCTCGATGTCGTGGGTGACGAACACGATCGTCTTGCGCACGGTGGCCTGCAGCCGCAGGAACTCCGCCTGCAGCCGCTCGCGCACCACCGGGTCGACGGCGGAGAACGGCTCGTCCATGAGCAGCACCGGGGGGTCGGCGGCGAGCGCGCGGGCCACCCCGGCCCGCTGGCGCTGGCCGCCGGAGAGCTGTCCGGGGTAGCGGTCGCCGTGCACCGCCGGGTCCAGGCCGACGGTGGCGAGCAGCTCGTCCACCCGCGCCCGGGTCTCCTCCTTGCCCCAGCCCAGCAGGCGGGGGACGGTGCCGACGTTCGCGCGGATCGTCTGGTGGGGGAAGAGCCCCACGTTCTGGATCACGTAGCCGATGCGCCGGCGCAGCTCCACCGGGTCGGCCCGGGTGACGTCGTCGTCGCCGATGACGATGCGGCCGGTGGTGGGCTCGATGATCCGGTTGATCATCTTCATCGTGGTCGTCTTGCCGCAGCCGGAGGGGCCGACCAGCACGGTGAGCTCGCCCGCGGCGAAGGTGAGGTCGAGCTCGGCCACCCCCACGGTGCCGTCGTCGTAGACCTTGCTCACGCCGTCCAGCCGGATCCCCACCGCCTCCCCGGACGCGCTCGCGGACGGGGGAGTGTGCGCAGTAGCGTCCACGGGGTGGTCCTCCTGGTGTGCGCCCGGTGCTGAGCGCCGAAGCGGGGACGTCCGCGGTCCTCGCCGTGGACGCGGCGCCGAATCCCTGGTTCGACGCTTCCTACGTGGTCGACAACTGGGACACCATTCTGCGGTACCTGGGCGAGCACGTCAGGCTGACCGTCGCCGCCGTCGTCATCGGGGCCCTGATCGCCCTGCCGCTGGCGCTGGTCGCCCGCCGCGTCCGGTGGCTGGCCGCGCCCGTGCTGGGCTTCTCCTCGATCGTCTACACGATCCCGTCGCTGGCGATGTTCGCCCTGATCTTCCCGTTCACCGGGCTGACCGCGACGACGGTGCTGGTCGGGCTGGTCGTCTACTCGCTGGTGATCCTGGTGCGCAACTTCCTCACCGGGCTGCAGGGCGTGCCCGGTGACGTGCGCGAGGCGGCGCAGGGCATGGGCTACGGCCGGTTCCGGCTGTTCTGGCAGATCGAGCTCCCCCTGGCCCTGCCGGCCTTCATGGCGGGTCTGCGCATCGCCACGGTCTCCACCGTCGCGCTCACCACCGTGGGGGTGCTGGTCGGGCACGGCGGGCTCGGGCAGCTGATCTTCGGCGGCTTCAACTCGAACTTCTACCGGGCGGAGATCGTCACCGGGGCGATCGGCTGCGTGCTGCTGGCGCTCGTCGCCGACCTGTTGCTCGCCGGCGCCGAACGGTTCCTCACCCCGTGGGCGAGGGCGCGGTCGTGACCGGCTTCGGGGACGCGGTCGTCTACCTCAACGACCCGTTCAACTGGACCCGGCCCGGCGGGCTGCTGGACCTGCTCGTCGAGCACCTGGCCGTCTCCGGGGCCGCCGTCCTCGCCGCGCTGGTCCTCGCGCTCCCGCTGGGCATCGCGCTGGGCACCAGCGGGCGCGGCGGTGGAGCGGTGGTCGTCCTGTCGAACGTGAGCCGGGCGGTGCCGACGCTCGCGCTGCTCACCCTCTTCGCGGTCAGCCCGATCGGCTTCGGCAACCGGGCCACCGCGATCGCGCTGGCCGTGTTCGCGTTCCCCCCGATCCTGACCAACACCTACGTCGGGTTCCGCGGCGTGGACGGCGACGTGCGCGAGGCCGCCCGGGCGATGGGCATGACGCGGGGCCAGGTGCTGCGCCGGGTCGACCTGCCGCTGGCGCTGCCGCTGGTCATGACCGGCGTCCGCACCGCCGCCGTGCAGGTGGTGGCCACGGCGGGGCTCGCCGCGCTCGTCGGCGGGGGCGGCCTGGGCCGGGTGGTCAACCTGGGCTTCGGGCAGCAGGACTACGGGCTGATCATCGCCGGCGCGATCCTCATCGCGGCGCTGGCGCTGCTCACCGAGCTGGTGCTCGTGGCGTTCTCCTGGGCGGTGCGACCCGGCCCGCGGCGGTGGCGCTTCGTACCGGGCCGGCAGCGCACCGTGCACGGCGAGCCGGAGCTCACCGGGGTCGGCGTCCCCTCCTGATCACACGTCGGTAACGAACGTCCCGACAGCGGCAACCCGATTGCGTCGTGCACAACGGGACGGTTCCATGGAGCGCGCGGGAATCCTCCCGCCAGACACGCGTGCCGGTCCGGCACGGGACACAGAAGGCGGGGCGTCCAACCATGCGCGCACGCATCAAGACCCTGGCTCCACTCGTCTTCGCGGTCGCGCTGACCGCGGCCTGCGGGGAGTCGGGCTCCTCGGGCACCGGCGGCGGCGGTGACACCGGCGGTGGCCAGGCCTCCGGTGACGCCTGCGCCCCGGTCGCCGGCGACCAGCTCGTCGTCCTCGAGGACGACCAGGGCCTGCAGAACGCCGACAACATCATCCCGGCGGTCAACGCGCAGGCCGCGCAGGCCAACCCGGCGCTGCTGCCCGTGCTGAACCAGGTCTCCGCCGAGATGACGACCGAGGAGCTGATCCAGCTCAACGCCGCGGTGGAGGTGCAGCGGGAGAGCGCCGAGGACGTCGCGGCCGGCTGGGTCGAGGAGAACATCGACGCCGCCGCCCTCGAGCAGGGCAGCGGGGCGATCACCGTCGGCGGGGCCAACTTCCCCGAGTCGTCGATCCTCGCCAACGTCTACGCCGACGTGCTGCAGCTGGCCGGCTTCGACGCCACCGTGCAGGAGGTCGGCAACCGCGAGCTGTACATGCAGGCCCTGATCAACGGTGAGATCCAGGTCTTCCCCGAGTACCTGGCCACCGCCACCGAGTTCCTCGAGGGCGACGACGCCAACCAGGTGGCCAGCGGCGACGTCGAGGAGACCCGGCAGGCGCTCGAGCCGCTGGCGGCGGAGGCCGGCCTGGTGTTCGGCGAGCCGTCGGAGGCCGCCGACCAGAACGCGTTCGCGGTCACCCAGGCCTTCGCCGACGAGCTCGGCGTCAGCACCCTCTCCGAGCTGGCGGAGGCGTGCGGCGACGGCTCGCTGGTCCTCGGCGGTCCGGCCGAGTGCCCGACCCGCCCGTTCTGCCAGCCCGGGCTGGAGGAGACCTACGGCCTGGAGTTCGCCGACTTCCGCGAGCTGGACGCCGGTGGCCCGCTGACCCGCGCCGCCATCGAGCAGGGCGAGGTCTCCATCGGCCTGGTCTTCAGCTCCGCCGGGTTCCTCGCCCAGGGCTGATCGACCGTCCTGGCTCACCACCAGGGGTCCTGGCTCACCGTCGACCGTGAGCCAGGACCCTTGTTGATCAGGTCACCTGATCAACAAGGGTCAGTACCAGCCGCCGGGGGGCAGCTGCTCCCCGGCGGCGACGGGCGTCTCCACCCGGTTGCCCTCGGGTGCCAGCGGGCAGGACCAGCGCGGGTCGTAGGCGCAGGACGGGTGGTAGGCGAAGTTGAGGTCGACCACCAGCCGCTCGCCGTCACCCCCGAGGTCGGCGCCCTTCACGGTGTCCAGCAGGTAACGCCCGCCGCCGTAGGTGGTCCCGCCGGCGCTGCCGTCGCGCAGCGGCAGGAAGACCCCGCCGCCGTAGACGGCGACCCACCAGACGTCGAGGCGGCCGACGCCGGGCAGGTCGACCGCCCCGATCCGGTCCAGCGGGACGACGCCGTCGGCGGCGGTGGGGATCTCCAGCCGCAGCGGCGCCGCCGGCTCGAGGACGGGCTCGAACCGCAGCGCCGGGTCGTACGGCGCCACCGGCAACCCGCGGAACGCCGCCCGCCCCGAGGCGTCCAGCGGCGACTGCGGGTGGCCGGCGAACAGCTCGTCGCGACCCTCCCGCCACCGCAGCCAGCCCTGCTCGGCATCGGGGTGGGCACGGACGTCGGCGTGCAGCGCGGCCACGCGGCGGCGCCAGTCGAGCAGCGAGAGGGTCACCCCAGCACTGTGACACCTGCGACCACTGTGGGCACGGGTGCGCTTCCTCCCGGTGAGCGCCACTCGTCGCTACGCTGGGTGCCATGCCCCGCCGCGAGGACGACGTCGCCCGCGGCCCCGCCCTCGCCGGCACCCGGATGCTCCTGCAGGCCGGCGGGTTCGTGCTCGCCGTCGGCGCCACGCTCGCCGTCTTCCTCACCGACAACGCCCAGCTGCTGCGGGTCGCCGTGGTGGCCGTGGCCTGGGCGTTCGTGCTGGCCACCTTCGCCGCCGGCCGGCGCGGCACCGACCGGGTGCGCGCCGCGGCCCGGGAGGCCGAGCTGCGCCGCGCCTACGAGCTGGAGCTGGAGCGCGAGGTCGCCGCGCGCCGCGAGTACGAGCTGGAGCTGGAGAACGAGCTCCGCCGCGAGGCCGAGGACGCGATGCGCGACGAGCTCGACGCGCTCCGCGGGGAGATCGCCTCGCTCACCGGCCTCCGTGACGAGGTCGCCCGCGTGGCCGGCATGCGCGGTGACGTCGCGGCGCTGGGCGAGCTGCGTGGCGAGGTCGCCCGCGTCGCCGCTCTCCGGGACGACGTCGCCGCGCTGGCCGGCCTCCGGGCCGAGCTCGGCCAGCTGGGCGCGCTGCGGGAGGACATGGGCCGGCTGCGCGTCGAGCTCGCCGAGCAGCTGTCCAGCGAGATGCTGGTCGAGCGGATAGTGATGCGCACCCAGGCCAGCCGGCTGGACGGGTCGGCCCGCACCCTCGAGGGCGCGACGTGGAGCGACGACGCCCCGCCGCGCGAGCTCACCGGCGGGTGGCCGGCGATCCGGCTGGACGAGCCGCGCCCCACCCAGCAGTTCGAGCAGGTGCGCACCAGCACCAGCACCTGGTCCGCGGTCCCGCCGTCCGTCCCCGCCGCCCCCGTTCCGCCGCCGGTGCGCGCGGCCGTGCCGCCCCCGCCGGTGCCGGGCCGCCCGCCGGCGCCGTCGGGCTTCGGCCGCCACGAGCGCGCCGCGGCGCACGAGGACGACCCCTACCTCGGCTCGCCCGCCCCGCGGCGCGACGTGGCCGAGCCGCCGGTCACCGTGCACTCGCCGGTGGTCGCGCCGCCGTCGACGCTGCCCCCGTCGCCGCCGGCCGCTCCGCCGTCGCCGCTGGAGTGGCTGGCCGCCCGGTCGTTCGTCGAGCCGCCCTCGCCGCCCCGCGTCGACGACGCGCCGCGCCGCCGGCGCACCGACGAGGCGGTGGAGCCGGCACCGCTCGCCGAGTTCGCCCCCACCACCGCCCAGCCCGCGGTCACGCCGACCTGGGCGGCGTCGCAGGAGCCGGACCGCCCGGCGACCCCGGTCCGCCTCGCGCAGATCCTGGCCGAGAACGGCGCGACCCCCGCCTCGGGCGGTCGTCGCCGGCGGCGGTACCGGGAGGACGGCGAGAGCGACGACGTCCTGGCCCGGGTCCTCGGCCGCTGACCCCTAGCGCGGTCCGCGGGAGAGCCCGCCCCCGTCGAGGACGAGCGTCTGGCCGGTGACCCAGCCCGCACCGTCGCCCAGCAGGTAGGCCGCGGCCTCGCCGATGTCCTCCGGCGTGCCCAGGCGCGCCATCGGGTAGACCGCCGCGACCTCGGCCTCCCGGCCCTCGAACAGCGCGCCGGCGAAGCGGGTCTTCACCACGGCCGGGGCGACCGCGTTCACCCGCACCTTGGGGGCGAGCTCGACGGCCAGCTGGGTGGTCAGGTTGATCAGCGCCGCCTTGCTCACCCCGTACGCGCCGATCTCCTGGGACGAGCGCAGCCCGGCCACCGAGGCGACGAACAGCACCGCGCCGCCGTGCTCGGCCATCCAGGCGCGCCAGGCCTCCTGCACCAGGCCGAGCGAGGCCACGACGTTGGTGTCGAGGATCTTGCGGCAGGCGTCGAGGTCGAGGTCCATGAGCGGCCCGTACGCGGGGTTGATGCCGACGTTGCCCACGAGCGCGTCGAGGCTGCCGAACGTCTCGACCGCGGTGCGCACCGCGGCGGCCCGGTGCTCCGGGTCGCCGGCGTTGCCGGCCACCGCCACGGCGACCTCCGGTCCGCCCAGCGACTCCACCGCCTCGGCCAGCGCATCGGGCTTCCGGGCGGTGAGCACCACCCGGGCGCCGCGCTCCACCAGGCTCCGGGCGATGCCCAGGCCGATGCCGCGGCTGCCGCCGGTGACCAGTGCGGTCTTTCCCTCGAACGTGTGCACGCTGCCTCCTTCGCCGATGTGCCGGCCGTCACGGTAGGGCGGCGCGCGCGGGGGCACTCGGGCGGGTGCGCCGAGGTGCGTGAGCCACGACACAGCGACCAGGCGTTGCGACGGCCGCGCGGGCGTCACACACTCGCCATCGGCAGGTCGCCCGCGTGACACGGAACGGTTGCAGCGGACGACGAGCCGGAGCTCCGCCCGCACGACCACCGCGATCCCCGGGGATCGATCCCGACGTCCGGTACCCGCCAGGGACTGGAACGAGAGGTGCACCGATGCCTGCTGCCCGCAGGACCGTCCGCTCGCTGCTGGGCCCCGCCCGCACGCACGCCCGCCCGTCCGACGCGCCCGCCCGCCTCCGCGTGGGCGTCATCGGCGCCGGCCGCGTCGGCGCCGTCCTGGGCGCCGCCCTCGCGGCCGCCGGCCACGACGTCGTCGCCGCCTCCGGCCTGTCCGCCGCCTCCGCCGAGCGCGCCGCGCGCCTGCTGCCCGGCGTCCCCCTGCTGCCGGCCGACGCCGTGGTGGCCGCCGCCGACCTCGTCGTCCTCGCCGTCCCCGACGACACCCTGGCCGGGCTCGTCTCGGGGCTGGCCGGGACCGGTGCCTGGCGCGCCGGGCAGCTGGTCCTCCACACGTCCGGGGCGCACGGGCTGGCCGTGCTGGCCCCTGCTGAGCAGGCCGGGGTGCTCGCCCTCGCGCTGCACCCGGCGATGACCTTCACCGGCGCCCCCGAGGACGCCGACCGGCTCGACGGCGCGCCCTTCGGCGTGACCAGCCGGCCCGAGCACCGCCCCGTCGCGGAGACCCTGGTGCTGGAGATGGGCGGTGAGCCGTTCTTCGTCGCCGAGGCCGACCGCCCGCTGTACCACGCGGCGCTGGTCACCGGCGCGAACCATCTGGTCACCCTGGTGGCCGAGGCCGCGGAGCTGCTGCGCACCGCCGGCGTGGCCGAGCCGGGGCGCGTGCTGGCCCCGCTGCTCACCGCCGCGCTCGACAACGGCCTGCGCCGGGGCGACCGCGGGCTCACCGGGCCGGTCAGCCGCGGCGACGCCGGCACCGTCGCCCACCACCTGCGGACCCTCGGCGAGCGCGCCCCCGCGTCGGTGGCCGCTTACGCCGCCATGGTGCAGCGGACCGCCGAGCGGGCCGTGGCGGCCGGCCGGCTGCGCACCCACGACGCGGCGCCGGTGCTCGACGTCCTCTCCGCCGCACGGCACGACGACCCGGCGGGGTCGCGGTGACCGTGGGCACCCGTCCGGCCGTCGCCGGGTCCGCCGCCGAGCTGCGCCGGCTGGTGGCCGCGCTCCCCGGCCCGATCGCGCTGGTGCCCACCATGGGTGCGTTGCACGAGGGGCACCGCGCGCTGGTCCGCGCCGCCCGGGAGCGGGCCGGCGGCGTCGTCGTCTCGGTGTTCGTGAACCCGACGCAGTTCGGCCCCGGTGAGGACTTCGACCGCTATCCGCGCACCTGGGACGCCGACCTCGCCGCGCTGGCCGAGGAGGGCGCGGACGTCGTCTTCCACCCGCCGGTCGAGGAGGTCTACCCGCCCGGCGCGGCCGGCGTCACCGTCGACCCCGGGCCGCTGGGGTCGGTGCTCGAGGGCGCGGTGCGCCCCGGTCACTTCGCCGGCGTGCTGACCGTCGTCACCACGCTGTTCGGCCTGGTGCGGCCCGACCTCGCCCTGTTCGGCGAGAAGGACTACCAGCAGCTCACGCTCATCCGGGCCATGGCCCGGGAGCTCGCGCTCGGCGTCGAGGTGGTCGGCATCCCGACCGTCCGGGAGGACGACGGCCTGGCGCTGTCGAGCCGCAACCGCTACCTCTCCCCGGAACAGCGGGCCCGCGCCGCGACGGTGAACCGGGCACTGCGCGCGGGCGCCGACGCCGGCCCGCAGGGGCCCGACGCCGTCCTGGCCGCCGCCCGCGCCGTCCTGGCCGAGGCCCCCGACCTGGTCCAGGACTACCTCGAACTGACCGATACCGATCTGGGACCGGCGCCGGCCGCCGGCCCCGCCCGCCTGCTCGTCGCGGTCCGCGCGGGCAGCACCCGGCTCCTCGACAACACGGCAGTCCGACTGGGAGGCCCCCGATGATGCGCACGATGCTCAAGTCCAAGATCCACCGCGCCACGGTCACCCAGGCCGACCTGCACTACGTGGGGTCGGTGACCGTCGACGAGGACCTCCTCGACGCCGCCGACCTGCTGCCCGGTGAGCAGGTCGCGATCGTCGACATCACCAACGGCGCCCGCCTGGAGACCTACGTCATCCCCGGCGAGCGGGGCAGCGGCGTCATCGGCATCAACGGTGCCGCCGCGCACCTGGTCCACCCCGGGGACATGGTCATCCTCATCAGCTACGGCCTGATGGACGAGACCGAGGCCAAGAGCTACCTCCCGAAGGTCGTGCACGTCGACGGCGCCAACCGCGTCGTCGAGCTCGGCGGCGACCCGTCCGCCCCCGTGCCCGGCGCCACCGACCACCGGCGCAGCGACCTCGGCGTCCCGATCCGGTGACGCGGTGCTGCTGACCGTCGACGTCGGCAACAGCCAGACCGTCCTCGCCACCTTCGACGGCGACCGGCGGGTCGGCTGCTGGCGGGTGACGACGGCGCCCCGCGCCACCGCCGACGAGCTGCGCATGCTCTGGCGCGGTCTGCTCCGCGACACGGAGGTGACCGGCGTCGCCGCCTGCTCGACGGTGCCCGCGCTGCTGCCGGCGCTGCGCCAGCTGCTGGACTCCCTCGAGGTGCCGGTGGTGCTCATCGGTCCCGGCGTGCGCACCGGCGTCCCGCTGCACGTGGACAACCCCCGGGAGGTCGGCGCCGACCGGGTGGTCACCGCCCTGGCGGCCGCCGAGCTGTTCGGCCGCGCTCCGGACGGCGGCCGGCGTCCGGTGGTCGTCGTCGACTTCGGCACTTCGACCAACGTCGACGCCGTCGGCCCGGACGGGCAGTTCCTCGGCGGCGCGCTCGCCCCGGGGGTCGAGGTCAGCCGCGACGCGCTGGCGGCTCGCGCGGCGCAGCTGCGGTCGGTCGAGCTGAGCTGCCCGCCGCACGCCATCGGCAAGAACACCGTCGCCGCCCTGCAGTCGGGGCTGGTGCTCGGGTTCGCCGGTCTGGTCGACGGCCTGGTCGACCGCATCTCGGCGGAGCTGGTGGCGCAGTTCGGCACCGCGCCGGTCGTCGTCGCCACCGGCGGGCTGGCGCCGCTGCTGGTGGACAGCTGCCGCACGATCGGTGAGCGCGAGCCCGACCTGACCGTGCACGGGCTGCGCCTGGCGTTCCAGCGGCAGCAGGCCGGCGAGCGGCGGCCGGCCGCCCCGTAGGCTCGGCCCCCGTGACGGACGTGGGACCGAACGGTACGGGCGGCGACGACGGCGGCGAGGAGCTGCCGGAGCAGATGCGGGTCCGCCGCGCCAAGCTCGACCGGCTGCGCGACTCGGGGGTCGACCCCTACCCGGTGAGCGTCCCGCGCACGACCACGCTCGCCGCGGTCCGCGCCGGCCACCCCGAGCTGGAGCCGGACACGATGACCGGCGAGCGGGTCGGCGTCACCGGCCGGGTGATCTTCTTCCGCAACACCGGCAAGCTCTGCTTCGCCACGCTGCGCGAAGGGGACGCCGAGCTCCAGGTGATGCTCTCCCGCGACCGCGTGGGCGAGGAGGCGCTGGCCGCCTGGAAGTCCGACGTCGACCTCGGTGACCACGTCTTCGTCGAGGGCGAGGTCGGGACGTCGCGCCGCGGTGAGCTCTCCGTCTTCGCCGACTCCTGGCAGCTGACCGCCAAGGCGCTGCGGCCGCTCCCGGTGGCGCACAAGCCGATGAGCGAGGAGCTGCGGGTCCGCCGCCGCTACGTCGACCTCATCGTGCGCGACGAGGCCCGCCGCACCGTGCGGCAGCGCGCCACCGTCATGTCCGCCCTGCGCGCGGGGCTGGCCCGGCGGGACTTCATCGAGGTCGAGACGCCGATGCTGCAGACCGTGCACGGGGGTGCGGCGGCCCGGCCCTTCCGCACCCACATGAACGCCTTCGACCTCGACCTCTACCTGCGCATCGCACCGGAGCTGTTCCTCAAGCGGTGCATCGTCGGCGGGCTGGACCGGGTCTTCGAGATCAACCGCAACTTCCGCAACGAGGGCGCCGACAGCTCGCACTCGCCGGAATTCGCGATGCTGGAGTTCTACGCGGCCTACCTGGACTACCAGGACATCGCCGTCCTCACCCGTGAGCTGGTCCAGGAGAGCTGCGCGGCGCTGTTCGGCGACCACGTCGCCCGCCACCACGACGGCACCGAGCTCGACCTGTCGGGCGAGTGGCGGCAGGTGCGGCTGTTCGACCTGGTCAGCGAGGCGGTGGGTGAGCCGGTGTCGCCGGAGACCCCGGTCGAGCGGCTGCGTGCGCTGGCCGAACGGCACGAGGTCGGCATCGACCCGGCCTGGATCCACGGCAAGGTGGTCGAGGAGATCTTCGAGGCGCTGGTGCAGCCCGCGCTGCAGGAGCCCACGTTCGTCATGGACTACCCGGTGGACACCTCGCCGCTGACACGGGCGCACCGCACGGACGCCGGCGTCGCCGAGAAGTGGGACCTCTACATCGGCGGGATCGAGCGGGGCACCGGCTACTCCGAGCTGGTCGACCCGGTCGTCCAGCGGGAGCGGTTCACGCAGCAGGCGCTGCTGGCCGCGGCCGGCGACCCCGAGGCGATGGTGCTCGACGAGGACTTCCTCGAGGCGCTCGAATACGGCATGCCGCCCACCGGCGGGGTGGGAATGGGGATGGACCGGTTGATGATGACTCTCACCGGTCTCGGAATCCGCGAGACGATCCTGTTCCCGTTGGTCCGGCCAATCAGTTCCTGATCGGCTCGTATCCCGAGTGCCCCCAATGGGAACTCAATCGCGCAGCCATTTCCTATTGGCGCGTGTGCGTGCTGTAATAGGCCTCGCACCCGTCGGGTGCTATTTCCGTCCGGCCTCCGGGTCGTTGCGAAAAGCGAGGAACGAATGGCGCGCAAGGTCCAGGTCATCCTGAGCGACGACCTCGACGAGAACCTCCCGGCCGACGAGACCGTCAGTTTTGCGCTGGACGGCACGTCGTACGAGATCGACCTGGCGGAGAAGAACGCCCAGGAGATGCGCGACGCCTTCGCCCGTTACATCTCGGCGGCGCGCAAGGTCGGTCGCGGCACCCGTTCCTCCGGTGGTGGCCGTTCCCGCGCTACCGGCGGTGGCGGTCGCATGGACCGCGAGCAGGCCGGCGCGATCCGCGACTGGGCCCGCAAGAACGGCCACGCGGTCAGCGACCGCGGCCGCATCCCGGCCAGCGTCGTCGAGGCCTACGAGGCCGCACACTGACGAAGCACTGAGGACGCCGGCGAAGTCGGCGGTCGGCCCGCGTGGCGGGGGCGCGCAGCGTCCCCACCCGCGGGCCGACGTGTTCCGGCCCCGCGCAGGATGACCCCGGCACCGGTCGCGGTGGAGGCCGACAGGCCGACGGTGTGCACCGTCCGCTCACGGCGTAACAGGCTTTTCCCGGTTCCTGGTGAACGGTGTCGCTGAGAAGGGTGTTCACGCTGCCGTCCGGGCGGCGCTGGCGAGCAGGATACGAGTGCGGTAGTTGGCAGCGTTCCGGTAGCCGCGCCCGGTGCGCTTGATCTGCTTGATGCCGGTGTTCGCAGCCTCGGTGCGGGCGTTGGTGACGCCGGTGACGACGAGCACCTCGATGGCGTCCCACCAGGCGTCGATGGTCGCCCAGAGCCGGTCGGTCTCGGGCATGTTGGCGGCGAGCACGAAGACGCCGAGCCGCATCTTGTGCTCGTGGGCTTCGGCCAGGGAGCCGCTGGTCAGCAGCCGGCGCAGGGCCTCCTTGACGCCCCAGGCAGCGCCGATCTCATCGGTCGGGTCATCGGTGCGCAAGGTCGCCTTCAGCCGGGCCAGCGCCCGCGGGCCGAGCGTGTCGCCGGCGCGCAGCAGCAGCCGTCGGTTGGCCCAGGCCGGGTCGATGCCGCGGCCGCGGCGGCCCTTGCGGTCGCGGACGACCCGCTGCCGCACGGCGGTGACCATGTCGTTGGCCAGCTTGACCAGGTGGAACGGGTCGACGCTGACCGCCGCGTGCGGCAGCTGCTCGCGCAGCGCCTTACGGAACGCCGCTGACGGATCGATCGCCACCACCTCCACGGCATCCCGCCAGGCGCAGCTGCGGGCGGCCAGCCAGGCGCCGACGCCGGCGGAGTCGCGGCCGTCGACCACGCCGAGCACCCGGCCGGTGTCGGCATCGACCAGGGTGGTCATCCACGGCTCGTAGCGCCGCCAGCCACCGTCGGGGTCACGGAAGAAGCGGACCGAGCGGTAGCGGTGCTCATCGACCCCGAGCCGGCGCACCAGCACGTCATCGGGGTCGCCGATCAGGTCGGCGGCCGCGGTGAGCATCGACTGCACCAGCCACCACGACACCCGATGCGCGCGGGCGACCTCGCTGGCCGCCCGGCCGGAGACCACGACCGCGGCGACCAGCGCCTGACACAGTCGGGCGGTCGAGCGGGCGAACGCCGGCACCTGGTCGGTGACCTCGCTGAACGTCCCCCGCGGACATCGGGCCTGGTCGCAGAACCAGCGACGCTTGAGCCACACCACCTCGGTCGGGCCGGCGACCGGCAGGTCCCGCAACGCCTGCCGGCGGCGCGAGTGCACCCGGACCGCGAGCACCCCGCAGACCGGGCAGCCGGGTGGATCGCTGGACTCCACCTCGACCCGGCGCACGCCGTCGCCCACGTCGGCGGCGCTCAGGACGCGGTAGTCGGGCAGGTTGAAGATCGCGCTCGCAGCATCACGCTGCGAGCCCGTAGGCTCGAACACGGCTCGTGGACCTCACTGGTGCGGATGTCTAGGCAACACCCATCCCAGCAGGACCACGGGCCCTCAACGTCTCCGGCCCAGCCTCACGATCTCCGGCTCACGCCTCGCCATCACCAGGAACCGCGAAGAGCC
>NZ_JASNFN010000018.1:0-141520 GCF_030731085.1 Blastococcus carthaginiensis | reverse complement strand
GGGACTGCTGCACGAGTAGGTGACATCTGATCTGTGGTGCCGCGAGGCGCCGCTGGAAGGATGTTCGCCGTGCCCAAGCCCTACCCCAAGGAGTTTCGCGACGACGTCGTGAGCGTCGCTCGCAACCGTGAGCCGGGCCAGCACCTGAAGCAGATCGCGGCTGACTTCGGGATCAGCGAGTCGTGTCTGACGAACTGGATGAAGGCTGCCGACGTCGACGAGGGCGTCAAGCCCGGGACCACCGCGGCCGAGAACGTCGACCTGCGTGAGGCCCGCAAGCGGATCCGGCTGCTGGAGCAGGAGAACGAGGTCCTGCGCCGGGCAGCGGCCTACCTGTCCCAGGCGAACCTGCCGGGAAAATGATCTACCCGCTCGTCCGTGAACTCGCCGTCGACGGGATCCCCGTGACGGTGACGTGCCGGGTTCTGAAGATCGCCCGCCAGCCCTACTACCGGTGGCTGGCCGCCCCGGTCACGACCAGCGAACTGGTCGCGGCCTACCGGGCCAACGCGCTGTTCGACGCCCACCGCGACGACCCCGAGTTCGGCTACCGGTTCCTCGTCGATGAGGCCGCTGCCAGCGGGCAGCCGATGGCCGCACGCACCGCGTGGGCGATCTGCGCGGCCAACCGCTGGTGGAGCGCGTTCGGCAAGCCGCGCCGGGGCAAGAGCGGCCGGCCCGGACCTCCCGTGCACGACGACCAAGTCCAGCGGGTGTTCACCGCGGCCGGACCCAACCAGCTGTGGTTGACCGACATCACCGAGCACCGCACGGCCGAGGGCAAGCTCTATCTGTGCGCGGTCAAGGACGTGCACTCCAACCGGATCGTCGGCTACTCCATCGACTCACGGATGAAGTCTCGGCTGGCCGTGACCGCGATCGAGAATGCCGTCGCCCGGCGGGCCGCCGACGGTGCCGAGGTCGCCGGCTGCATCGTGCATTCGGACCGCGGATCGCAGTTCCGCAGCCGGAAGTTCGTCCAGGCCCTCAACCGGCATCAGCTGTCCGGGTCAATGGGCAGGGTCGGTGCAGCCGGGGACAACGCCGCCATGGAGTCCTTCTTCGCGCTGCTGCAGAAGAACGTGCTCGACCGCCGCTCCTGGGCCAGCCGCCAGCAGTTGCGCATCGAGATCGTCACCTGGATCGAACGCACCTACCACCGCCGACGTCGGCAAGCCGGCCTCGGTCGACTGACCCCCATCGAGTACGAGACCATCATCTACACACCGGCAGCTCAGGCCGCCTGACCCAACCTGTCACCGATCCGTGCAGCAGTCCCCAACGTGCAGCCGGCCAGTCCGCAGAAAGTCCGCAAGACGCTCAGTTCTGCCCGTGAACCCCCATGAAGGCCCAACCGCGAAACCGCAGGTCCGAAGCCGTTTCCAACGTCAGCCATTCAAGGTTAAACGCCCCGGAATCGTTCCGCTTCAACGTCTGACGTGCCATCGGACGCAGGCTCTGGCGGAACAGCGGCTACAGCAGCGGCGTTCTGCTGTCGATGTCCCCGGTGGCCCGGAAATGCCGGGGCGGCAGCTCGACCCCACGACCGAGGAGACCTGATGGACTACCTGCGACAGCTGCAGGCGGAGCGGCCGCTGCTCTTCGGGCTACTGCTCCTGGTGGGCTTCATCGTCGCCTTCCAGCTCGCGATCTTCGTGATCCAGCTGATCGTCGGGCCCTTCGGCCTGCCGGGCTGGGCGCCCATCGTGATCCTGGTCGGCGGCCTCGTCCTCATCGCCCGCCGGCAGCAGCGGTAGGCACTCATCCGCCCGCGAGGGCGTTGAGCCGCGCCGCCTGCCGCGTCAGGTGGTCGCGCTCGGGCAGGTTCGGTGCCGACCGGGCGGCCTCGGCGTAGAGCCGCGCCGCGGTCGCCGGGTCGCCGTCCTTCTCGTGCAGGTACGCCGCGACGGCGGTGCAGCGGGGGAGCGACGGGTCGAGGTCGGCCAGTGCGGCCAGGCCGGCCCGCGCGCCGTCGGCCTCCCCGACCGCGACCGCCCGGTTGAGGCGGGCGATCGGGCTGCCGGTGAGCTGCACCAGCTCGTCGTACCACTCGACGATCTGCACCCAGTCGGTCTCCTCCGTGCTGCGTGCGTCGGCGTGCAGCGCCGCGATCGCGGCCTGGGCCTGGAACTCGCCCAGCCGGTCGCGCGCCAGCGCCGCCTGGAGCACCTCGATCCCCTCGGCGATCAGCCCGGTGTCCCACGCGCCGCGGTCCTGCTCGGCCAGCGGCACGAGGCCGCCGTCGGGTCGAGTCCGTGCCGCGCGCCGCGCATGGTGCAGCAGCATCAGCGCCAGCAGCCCCGCGACCTCCTCGGCGTCGGTCACCGCCGCCAGCTGACGGGTCAGTCGGATCCCCTCGGCGGCGAGGTCGACGTCGCCTGAGTAGCCCTCGTTGAAGACCAGGTAGAGCACCCGCAGCACGGTGCCGATGTCCCCCGGCCGGTCGAACCGGACGCCCGACACCGTCCGCTTGGCCCGGCTGATCCGCTGCGCCATGGTCGCCTCCGGTACGAGGTACGCCTGGGCGATCTGCCGCGTGGTCAGCCCGCCGATCGCGCGCAGCGTGAGTGCGACCGCCGAGGCCGGCGTCAGCGACGGGTGCGCGCACAGGAAGTAGAGCCGGAGGGAGTCGTCCGCGTCTTCGGCCGGCCCGGGCTCCGGTTCGGCGTCGACGCGGAGCTCCCGCTGCCGCCGGGAGGTCTCCGCCCGGGTGGCGTCGAGGAACTTGCGCCAGGCCACCGTGACCAGCCAGCCCTGCGGGTCGCGCGGTGGGTCGTCCGGCCACACGCGGACGGCCTCGACCAGCGCCTCCTGGACGGCGTCCTCGGCCGCCGCGAAGTCTGCTCCGCGGCGGCCGAGGATCCCGATCACGGTGGGGACGATCGCCCGGAGCCGGGTCTCGTCCACCGGTGCGGTCACTCCGTGATGGTGGGCGGCGCCGTCAGGAAGGGGCGCAGCTCCAGCCACTCGTGGATCGGCTTCCCACCCGCCCCCGGAGCCGCGGACAGCTCACCAGCCAGCTCGACCGCCCGCTCGTGGCTGTCGACGTCGATCACCATCCAGCCGGCGATCAGGTCCTTCGTCTCCGCGAACGGGCCGTCGGTGACCGGCGGCCGGCCCTCGCCGTCCGAACGGACCCACGTCCCCTCGGGGGCGAGCGCCTGCCCGTCGACGAACTCGCCGGTGCCCTCGAGCCACGTCGCGAAGTCCTGCATGTACTGCACGTGGGCCGAGATCTCCTCCGGCGTCCACTGCCCCATCGGGACGTCGTTGACCGCCGCCGGCGCGCCGCGGTAGTGCTTGAGCAGCAGGTACTTGGCCATGGTGTTCTCCCTGGTGAGGTACGGCCCATCGTGGCCGTTCGCACCCCTGGGACGGAACCGCCCGCGGTTTCTCGACATGGGCTGCCGACCCCGTCGAGAAAAGCCCGGAACGGCGTCAGACCCGGCCGCAGAGGATGCGGTGCCAGTACACCTGCGGCAGCCCGTAGCGGTCGAACAGCCACTGCCACCGCCGCGGCACGAACGGGTCCAGGAAGGGCACCGACGGCTGCGACCGGTTGTTGCGGTCCACCTCGTTGAGCATCAGCTTCCGGCGGCTCACGGTGATCGGCATGACGGTGTAGCCGTTGTAGTGCTGCATCGGCTCGCCCGTCTCGGCGGCCGACAGGTTCTTGCTCAGCACCTTGACCTGCTTGCGCAGCGCCCCACCCGACGGGCGGGTGGCGAGAGCGGCGGCGTCACCGAGACCCCAGACAGACCCGTGGCGGCGGTGCCGCATCGTCTCCGGGTCGACGTCCACCAGGCCCAGCGCCGGGTCGACGGCGAGGCCGGCGTCGGCGATCCAGTGCGGTGCCCGGTAGTGCGGGACGGCGTGCGCGAAGGCGACGTCCTCCAGCACCCGGCGGCCGCTCGGCGAGCCGACCGTGACCGAGTGCAGGTCGCCGTCCACCTCCTCGATCCGCGTCTCGCGGAGCACCTCGATGCCGTAGCCGGCGAACACGTCCTCCAGGAACCGGTCCGCCTCGGGGATCCCCGTCCCGGTCGCCTCCGGGAGGACGAGGCGCACCTGCAGGTCACCCAGCACCCCGGCGCGGCGCCAGTGGTCGCACGCCATCAGCAGCGGCTTGAGTGCGGTCGGCCCGCACGACGCCGGCTCCGGCGGCACGGTGAAGACCGCGGAGCCCGACCGCAGCGACGTCACGCTCGGCCAGACCAGCGGGGCGCTGCCCGGCACGTACGAGGAGGCGGCCCAGCCTTCGGCGTATGCCTGCTGCAGCCCCGGCGTCGCGCCCCAGTCCTCGACCAGGCCGGGGCAGAGCACGAGCGTCGACCAGTGCAGCGTCCGGCCTCCGCGCGTCCGCACCGTGCGGGCGGTGGGATCGACCGCCTCGACGGCGTCGCGGATCCACGCGCACCCGTCCGGCACGACCTCGGCCATCGGGCGTTCCAGCTCCGACATCGACGCCTCGCCGGCGGCTACGTAGTTCAGCAGCGGCTTGTACCGGTGCACCGGCTGCGGAGCCACCACGGTCACGTCGGGGACCCCGTCCCGGAGCAGCCGCGCCGCCAGCGAAATGCCGGCGTTGCCGCCACCGACGATGAGCACGTCCGATCCCGCCACGTCCGCTCCCCACGATCAGGCCGCGGACCTCTCCTCAGCGCCGCAGCTCGGCCACCGTGTCGAGCCTGCCCAGTTCGTGCGGGTTGCGAACCGCATACAGGCGGCTGATCCGGCTCAGCTGCTTCAGCCCGCGAGGCGGGTGCACTCCTCGCAGCGCGCCACCTGCCGCTGCGACGACCAGTCCTGCGCGGCGGCGGCGCGCACCAGCTGGCCGCACAGCGAGGACTCCAGCCCGTCGACCACCGGCTTGGCCACGGCGTGCGCGACGCCGGCGGCCCGCGCGAAACCGTCGTCCCCGGGCCGGACGTCGGGTCCGATCCACCCGACCCGGATACCGATCACGAAGAGGCTCGCCGTCATGACGCCAGCGTGGGCACCCGAGGTGTCCGGCAGGTGACGCAGCCCCGAACTCTCGGCGGGCGACCCGGCGCCTCAGCCCTGGGCGGCCGGCCGGTAGACCACGTGCAGCACGCCGGTCGGCAGCGCCTCGGAGGACACCAGCTCCAGCGGCGTGCGGTCCAGCTCGTCGGTCCAGCGCCGCTCGCCGGAGACCACGACCGGGTCGACCAGCAGCACCAGCTCGTCGAGCAGGCCGGCCGCCAGCAGCGACCGCACGGTGCTGAGGCTGCCCGACATGCCGATGGTGCCCTCGGTGCGCTCCTTGAGCGTCCGCACGTCGTCCAGGCTGCGCAGCACCGCGGTGCCGGCCCAGCCGGAGCGCTCCAGCGTCGTGGACAGCACGAACTTCGGGATCGGGTTGATGAACTCGGCGAACTCGTCGCTGTCGTTGCCCGGCCAGTACTCCGCCCACTGGTCGTGCAGCACCCGGCCCATGAGGTAGGACTCGCAGCGCCCCAGGTGCCGGTCCATGGCCTTGCCCATCGCCTCGTCGAAGTACGGGCCGTGCCACAGGTCGGGGCGCTCGGCCGAGCCGTCGACGGTCGTGAACAGAGCAGCGGCGATGCGTCCCACGGGATCTCCTTCGACGAAGCGGTCGTCGAGAACCTAGACGCGCAGGCGGCGGGGAACTCATCGGCCGGGCGCGCGGCAACGGCGCATCCCCGGCAGGCTGGCGGGGGTGGCCGGCCGGCGGCCACCCCGTGCCGAGGAGGTACCGCGTGCCCCGCCCCCCGTTCCCGCCGTTCACCCTGGAGACCGCCCGGCAGAAGGTGCGCGCCGCGGAGGACGCCTGGAACTCCCGCGACCCGGTGCGGGTGGCGCAGGCCTACACCGAGGACACCGTGTGGCGGAACCGCGCCGAGTTCCTGCGGGGCCGCGACGAGGTGGTGGAGTTCCTGACCCGCAAGTGGCAGCGCGAGCAGGACTACGCGCTGCGCAAGGAGCTGTGGGCCTTCACCGACGACCGCATCGCGGTCCGCTTCCAGTACGAGTGGCACGACGCGGAGGGCCGCACCTGGCGCTCCTACGGCAACGAGAACTGGGAGTTCGCCGCCGACGGCCTCATGCGCCGGCGGGAGGCCAGCATCAACGACGTCCCCATCGCCCTCGAGGAGCGGTGGATCCTCGGCCCGCGGGAGGACGGCGACACCAGCCCGCTTCCGCTGCGCTGAGCGGCGGCCCCTCGACGGCAACGCCCGGCGGCACGTCCGGCAGGGGAGACCCTGAGCCGGGAACCGGGGGCGGATCCGGGTGTCACCGGATGTTCCGGCGGCGCCGCGGGCCGCAGGCTCGTGGCATGACGAACTCGGTTCCCCTCCCTCCCCCCGCGGACGCCCCCGGCACGGAGCAGCAGCCCCCGCCGGGACGGCCCGAGCTCCGGCGCAGCACCACCGACCGGATGGCCGGCGGCGTCTGCGGCGGCCTCGCCGACTACACCGGCATCGACGCCGTCCTCTGGCGGGTCGGCTTCGTCGGCCTCACCGTCGCCGGTGGCGCCGGCGTCCTGGTCTACCTGCTGCTCTGGGTGCTGATGCCCGCCGGGCCGGCCCGCAGCGACGAGACCCCCAGCCCCCTGGAGCGGCTGGTCCAGCGCCTGCACGACGCCCTCACCGGGCGCCGGGCGTCCCCGCCGCGGTGAACGCGGCGGCGGTCCTCCCGACGGGCGACACGCGGACCGGCGCCGGCCCACGACCGGCGCCGGTCCGCCAGGATGGGCGGGCCACAGCCCCGATCAGCGACGGAGCACCGACGTGACCGTTCCCTCCGGACACCAGCCGGCCCCCATGGTCGTCCCGCAGTTCTTCGTCCGGCAGCGGGTCACGATGATGGTCAACCGCTACGAGGTGCTGGCGGCCAACCCCGACGGCAGCGAGGGGCACCTGCTCGCCCTCGCCGAGCAGAAGCGGATGAAGCTGCGCGAGGAGGTCGTCTTCTTCGCCGACGCGGGCAAGAGCCGGCGGGTGTTCTCCTTCAAGGCCCGGCAGCGCCTCGACGTCGGGGCCGAGCACGACATCTTCGACGAGTACGGGCAGCCCATCGGCTACTTCCGCAAGGACTTCGGGGCCAGCCTCCTGCGCTCCACCTGGCACGTCTCCGCACCGGGTGTCGAGGCGGTCGGCCAGGAACGCAACCAGTTCATCGCGGTGCTGCGCCGGGTGTGGAACTTCATCCCGTTCCTGAACAACATCCCGGTGCCGTTCCTCTTCCACTTCGACTTCACCGACAGCCGGACCGGTGCGGTCGTGATGAGCAGCGAGAAGCGGATCGCGCTGCGCGACCACTACACGGTGACCGTCCCCGACCCGCGCCTGGACTTCCGGGTGGCGGCGGCGATGGCGGTGGCCCTGGACGCGCTGCAGAGCCGCTGACCGTCTGACGACGGAGTGCGCGTACGCCCCGGTCCTGGCGGGGGGGGGACCCGGCGTGCGCGCCCCCCCCCCGGGGGACGACGGAGTGCGCGTACGCCCGGTTCCTGGAGGCGCTGGAACCGGGCGTACGCGCCCACACCCGGGGGAAGGACCCGGCCACGTCGGGCGTTGCGCTGGGCAACCGACGCGAAAGGCCGCACCGCATGAGCACCACCCTGTCCGTCCTCGACCTGGCACCCATCCCGCGCGGGGAGACCCCGAGCAGCGCCATCGCCGCGAGCGTGGCCCTCGCCCAGCGCGCGGAGGAGCACGGCTACGCGCGGGTCTGGTACGCCGAGCACCACAACATGCCCTCGATCGCGTCGTCGGCCACCAGCGTGCTGATCGCCCACGTCGGCGCGCAGACCCGCAGCATCCGGCTGGGCGCCGGGGGCATCATGCTGCCCAACCACTCGCCGCTGATGATCGCCGAGCAGTTCGGCACGCTCGACGCCATGTACCCGGACCGCATCGACCTCGGGTTGGGCCGCGCGCCGGGCAGCGATCAGAGCACCATGTACGCGCTGCGCCGCGATCCGCGCGCGGCCGACACCTTCCCGCAGGACGTGCTCGAGCTGCAGGCCTACCTCGCCGGTGAGAGCCGGGTGCCCGGCGTCGACGCGATCCCCGGCAAGGGCTCGCGCGTGCCGCTGTACGTGCTGGGCTCCTCGATGTTCGGCGCCACGCTGGCCGCCGCGCTCGGGCTGCCCTACGCCTTCGCCTCGCACTTCGCGCCCGCCATGCTCGAGCCCGCCGTGGCCGCCTACAGGCAGGAGTTCAAGCCCTCGGAGCAGCTCGCGGAGCCCTACGTCATCGCCGGCGTCAACGTGGTCGCCGCCGACAGCACCGCGGCCGCCCAGGAGCAGCTGCACGCCGTCCGCCGGAACCTGGCCGTCGGACTCTTCGGCCGCGGCCGGGCGCTCACCGACGAGCAGGCCGACCAACTGCTCGCCCAGGGGGCCGGGCACCACGTCGGCACGATGCTCACCCACACCGCCGTCGGCACCCCGGTCGAGGTGCGCGAGCACCTCGAGGGCTTCGCGAAGCTCGCCGAAGCCGACGAGCTGATCGTCGCCCACCAGTCGGGATCCCTCGAGGGCCGGCTGCGGTCGGTGGAGCTCGTGGCCGGGGCGATGGGATCCCGCGCGCTGTGACGTACCCGTGTTTCGGCCCCCGGGGAGCCACGGGTAGGCGGCGCCGGTGACGTACTCGATCGTGGCCCGCGACCCCGAGACCGGGGAGATGGGCGTGGCCACCCAGTCCCAGGCCTTCGCGGTCGGCAACAGCGTGCCCTTCGCCCTCCCCGGGCACGGCGTCATCGCCACGCAGTCGATGGCCGAGCCCATGTACGGCGCCGTCGGGCTCGACCTGCTCCGTGGCGGGTTCACCGCCCAGGAGGTGCTGACGGCGCTCAGCAGCGTCGACCCGCAGCCCGAGCGCCGCCAGGTCGCCGTGCTCGGCCTGGCCGGCGACTTCGCCGTGTACACCGGCACGAGCTGTGTGGACGCCGCCGGTCACCTGATCGGCGACACCTGCGTCGCGCTGGCCAACATGGCCAGCTCCCCGGCGGTGTGGGAGGCGATGGTGGAGCGGTTCGAGGGCTCCGCCGGCCCGCTCGCGCAACGGCTGCTCGGCTCGCTGGTGGCGGGTGAGGAGGCCGGCGGTGACTTCCGGGGGCGCCGCTCGGCCGCGATCACGGTCGTCCGCGCCACCACCACCGGGCGCCCCTGGCACGACATGGTGGTCGACCTGCGCGTCGACGACTCCCCGGACCCGCTGGGCGTGCTGGCCGACCTCACCGTCACCCGCGCCCGCTACCAGGACGTCGTCCGCGCGTTCCAGCAGGCCATCGACGGCGACCCGGTCACCGCCGACCGGGAGCTGGAGCTGCTGCGGCCGATGGACCCGGTCAGCGAGCCCGACCAGCTGATGTGGCGGGCCGTCGTGGCGGCGCTCGCCGGGCGCGAGGACGACGCCCGCGCGATGCTCGTGGACCTGGCCGCCTCCGCGCCGCAGTTCATCGAGGCCGCCAGCCGCTTCGGCAAGGCCGGGCTCATGCCTGCCGACGTGGTCGACCGCATCATCCCGCCGGTGCCGCCCAGCTGACCCCGCGGCGCGGCGTCCCGGTCTCCCCCCGGCGGGGGGATCGGACGTGATCTGCGTTTCAGACGATCCCGTATCGCGCCGATCCTGCGGCCATGGGACAGCGGCGCACCGGGATCGCACGGGAGCGGGGCGCGGACCGCGCGCTGCGCACCGTCCGCATCACCGCCACCGTCGCGACGGCCGTGTGGGTGCTCAGCCTGGCGCTGGCCGCCCTCGGGACGCCGTACGTCGGGGAGTACCTGGCCGCCGGGGGGAAGCTCGTCTTCCTCGCGGCGCTCACCGGCATGCTCGTCGTGCGGGCGCGGGTGTCGCCGGCCACCCGCCGGGCGTGGCACTGCTTCGCCGGCGCGGTCGGCGCCTACCTGGTGGGCGGCGCGGTCTACGAGGCGCACTACCGGTCCCTGGACGTCGTCCCCCGGCCGTCGTGGGCCGATGCGTTCCAGCTGGGCTTCTACCCGCTGGCCTTCCTGGCGCTCCTGCTGATGATCCGAGGCCGGGTGCGGCGCCTGACGGCGAACCTCTGGCTCGACTGCCTGGTCACCGGGCTCACCGCCGGTGCCGTGGCCGCGTCCCTGGTCCTCGGCGACCTGCTGCGCAGCGCCGCCGGTGGCGACGGTGCCGCGTTCGTCGGCATCGCCTACCCGGTGGGTGATCTGCTCCTGCTGAGCCTGCTGGCCGGCGGGCTGGTCGTCATCGGCCGGCACGGCGGGGGCGGGTGGTGGTGGATCGTCACCGGCCTCCTCCTCTTCGTCACCGGTGACACCGTGTACGCCTACCAGGTCGCGCACGGCACCTACGTCGTGGGCAGCCCGCTGGACGTCGTGTGGGGTCTGGCGTTCCTCTGCTTCGGGCTCTCGGCGTGCCACACCCCGAAGAGCGGGCGCACCGACGCCTCGGCGGGGCGTGCACCGCTGCTCGTGCCGGCGGTCTGCACCCTGACCGCGGTCGGCCTGCTGGCGCACGGCTACTTCCACGGGGGCGACCCGGTCGCCGGGGCGCTCGCGCTCGGCGCCGTCCTGGCCGCCCTGGCCCGCACCGCGCTCACCTTCCGCGCCGTGCGGGCGCTGGCCGACAGCCGCCGGCAGGCGCGCACCGACGAGCTGACCGGGCTGCCGAACCGCCGCTCGGTCTTCGAGGCCCTCGACGCCGGCGACGAGCGGCTGCTCGCCGGCGAGGAGATGGCCGTCCTCGTGCTGGACCTCGACCGGTTCAAGGAGATCAACGACTCGCTGGGCCACGGGGTCGGCGACGCGCTGCTGCGCGAGGTCGGCACCCGGCTGCGGTCCCAGGTGCGCGAGGGCGACCTGCTGGCCCGGCTGGGTGGGGACGAGTTCGTCGTCCTTGCCCGGGACCTCGACGCCCGGGGCGCCCGGGCCCTGGCCGAGCGGCTGCGCACCCACCTGCAGCGCCCGTTCCGGCTGGGCGGCATGGAGCTCGCCGTCGACGCCGCCGCCGGCATCGCCGTGGGGCCCGAGCACTCCCGCAACGCCGCCGAGCTGCTGCAGCTGGCCGACCTGGCCATGTACTCGGCCAAGTCCGGCCGGCTGGGCGCCGCCGTCTACGACGAGGACCGCGACGGCCACGGCCGGCACCGGCTCGAGGACATCGCGGCGCTGCGGCGGGCCCTGGAGACCGGCGAGCTGGTGCTGCACTACCAGCCGAAACTGGACCTCCCGACGGGCACCGTGGCGGGCGTCGAGGCGCTCGCGCGCTGGCAGCACCCGACGCGGGGCCTGCTCTACCCCGATGCGTTCATCGACCTCGCCGAGTCGGCCGGGCTGATGGCGCAGCTGACCACCCGGGTGATCGACATGGCCCTGGCCCAGTGCCGCCGCTGGGCCGACCAGGGCCGCTCGCTGACCATGGCGGTCAACGTCAGCCCCTCGAACCTGGTCGACCAGGGCTTCCCGGACGACGTCGCCCGCCTGCTCGCCGTCCACGGCCTCCCCGCCGGCAGCCTGGTGCTCGAGGTCACCGAGAGCCTCCTGATGGAGGACCGGGAGCGCGCCGTCCGGGTGCTCACCCGGCTCCGGGACGCCGGGGTCGGCGTGGCGATCGACGACTACGGCACCGGGCACTCCAGCCTGGCCTACCTCGCGGCGCTCCCGGTCACCGAGCTGAAGCTGGACCGCACGTTCATCGCCGCCATGACCGGCAGCGCACGGGCGGCGTCGATCGTCACCTCCACCCTCCAGCTCGCCCACGCGCTGGACCTGGTGCTGGTGGCCGAGGGGGCGGAGGACGCGGCGACGGTCGCGGCGCTGGCCGAACTGGGGTGCGACGTCGTCCAGGGGTACCACCTGAGCCGGCCGCTCCCGCCGGAGCAGCTGGAGGCCTGGCTGCAGGAGCGGGCCCGGGCGCACGTGTCCTGAGTCCCGGGGAGCGGGGGGCGCGAGGCCTCCCCGACGAGGGCTCGCGGGGCTCAGCCCTCGTCGGGGACGTCTCCTGGCAGCGGTGGGCCGGTCGCGGGGGCCCGAAGGGCCTCCCGACCGGGACACGGGCAGCGGCTCAACGGCGGTCGGGGACCGCACCTGGCCGCGATGTCATCCGGAGGATGACGACGTGCTCAGCTCTTCGGGCGGGCGCCCGCGCGCAGGGCGCCGAGCAGGTCGTGGTTGAGCCGGGAGATGGTCTCCATCGAGATGCCCTTGGGGCAGGAGGCCGAGCACTCGCCGATGTTGGTGCAGCCGCCGAAGCCTTCGCGGTCCTGCTGCGCCACCATGTTGACCACGCGGTCGTTGCGCTCGGGCTGGCCCTGGGGGAGCAGCCCGAGGTGCGTCACCTTGGCGGCGGTGAACAGCATCGAGGAGGCGTTCGGGCAGGCCGCCACGCAGGCGCCGCAGCCGATGCAGGTCGCGGCGTCGAACGCCGCGTCCGAGTCGGCCTTGGGCACCGGCGTCGCGTGCGCCTCCGGCGCGGTCCCGGTCGGCACGCTGATGTAGCCGCCGGCCTGGATGATCCGGTCGAAGGCCCGCCGGTCGACCGCGAGGTCCTTGATGATCGGGAACGCGGTGGCCCGCCACGGCTCGATGTCGATCGTGTCGCCGTCGGCGAAGGACCGCATGTGCAACTGGCACGTCGTGGTCTGCTGCGGGCCGTGCGCCTGGCCGTTGATCATCACGCCGCACATGCCGCAGATGCCCTCGCGGCAGTCGTGGTCGAAGGCGACCGGGTCGTCGCCCTGCATGATCAGCTGCTCGTTGAGCACGTCGAGCATCTCGAGGAAGGACATGTCGGGGGAGATGTCGGTGATCTTGTAGGTCACCATCTTGCCCTTGACCGTCGGCCCCTGCTGACGCCAGATGCGCAGCGTCAGGTTCATGCCGCGCTTCTCCGCCCCGGGGTTGCCGACGCTGGAGCGCATCGCGCCTTCGTGTGTGGCTGTCACTTGTAGCTCCGCTGGGCGAGGTGGACGTACTCGTACTCGAGGTCTTCCCGGTGCAGCACCGGGGGCTGGCCTTCCGGCGTCCACTCCCAGGCCGCCACGTAGGCGAAGTTCTCGTCGTCGCGCAGCGCCTCGCCCTCGGGGGTCTGGCTCTCCGCGCGGAAGTGCCCACCGCAGCTCTCGCGGCGGTGCAGGGCGTCGATGCACATGAGCTCGGCGAGCTCGATGAAGTCCGCGACCCGGCCGGCGTGCTCCAGCGTCTGGTTGAACGAGTGCCAGTCGCCGGTCACCTTCAGGTTGGTCCAGAACTCCTGGCGGATCTCCTGGATGCGGTCGATGGCCTTGCGCAGGCCCTCGTCCGTGCGCTCCATGCCGCAGAGGTCCCACATCAGCTGGCCGACCTCGCGGTGGAAGGACGCCGGGGTGCGGTTGCCGTTGATGCCGAGCAGCTTCTGGGTCTGCTCCTGCACGCCGGTGAGCGCCTCGACGGCGGCCGGGTGGCTCTCGTCGACCTTCTCGAACGGGCCGTCGGCGAGGTAGCTGCTGATCGTCGCCGGGAGCACGAAGTAGCCGTCGGCCAGGCCCTGCATCAGCGCGCTGGCACCCAGCCGGTTGGCACCGTGGTCGGAGAAATTGGCCTCACCGATCACGAACATGCCGGGGATCGTCGACTGGAGGTCGTAGTCCACCCACAGCCCGCCCATCGTGTAGTGCACGGCGGGGTAGATCCGCATGGGCACCGCATAGGGGTCCTCGCCCGTGATCTGGGCGTACATGTCGAAGAGGTTGCCGTACTTCGCCTCGACCGCCGGGCGGCCCAGCCGCTCGATCGCCTCGGCGAAGTCCAGGTAGACGCCCAGGCCGCCGGGGCCGACGCCGCGGCCCTCGTCGCACACGTTCTTGGCCTGGCGCGAGGCGATGTCGCGGGGCACCAGGTTGCCGAACGAGGGGTAGAGCCGCTCGAGGTAGTAGTCGCGGTCGGACTCGGGGATGTCCCGCGGGTCGCGGTCGTCGCCGCGCTCCTTGGGCACCCACACGCGGCCGTCGTTGCGGAGCGACTCCGACATCAGGGTCAGCTTCGACTGGTAGTCGCCCTTGACCGGGATGCAGGTCGGGTGGATCTGCGTGTAGCAGGGGTTGGCGAAGTACGCGCCCCGCTTGTGCGCCCGCCAGATCGCCGTGGTGTTCGAGCCCTTGGCGTTCGTGGACAGGTAGAAGACGTTGCCGTAGCCGCCGCTGGCGATGACGACGGCGTCCGCGAAGTGGGTGCTGATCTCGCCGCTGACCAGATCGCGCGCGACGATGCCGCGGGCGCGGCCGTCGACCACGATCAGGTCCAGCATCTCGGTGCGCGCGTGCTGCTCGACGCTGCCGGCCGCGATCTGCCGCTCGAGGGCCTGGTAGGCGCCGTAGAGCAGCTGCTGGCCCGTCTGGCCGCGGGCGTAGAAGGTGCGCGAGACCTGTGTGCCGCCGAACGAGCGGTTGTCGAGCAGGCCGCCGTACTCGCGGGCGAAGGGCACGCCCTGGGCCACGCACTGGTCGATGATGTTGACGCTGACCTCGGCGAGGCGGTGCACGTTGTTCTCGCGGGACCGGAAGTCGCCGCCCTTGACCGTGTCGTAGAACAGCCGGTGCACGCTGTCGCCGTCGTTCCGGTAGTTCTTGGCGGCGTTGATGCCGCCCTGCGCGGCGACGCTGTGCGCGCGGCGCGGGCTGTCCTGGTACCAGAACGACTTCACGTTGTAGCCGGCCTCGCCCAGCGTGGCGGCGGCCGAGCCACCGGCCAGGCCGGTGCCGACGACGATGACCGTCAGCTTGCGGCGGTTGGCCGGGTTGACCAGGCGGCCGCGGAACTTGCGCTCGCTCCAGCGCTCGCCGATCGGGACGTCGGTGGGGGCCTTGGTGTCGGCGATCGGCTCGCCGACGGTGAACAGCTCGAGAGGCATCTGGGGAGCTCCTCAGTCGATGATGTTGAAGAGGACGGAGAAGGGCACGAGCAGGAAGCCGAGCGTGAGCACGGTCGCGAACGCCACCGCGAAGAGGCTGACGGTCTTCTCGCGGCGGCGGTTGCTCTGGCCCAGGGTCTGCGTGGCGCTCCAGATCCCGTGCCGCAGGTGCATGCCCAGCAGGATCACCGAGATGGCGTAGAAGATCGTGACGAAGGGGTTCTGGAAGCTCGCGACGAGCCGCTCGTACGGCGTGCTGTCGAAGCCCTCGGCGTTCACCGTGCCGGTGGTGAGGTCGAGGATGTGGTAGATGATGAAGGCGCCGATGATCACGCCGCCCCAGCGCATGGTGCGCGAGGCGTAGCTCTGCGCGGTGGCCTTCTTGGTGACGTAGCCCTGCGGGCGGGCCCGCTTGGCCTGGCGCCACAGCGAGACGGCGGCCCAGAAGTGCGCCACCACCGCCACCAGCAGCACGATCCGGATGACCCAGAGCGTCGTCTGGCCCGGCAGCGCGGGGTTGCCGACCGTCCGGATCCAGCCCGAGTACGAGTTGAACGCCTCGGCGCCCGAGAAGGCCTTCAGGTTCCCGATCACGTGCGCGATCAGGTACAGCACCATGATGATGCCGCTGATGGCCATGACGGCCTTCTTGAAGACCGAATTGGTCTTCGCAACCTTGGGGGTCCTGCGCTGCGCGTGCTCCACCGTCACCACAAGTCCCCACGCTAGGACTACACGGTGCTTGCCACCAACCAAACACGAGGTGACACACCTCATGTAAGGCGACCCTCACCGGGCGCCCGCGGGTGGTCGGTGCGACGCCGCGCAGGTCACGCGCGCGGGCCGGTGGTCACGCCGCCCCCCGACCGGGCAGGCTGTGCACGTGCCCACCCCCACCCGCGGCTTCCTCGGCCGTCGCCGCGAGCGCGACCCGCGCCTGCCCCCCGGTCAGTACGACGTCGGCGCCGACTGGCCCGTGCTCACCGCCGAGCCGACCCCGCGCATCACCCCGGAGACGTGGAGCATCACCGTCGACGGGCAGGTGGAGCAGCCCACGACCTGGTCGTGGGACGACGTCCACCGGCTGCCCCCCTCGGAGTACCGCGGCGACATCCACTGCGTCACGACGTGGTCGAAGTTCGACACCCGCTTCTCGGGAGTCTCCGTCGACACGCTGCTCGATGCCGCCCGGCCGACCGCCGAGGCGCAGTTCGTCATGGCGACGTCGAAGACCGGCTACACCACCAACCTGCCGCTGGCTGACGTCACCGGGGGCCGGGCCTGGCTGGTCTGGGACTTCGACGGCCGTCCGCTCACCCCGGAGCACGGTGGTCCGGTGCGGCTGCTGGTGCCCCACCTGTACTTCTGGAAGAGCGCCAAGTGGATCAGCAAGCTCACGCTGCTCCGGCGCGACCAGCCCGGCTTCTGGGAGCAGAACGGCTACCACGACCGGGGCGACCCGTGGCGCCAGCAGCGGTACCAGGGTGACTGAACCGCTGGGGCCGGGGGTCGCCGACGCGCCCACCGGCGGATGGCGCACGGCCGCCGTCGCCGGCGTCCGCCGTCCGGTGCCCCGCTCGGTGCAGCTGCGGCTCGACGTCGCCCACCGGGTCGACCACCTGCCCGGCCAGCACTACGTGGTGCGGCTGACCGCCCCCGACGGCTACACGGCGCAGCGGTCCTACTCGGTGGCCTCGGCGCCGGGTGACCCGCTGCTGGAGCTGTTCGTGGAGCGGCTGGACGACGGCGAGGTGTCCACCCACCTGGCCGACGTGGTCGAGCCCGGCGACGTCCTCGAGGTGCGCGGGCCGATCGGGGGCTGGTTCGTCTGGGACACCGGGAGCCCGGCGCTGCTGGTCGCCGGCGGCAGCGGCGTCGTGCCCTTCGTCTCGATGCTGCGCACCGCGCGGTCGCTGGGGCGCACCGACCTGCTCCGCTGCGCCGTCAGCGTGCGGACCATGGAGCAGCTGCCCTACGCCGACGAGCTGCTCGCCGCCGGCGCCATGGTGGTCACCACCCGGGAGCCGCGCGGCATCCGCCCAGCCGGCCGGCTCACCGCCGCGGACCTGGTGCCGCTGTGGGAGCCGGGGCAGACGGCGTACGTGTGCGGCTCGGCGGCGTTCGCGGGGGCGGCCACCAGGCTGCTGGAGACCCTGGGGACCCCGGCTGCGGCCATCCGGGTGGAGCAGTTCGGCCCGAGCGGCTGAGGACCCCGCGGGGCCCTCGGCCGCCCCGGACCGTCAACCGGCCGCGGTCGGGTTGCCCGGGGTGAACAGCCACCGCTGGAAGAG
Organism: Blastococcus carthaginiensis; assembly: GCF_030731085.1. Lineage (NCBI taxonomy): Bacteria > Bacillati > Actinomycetota > Actinomycetes > Geodermatophilales > Geodermatophilaceae > Blastococcus > Blastococcus carthaginiensis. The sequence continues at coordinate 124,362 of NZ_JASNFN010000018.1, read as the reverse complement.
CTCGTCCAGCTGCTGCCCCGACACCTTCTCCGCGAGCGCGACGAACTCCTCGGTGGAGACGGTGCCGCCGGCCTGCGACGCCACCCACTGCTCGATGATCGCGAAGAAGGCCTCGTCGCCCACCTCGTTCCGCAGCGCCTGGAGGGTCATCGCGCCGCGGTAGTAGACCGCGATGTCGAACAGGTCCTCGGTGGCCGGCCCCGGGTCGCCGATGGTGAGGTCCCAGAACTCCGGCGGGGCGTCGGCGGCGATGTTGTCGAACACCTCCTGCGGAGTCTGCAGCCCCTCCCGCTCGAGCCAGAGCCACTCGGCGTAGGTCGCGAAGCCCTCGTTGAGCCAGATGTGCCGCCACTCGTCGATGCGCAGCAGGTCGCCGATCCACTGGTGCGCCAGTTCGTGCACCACCACGAGGTCGCCGCTCACCGGGTCGGTGAAGAACACCGACGCGTAGATCGGCCTCGTCTGCGTCTCGAGCGCGAACTGGAACTCCGGGTGATCGTCGACGATGCCGCCGGCGGCGCGGAACGGGTAGCGGCTGCCGAAGACGCCCGAGAGGAAGTCGATGATCTCCGGCTGCCGGGCCAGCGACGCCTCGGCCACCTCGCCGGCGGAGGGCCCTTCCGTCTCCGGGTCGAGGTCGAGGGTGAACAGGTCGGGGTCGAGCGCGTCCCAGAACCGGATGCCGCCGGCCCGGTACTCGCGCAGGTCGAACTCGCCGATCGCCAGCGTCACCAGGTAGGTGGCCATCGGCTCCCGTGCCCGCCATTCCCACGTGGTCCACCCGTCCGCGGTGCGGCTACCGCGGAGGACGCCGTTGGAGACGGCCTCCAGCCCCGCCGGCACGGTCGCCCGCACGTCCACCGAGGCGGCGTCGCGGGGGTGGTCGTTGGCCGGGAACCAGGTGGCCGCCCCGTCGGGTTGGCCGGCGACGATCGCGCCGTCGTCGGTGTGCATGAAGCCGGAGGTCCCCAGCGCGTCGGTGAGGGTCTGCGGGACCCCGTCGTAGGTGACCGTGGCGGCGAACCGCTGCCCGGCGCGCAGCGGCTTGGCCGGGGTGATCACCAGCTCGCCGCCCTCGCGCGCCCAGGTCGCCTCGGCGGAGCCCACCCGCACGGAGCGGACCTCCATCCCCTCCAGGTCGAGGTTGAAGCCGGAGAGGTCCTGCAGGGCTCGTGCGGTGATCGTCGCGACGCCGTCGAGCACGTCGGTGGCCGGGTCGTAGCGGACGTCCAGGTCGTAGTGCAGGACGTCGTACCCGCCGTTGCCGTCGAGGGGGAAGTAGGGGTCCCCGATGCCGGGTGCGCCGGGCGCGGGCCGTTCCTCGGCCAGCGCCATCCCGGGGCTCAGGCCGAGCACCACCACCGTCGTTGCGGTCAGCAGCGAGAGTTTCCGGGACATGGCCGCTCCTCCGAACCGTCGCGCGATCTCCTGCGCGGGGACGGTGACGCTAACGGCCCGGGGCGGGCTCGTTCGTCCCGCGGGACCCGGTGCGGCGGCCGCCCCGCGTGGGGCCACCCGGAGGACATGCCCCGTCGCGGGCTGCGACCCGAACCCGGGCGGTGTGGCCCGAGGCAGTCCGGGTAGAGGGCGCCGGAGGACGTGCCGCCCGTTCCCCGGTCCCGGTGCCCCGGAGGTGGAGGAGGTGCGGTGGAGGACCAGGACGCCGAACGCGCACGCACCGAGCTGGGGGACACCGACGCCCCGGCCGAGGACGAGGTCACCGAGGCGTTCGACCGGATCGTCAGCGAAGGCGCGCAGCGGCTGCACCGCACCTGGCGCGAGGTGCTGGCCACCGGTCTGGCCGGCGGCTTCGAGGTGGCCACCGGGCTGCTCGCGCTGCTCGCGGTGTATGCGGCGACCGGCAGCCACCTGCTGGCCGGCCTGGCCTTCAGCACCGGCTTCATCGCCCTCGTGCTCGGGCGCAGCGAGCTGTTCACCGAGGGATTCCTCGTACCCGTGACGGCGGTCGCGGCGGGGCGGGCCAGCGTCCGGCAGCTCGGCAAGGTCTGGGGCGGCACCCTGGTGGCCAACCTCGTCGGTGGCTGGCTGGTCACCTGGCTGGTCGTCCGTGCGCTGCCCGACCTCCGCTCCACGGCGACCGAGCAGGCGGTGCACTTCGTCGACTCCCCGCTGAACCTGCAGTCGATCTCGCTCGCCGTCCTCGCCGGCATGGTCATGACCCTGATGACGCGGATGCAGCACGGCACCACGTCCGATGTCGCGAAGGTGGTGGCGGCGGTCGTCGGTGGCTTCCTGATCGGTGGCCTGCAGCTGTTCCACTCCATCGTCGAGTCGCTGCTGGCCTTCGCCGCCCTCCACGCCGGCGCGCCCTTCGGCTACCTCGACTGGTTGGCGTGGTTCTGGTACACGGCGCTGTTCAACCTGATCGGCGGCCTCGTCGTCGTGACCTTGACGCGGCTGGTCCGGAGCAAGGAGCTCATCGAGCGCGAGCGCGCCGCGGCCCGGCGGGAGGAGTAGGGGCGCGCCGCCACCGGGTGCGCGGCGGGCGTCGGCCATCCTGGCGCGCGTGATCGAGCTCCGCGGCCTGACCAAGCGGTACCGCGCCCGGCTGGCCGTCGACCGGCTCACCGTCACCGTCGAGCCCGGCCGGGTCACCGGCTTCCTCGGCCCCAACGGTTCGGGCAAGACGACCACGATGCGCTGCATCCTCGGGCTGGCCCGGCCCACCGCGGGGACGGCGACGGTGCTCGGCCGCGCGTACCGCGACCTCGCCCACCCGGTGCGGGAGGTCGGCGCGCTGGTGGACCCGCGCGCCCGCCATCCAGGGCGCACCGCGCACGCCCACCTGCTGACGTTGGCGCGCAGCAACGCGCTCCCGCCGCACCGGGTGGACGACGTCGTCGAGCTGGTCGGTCTCGCCCCGGTGGCCCACGAGCGGGTGCGCGGCTTCTCCCTGGGCATGGCGCAGCGGCTGGGGATCGCCGGGGCGCTGCTCGGCGACCCGGAGGTGCTGCTGCTCGACGAGCCGGTCAACGGGCTGGACCCGGAGGGCATCCGCTGGGTGCGCGGGCTGCTGCGCGACCTGGCCGACGAGGGGCGCACCGTGCTGGTGTCCAGCCACCTGATGAGCGAGATGCAGGACACCGCCGACCACCTCGTCGTCCTCGGCCGGGGCCGGCTGCTCGCCGACGTCCCGATGGCCGAGCTCCTCGGCGCGTACGCCGCGGTCCGGGTGCGCAGCCCGCAGGCGCCCCTGCTGGCGTCGGCCGTGCAGCGCGCCGGTGGGCACGTCGAGCTGGAGATCGACGGGGCGCTGCGCATCGACGGGCTGGCCGCGGCCGACGTCGGCGACCTCGCGCACGAGATCGGCGTCCGGCTGCACGAGCTCAGCCCGGTCGCCGGCTCCCTGGAGGAGGCCTACCTGGCGCTGACCGGGGACGACGTGGAGTACCGGGCGGTGGCCCCGTGAGAGGTGGCGTGCCGTTCCGGGCGGTGCTGGGCAGCGAGTGGACCAAGCTGCGGGCGACGCGCTCCACGTGGTGGTGCTCGGTGCTCTTCGTGCTGCTGGCCGGCGGCGCGGGCTGGCTCGCGGCGGCGACGACGCAGTCGGCCCCGCGGGCGGACCTCGCGGTCAGCTCCGCGCTCACCGGGTTCGGCTTCGGGCCGGTGCCGCTGGTGGTCCTGGCCGTGCTGGTGGTCAGCAGCGAATTCCGCACCGGTCTGGCCCTGGCCACCTTCACCGCGGTCCCGCGGCGCGGCCGGCTGCTGCTGGCCAAGACCGTCGTCGTCGTCGGCTGGAGCGTGCTGCTCACCGCACTCGTGGCCGCCGGCTGCCTGCTTGCCGCCACCCGGCTCACCGCCGTGCCGGGTGGCATCCCGCCCACCGACGCCGACGTGCTGCGCCAGCTGTGGCTGCAGGTCGCCGGGGCGGCGCTGACCGGGGTGCTGGCGGTCGGCGCCGCGGCGCTGCTGCGCTCGACGGCCGGGGCGCTCGGCGCCGTCCTCGCCCTCGTGCTCGTGCTCCCGCCGGTGCTGGCGATCGCCGGCACCGAGCTCAGCCTGCGGATCTCGCGCCGGCTGCCGGCGTTCCGGGTGGGGGAGGACGCCTTCCTGTCGGTCGCCACCTCCTGGCAGACCGGGCTGCTGGTGGCCGGCTGCTGGGCGCTGGCGGCCTGGCTCCTCGGCCTCCTGGTGCTGGTGCGCCGGGACGTCTAGCCCCGGGCGGCCCGGCGCACCGCCGCCACGTAGCGGGCGGTGGCCAGCCGCTGGAGGGCCAGGGAGAGCGGGCCCGCGAGCCGGGCGGCCGGTGACGCGAGCCGGAAGAACACGCGCAGGGTGAACACGACCTCGCCCGACGCGGTCAGCCGCACGGCGAACCGCTCCTCGCCGCTCTCGGGGTGGCCCGGGAGGGTGCCGTAGGCGAAGCCCCGCTCGTCGCCCCCGGTGCTGGCCCAGACCACGCGGCAGGGGATGTCGTAGCCGAGCCGGGGCAGGCCCGCCGTCAGGACGACGACCGTGCCGGGGGTGCCGGCCGGACCCGTCGCCCGCACCCGCAGCCCCGCGGCGCGCTGCACCCGCCAGTCCAGGACCGCACCGGCGGCACGCTCGAACGCGGCCCGCCCGGTGCCCACCACCGCCGAGTGCTCGGCCCCGTGGTAGCCGGCGGGCAGCTCGGCATCCGCCGTCGCCCCCACCTCGGCGTACGTGAACGGGGCGTCGGCGAGCCCGGCCGGGCCGAGCGCGCGCAGCAGTCCCACGCGGCCAGTCTCCCGGCCGCGGGCGGTCGCGGCGCGGTCAGACCACGTGCGGGGCGGCGAGCCGCCGGTGCAGGGCGACGACGGAGGCCGGGACGTCCGCGCCCGGCACCGGGCGGGCCGGCACCGCGACCGCCTCGCGCAGGACGCGGGCGCGCAGGGCACCGATGGCAGCCGGCGGTGCGGACGGGGCCACGCGCACCTCCTCCGGTCGGCGTCGTCGCGCGGGACGTGGACCGGCGCCGCCGCGTCCTCGAGCGGGGGTGGGCCGGGCCGTCCCCCCGTCGGGTGGCGCTGCCGCCGGCGGACGTGCCGTCGGGCTAGGTTGACCGCACTGTGCTGCCCTCGGTCACCGCCACCCGCTACGTCACCCCGCTGCGCGAGGGTGGCTCGCTGCCCGGGCTCATGGAGGCCGACGACCTGGGCACGTACGTGGTGAAGTGGCGGGGGGCCGGCCAGGGCGTGAAGGTGCTGGTGGCCGAGGTCGTCTGCGCCGAGCTCGCCCGCGCGCTGGGGCTGCCGGTGCCCGCGCTGGTCACCGTCGACGTCGTCCCCGAGCTCGCCGTGGGGGAGCCCGACCACGAGGTGCAGGAGCTGCTGCAGCGCTCGGCCGGGCGCAACCTGGGGCTGGACTACCTGCCGGGGGCGCTGGACTTCGAGGCGGGCGCCGACGGGGTCGATCCCGAGCTCGCCGGCCGGGTGCTGTGGTTCGACGCGCTGATCGGCAACGTCGACCGCTCGTGGCGCAACCCGAACATGCTGTTCTGGCACGGGCGGCTGCAGCTCATCGACCACGGCGCGGCCCTCACCTTCCACCACCACTGGCCCGGGGCAGCGGCGGCCGTCGAGCGGGCCTACGACGCCTCGGCGCACGCCCTGGTCGAGTGCACCCCCGACGTGGCGGCGGCCGACGCGGCGCTGGCGCCCCGGATCACCCGGGACCTGCTGGACCGGGTGCTCGCCCAGGTGCCCGACGAGTGGCTCGACGACCCCGCGGCCGGGGCCGCGCCCGATGCGGTCCGCGGCCGGTACGCCGACCAGCTGCTCGCCCGGCTCGGCGCCCGCACGGCGTGGCTGCCCGGTGTGGTCGCCGCGGCCGCCGCCGGGGGAGCGGGCCGCCGGCGGCCGCCGCGCGGGGAGAACCGGCCCGCGTGGCTGGGCCCCCCGCCGCCCGAGGGGATCAGCCAGCGGTGAGGACGACGACATCGAGGGACGTCTTCGAGTACGCGGTGCTGCGGGTGGTACCGCGCGTGGAGCGGGGCGAGCTGCTCAACGCGGGCGTGATCGTCTACTGCCGGCAGCGCGACTACCTGGGTTCCCGGCTGCACCTGGACGTCGACCGTCTCCACGCGCTCGACCCCACCGCCGATCCGGCGGCCATCGGCCGGGCGCTGCAGGCGGCCGCGGACGTCTGCGCGGCCGACCCGGTCGCCGGCGCCGCGGGGCGGGAAGCGCTCGGATCGCGGTTCCGCTGGCTCACCGCGCCGCGGAGCACCGTCGTCCAGCCGGGGCCGGTGCACACCGGGCTCACGGCCGACCCCGACGCCGAGGCCGACCGCCTCCTGGAGCTGCTGGTGCTGCCCGTCGCCGGCTGACCGCGATCGGTGTCCGACTGGTCGCCGGTCGTTCACCGTGCTGCCACCGGTGCGTCGTCCCGGCCGGTTTGGGTGCGAGGGCCCCCACCTCCTCGCGACCAGAGGGACCGATGACCGACATCTCCACGCCGCGCACCCGCGCGCTCCTGCCGCTGCTGACCGGCATCCGCCACGGCAGCCGCAGCCACGTCACCTGCTACTACAAGTGCGGCAACGCCTGCGACGCCGCCGTCCCGAACCAGACCGGCAACCCGACGTTCGCCGAGGTCGTCGAGACCGCCTTCAGCCGCCGGAACGTGCTGAAGGCCGCCGGCGCGAGCGCGCTGCTGGTCGCCGCCGGGCCGGTCGCGTCCGCGGCCGCCCGGGAGCGGCAGCCGGTGCCGACCGGTGGCGGCGTCACCCGCGCCCCGGGGAGCGACCTGACGTTCCAGCCGGTCGAGCAGAACTTCCTCGACGAGCTGGTCACCGCGAACGGCTACCGGTACTCCGTGGTCATGCGCTGGGGAGATCCGGTGCTGCCCGGCGCCCCGCCGTTCCGCATCGACCGGCAGACCCCCGAGGCGCAGGCCATGCAGTTCGGCTACAACTGCGACTACATCGGCTTCCTGCCGCTGGACGACCGCGACCGGCAGGCGCTGCTCGTGGTCAACCACGAGTACACCAACGAGCAGCTGATGTTCGCCGGGGTCGCCGGCGAGTCCGCGCCGACGACGCCGGAGCAGAAGCGCATCGCGATGATGGCCCACGGCATCTCCGTCGTGGAGGTGCAGCGGCACGGGAAGACCGGCGAGTGGCGCCCGGTCCGCAACGGCCGGCGCAACCGCCGCATCACCACCGACACCCCGATGGAGCTCACCGGCCCCGCCGCCGGGTCGCCCTACCTGCGGACCAGCGCCGACCCCCGGGGGCGCACCGTCCTCGGCACGCTGAACAACTGCGCGGGCGGGATGACCCCGTGGGGCACCACGCTGCACGGCGAGGAGAACTTCAACCAGTACTTCGGCACGGCGACGCCGATCACCGAGAGCGCGAAGGAACCCCGGCTGGCGCGCTACGGCGTCTCGACGACGCGGCCGCCGGGCCGGCGCTGGGACGAGGTCGACCCGCGCTTCGACCTGGCCCGCGAGCCCAACGAGGTCAACCGCTTCGGCTGGGTCGTCGAGGTTGACCCCTACGACCCGACCTCGACGCCCAAGAAGCGCACCGCGCTCGGCCGGTTCAAGCACGAGGGCGCGAACGTGCAGATCGCCGAGGACGGCCGCGTCGTCGCCTACTCCGGTGACGACGAGCGGTTCGACTACATCTACAAGTTCGTCTCGCGGAAGACCTACCGGCCGGGCACCGACAGCGCCTCGCGGGCGCACAACCTGACGCTGCTCGAGGACGGCGACCTCTACGTCGCCCGCTTCGTCGGCGACTCCCCGACGGGGGAGATCGACGGCAGCGGCGAGCTGCCCGCAGACGGCGAGTTGGACGGTTACGGCGAGTGGATCCCGCTGGTGGAGGACGGCCGGGCGATGATCCCGGGCAAGGACGTCGCCTGGGTGCTCACCTTCACCCGCCTGGCCGCCGACCGCCTCGGCAAGCAGCTCGACGCCAACGGTGACTTCCCCGACCCGGCGAACCCGGTCGTCGTCGACGCCGCGCTGGTGCCGACCAAGATGGACCGGCCGGAGGACATCCAGGTCAACCCGGTCAACGGGCGGGTCTACGCGGCCCTGACCAACAACTCCAACCGCACCGGGGTGAACGGCCGGCCGGGCGCCGACGAGGCCAATCCGATCACCCGCTCGTACGCCTTCGAGCCGGCGGACGAGGAGGCGGGGACGCCGGCGACCTTCGAGCAGCAGCCGGGCAACCGCAACGGGCACGTCATCGAGTGGGAGGAGACCGGGTCGGCCAGCGGCACGTCCTTCACCTGGCGGATCTTCCTGGTCTGCGGCGACCCGCAGTTCCCGGGCACGTACTTCGCCGGGTACGACCGGTCCAAGGTCAGCGCGATCTCCTGCCCGGACAACCTGGAGTTCGACCCCGCCGGCAACCTGTGGATCTCCACGGACGGGAACGTGCTGTCGGTCCGCAACCAGGCCGTCGGCACCCTCGGCGGGACCAACGACGGGCTGTTCGCCGTGCCGACCGAGGGCCCCGAGCGCGGGTACCTCAAGGCGTTCCTCACCGTGCCGCTGGGTGCGGAGTGCAGCGGGCCGCTGATCACCCGGGACGCCCGGTCGGTGTTCGTCGCCGTGCAGCACCCCGGGGAGACCACGGGGTCGACGGTGGAGAACCCGTCGAGCAGGTGGCCGGACTTCCAGGCGTACCGGCCCTTCCCGCGGCCGAGCGTCGCCGTCGTCTATCGCACCGACGGCGGGCGCGTCGGCAGCTGAGGCCGCCCCCACCCGCCGATCATGGCGCGGTGACCACGGGATCGCCCCGATCCCCGGTCACCGCGCCATGATCGCGGTCACGGGTGGGCGGGAAGCAGGGCGTCGATGCGGCGGGCGAGTTCGAGGTCCAGCTCGCTCACCCCGCCGGCGGAGTGGCTGACCAGGGTCAGGTGCAGCGTCCGCCAGCGCAGGTCGACGTCGGGGTGGTGGTCCATCTCCTCGGCGACGTCGGCGATCGCCACGATCGCGGCGACGGCGTCGCGGAAGCTCGGGAGCTGGACGGTCCGGCGCAGGCCGTCGCCGCCCCCCGACCACAGCGGGAGGGCAGGCAGCGCCGCGGCGAGCTCGTCGGGGGACAGACGCGGTGGGCGAGGCACCGGCCCAGTGTCACGCCTGGGACGGCCTCGTTCCAGGGCTCATGGTGACGTGCTGGATCGAGGTCCTTCAGGTGTGGAGGCCGCACTCCGTCTTGGTGGAGCCCGCCCAGCGCCCGGCGCGCGGGTCCTCGCCCTGGGCGACCGGCCGGGTGCAGGGGGCGCAGCCGATCGAGCCGTACCCGATCTCGAACAACGGGTTGACCGGGATCGCGTGCTCGGCGATGTAGCGGTCGACGTCCTCCTGCGTCCAGGCGGCGATCGGGTTGATCTTGACCATCTCGCGCTTGGCGTCCCAGTCGACGATCTTCGTGCCCGCACGGGTGGGTGACTCGTCCCGCCGGACGCCCGACCCCCAGGCGACGTACCCCGACAGCGTCCGGGCCAGCGGCTGCACCTTGCGCAGCGAGCAGCACAGGTCGGGGTCGCGGTCGTGCAGCGCGGCGCCGAACTCGAGGTCCTGCTGCGCCACGGTCTGCTCGGGCTGGACGTTGACCAGCGTGATCGGCAGCACCGAGGAGATCCACTCGCGGGTGCCGATCGTCTCGGCGAAGTGGTAGCCGGTGTCCAGGAAGACGACGTGCACGCCGGGGATCGCCCGCGAGGCCAGGTGGGCCAGCAGCCCGTCGGCCATGGACGAGGTGATGGCGAACTCGTCGCCGAAGGTGTCGCCGGCCCACGTGAGCACGGCGAGCGCCTGCTCGACCGGGTCGGCGATGCCGTCGAACCACGCGTCGGCGGCCTGGGCCAGCAGCGGCGTCGGCCGCAGCGCGATGGTCATTCCTGCACCCCCGTGGCGATCAGGCGGACCGAGAAGGCCCGCAGGCACGCGCCGCAGCGCCACCCGTCCTCGTGCGGCGTCAGCTCCTCGTCGCCGCAGTACGGGCAGTGGAACACCGGCAGCTGGCGGGCCCTTCCCGACGTCGGCTCCTCGGTCACAGCAGCCACTCCTCGTCCGCCCGGGACACGTAGTGGGCGAACGACTCGCCCGGCGTCCGGCGGTCGAGGAAGCCGCGGAGCACGCGCTCGCAGTAGTCGGCGGTCTCGGCCTTGGTCACCTTGTGGCCGCGGAACTTGCGGCCGAAGGCGGCCTCCACGCCGAGGTGGCCGCCGAGGTGGACCTGGAAGCCCTCGACCATCTCGCCGCTCTCGTCGCGGACCATCGAGCCCTTGAAGCCGATGTCGGCGGTCTGGAACCGGGCGCAGCTGTTCGGGCAGCCGTTGACGTTGATGCCGATCGGCACGTCGAAGTCGGGCAGCCGCTTCTCGAGTTCCGCGTAGAGATCCTGCGCGTGCTGCTTGGTCTCGACGATCGCCAGCTTGCAGAACTCCAGCCCGGTGCACGCCATGGTCCCCCGGCGGAAGGCGCTCGGGCGCACCTGCAGGTCGTGCTCGGCCAGCGCCTCGACCAGGGCCTCGACCTTCTCGTCCGGGACGTCGAGGATGACCAGTTTCTGCTGCGTCGTCGTCCGGATGCGCCCCTCGGCGTACTCGTCGGCGAGGTCCGCGATCGTGGTGAGCAGCGAGCCGCTGATCCGGCCGGTGCGCAGCGCGAACCCGACGGCGTTGCGGCCGTCCTTCTGCCTGCTCACGCCGACGTGGTCGCGCTGGTCGTGCTTGGCGGGGGCGGGGGCCGGGCCGTCGGGCAGCTGCTCCTCGAGGTACTCGTCCTGGAGCACCTGCCGGAACTTCTCCGGGCCCCAGTCGGCCATGAGGAACTTGATCCGGGCCCGGTTCCGCTGGCGGCGGTAGCCGTAGTCGCGGAAGACGGCGGTGCAGGCGGCCCAGACGTCGGTCACCTGGTCGGGCCGGACGAAGACGCCGATCCGCTGGGCGAACATCGGGTTGGTGGAGAGCCCGCCGCCGACCCAGAGGTCGTAGCCGGCCTCGCCGGCCTCGTTGACGACGCCGACGAACGAGACGTCGTCGATCTCGGGCTCGGTGCAGTGGTCGACGCAGCCGGACATCGACGTCTTCCACTTGCGCGGCAGGTTGCTGAACTCGGGGCTGCCCACGTACTTGGTGACGGTGTCGGCGATGACATCGGTCGCGTCGATCACCTCGTCCTCGAGGATGCCGGCCAGCGGGCAGCCGAGCATGACGCGCGGCACGTCGCCGCAGGCTTCCATGGTGGAGAGGCCCACCGACTCCAGCCGGCGCCAGATCTCGGGCACGTCCTCGATGCGGATCCAGTGGTACTGGACGTTCTGCCGGTCGGTGACGTCGGCGACGTCGCGGCCGAACTCGGTGCTGATGCCGCCGAGCACGCGCAGCGCGTCGCTGGTCAGCTGCCCGCCGTCGATGCGGGCCCGCATCATGAAGTAGGAGTCCTCGAGCTCCTCGGGCTCCAGCACGGCGGTCTTGCCGCCGGGGATGCCCTGGGCCCGCTGGGTGTAGAGGCCCAGCCAGCGCATGCGACCGCGCAGATCACCCGGGTCGATGCCGTCGAAGCCGGTCTTCGAGTAGATGTCGAGGATCCGCTGCTGGACCTCGAGGCCGTCGGAGTCCTTCTTCATCCGCTCGTTGGGGTTGAGCGGCTCGCGGTAGCCCAGCGCCCACTGGCCCTGACCGCGTTGCGGCCGGTTGCTGGTGCGGGTGGGGGTGCTCACGTGGCGTACTTCTTCCTGCGCTCGCCGACCGCCCGGCAGCCGGCCGGGGTGGGAGGCGCTGCTGGTTCGGGGCGCAGCGGGACAGCTGCGCGGAGGACCTGGGTCAGCGCAGGGCGCGACAGGCGGCGCTGGAGACGAGCGCCAGGTCGATGTGCAGGCGCGCGACGAGGAGGCTGCCGCGGTCCGTCATGCCGCCGATCCTCCCACATCCCGCGCGACCGGGTGCGGAGCTCACCCGACGGGGGCGGGCCCGGCGCCGCTCAGCGGGGTGCGGGCTCGCTGAAGGACCGCCACGCGGTGTCGATGGCGACCAGCTCGGCGGCGTGCGAGGGGAGCTGCCCGGCGACGACGTCGGCCACGGTGACCCCCTCGAGCACCCGGCGGTAGGCCTCGCGGGCGGCGACCCAGACCTCGGCCAGCCCGGCGGCGGCGCCCGGGTAGGTGACCTCCTCCGGCCGCTGGCCGTGCACCTCGGCCAGGAAGCCCTGCTCGACCCGCATCACGCGGGCGATGGAGATCTCCGATGCGGGCAGGGCCAGCCGGTACCCGCCGTCCCGGCCGCGCTGGCTGGTGACCAGCCGAGCGTGCTGCAGATCGGCGAGGATCGCCTGCAGGAAGCGGTTCGGGATGCCCTGGGCGGTCGCGATGCGGTCGCAGGTGAGCGCCCCGGGCGCCGCCGCGGCGAGCTCCACGACGGCTCGGACGGCGTAGTCGACCCGGGCGTTGATGCGCACGCTGCCCATACTGCCGCCATCTGCGAGAGTGCCCCGGTGTTCCGGCTGCGTTTCACCGCGTTGGTGGAGGCGCCGTTGACCGTGGCGTTCGACGTCGCCCGGGCGCTGGGCCGCCCGTGGCCGTTCCCGCTGGAGGAGGTCGTCTCCGTGCGTCCGGAGCACGACGTCTTCACCGCGCCGTTCGGCGCACGGGGCCGGGTCGCGCACTCGCGCCGCTTCACCCCCACCGGCGCCGGCACGCGCGTGGACGAGCAGGTCGAGTGGGAGAGCGGGCTACCCGGTGCGGTGGGCGCCGTCGTCGACCGGGTGGTGCTGCGCCCGCGGGTGGCCCGCGCGATGCGGGCGCACCTGGACGCCCTCGCCGCCGGGGCCGCGCTGCGGGCGCGCGAGGTGGTCCAGGTCGTGGGTGCCGCGCTGGTCGAGGGGGACCGGGTGCTGGTGGCGCAGCGCACGGGCGGGCCGTACGACGGGTGCTGGGAGTTCCCCGGCGGCAAGGTCGACCCGGGGGAGAGCGATCTCGCCGCGCTGGTCCGCGAGTGCGCCGAGGAGCTCGGGGTCGCCGTCGCGCCGCAGTCCTTCCTCGGTGAGGTGCCGCTGGACGGGGTCGTCGCCGGCGGGGCCCCCGGGGCCTCGACCATGCGGGTCTGGTGGGCGCGGATCACCGACGGCCGCCCGGTGGCGCAGGAGCACGCCGAGCTGCGGTGGGTGGGCGCCGCTGACCTCGACGCGCTCGACTGGATCCCCGCCGACCGCCCGTTGCTGCCCGCCGTCCGGGCCGTCCTCGCCGCGCGCTGACGTCACGTCCCCGCAGAGGGCGCGGAAACGCGACGGGCGCCGCTCCCCGGTCGGGAGCGGCGCCCGTGCCGACGTCGTGGAACGGTCCCGTCGCGAGCCTGCGAGCAGCGGGCGCTACTTCTTGAAGGCGTCCTTGACCTTCTCGCCGGCCTGCTTGAGGTTGCCCTTGGACTCTTCCTTCCTGCCCTCGGCCTGGAGATCGCGGTCGTCGGTGGCGTCACCCACCGCCTGCTTCCCCTTGCCGGACATCTCCTCGATCTTGTTCGTCAGCTTCTCCGTGCCGCTCATCGCGTGGTCCCTCCGGTCGTCGTCGGCTGCCTGGGGGCACCGGTACCCCGTCCGTGACCCGGCGACACGGCTGCCGGAAAGCCTCCGGCGCAGCCGACGAGGGGGCTGGAGGACGGCCCGCCGGACGGCCCGTGCGGCGTGGAAGTTACGGTTGCAACGCGGATCGTGAGCCCAGGTCACAAGTCGGTGACGTCCGTGGACACCCCCTCCGAGGCGTGCCTAGGGTCCACCCGTCGCAGTCTGCGGTCCCCCGTGGTCCGGCTGCGTCCGGCTCGAGACCAATCAGTCGTCCACTCGCCCGCGGGGCCTGGTCGACCTGTCCGTTCCCCCCGCAGACGCGGGACGAGGGAGGCATTGCACGTGAAGTTGAGCAAGCGCAGAGGTGGGCTCGTCGCCGCAGGCGTCGCCGCCGCGATGATGCTGTCCGCCTGTGGTGGCAGCGACGACAACGGCGGCGAGGGCGGCACCGCCGCCGAGGGTGGCGGCTCGTTCAGCGTCTACGTCGGTGAGCCGGAGAACGCCCTGGTCCCGGGCAACACCACCGAGAGCGAGGGCCACCAGGTCATCTCCTCCCTGTGGACCGGCCTGATCGAATACGCCGCCGACGGCGCCGTGGAGTACACCGGTGTCGCGGACTCGATCACCTCCGAGGACAACACCACCTGGACCATCGAGCTGAAGGACGGCTGGACCTTCCACGACGGCACCCCGGTGACCGCGCAGTCCTTCGTCGACGCGTGGAACTACACCGCCTACAGCCCGAACGCCCAGGGTGCGTCCTACTTCTTCTCGAACATCCTCGGGTACGACGACCTGCAGGCGCCGACCGACGAAGAGGGCAACGTCACGGGCGACCCCGCCGCCGAGGAGCTCGGCGGGCTGCGCGTCATCGACGAGAACACCTTCGAGGTGGAGCTCGCCGAGCCGTTCGCCCAGTTCCCGGTGACCGTCGGCTACAACGCCTTCTGGCCGCTCCCCGAGGCCTTCTTCGAGGACCCCGAGGGCTTCGGCGCCCAGCCGATCGGCAACGGCCCGTTCCAGGCCGAGGGTGAGTTCGTCCCCGGCCAGGGCATCACCGTCACCCGGTACGAGGACTACGCCGGCGAGGACCCGGCGAACGCCGAGACCGTGGAGTTCCGGGTCTACGCCGACCTGAACACCGGCTACAACGACCTGCAGGCCGGCAACCTCGACGTCCTGCCGGACCTCCCGCCTGACGCCATCGCCTCGGCCGAGGACGTGCTCGGTGACCGCTTCCTCGAGGCGCCGTCCTCCGGGTTCACCTACCTCGGGTACCCGACCTACGACGAGCGGTTCTCCGACCCGCGCGTGCGCCAGGCGCTGTCCATGGGCATCGACCGGCAGGCGATCTCGGACGCCATCTTCGCCGGTAGCCGCGAGCCCGCCGACGCATTCGTCGCGCCCGTCGTCGACGGTTACCGCGAGGGTGCCTGCGAGTACTGCGATCTGGACGTCGACGCCGCGAACGCGCTCCTGGACGAGGCCGGTTTCGACCGCAGCCAGCCCGTCGAGCTGTGGTTCAACGCCGGCGCCGGCCACGACGCGTGGGTGCAGGCCGTCGGCAACCAGCTCCGCGAGAACCTCGGCATCGACTACGTCCTCCGGGGCGAGCTGGACTTCGCCGAGTACCTGCCGCTGCTCGACGAGCAGGGCGTGACCGGTCCGTTCCGCCTCGGCTGGGCGATGGACTACCCGAGCCCGCAGAACTACCTGGAGCCGCTGTACTCCACGGCGGCGCTGCCGCCGGCCGGTTCGAACGCCACGTTCTACTCGAACCCGGAGTTCGACGCGCTGATCCAGCAGGGCAACAGCGCCGAGAACAACGAGCAGGCGATCGAGTTCTACAACCAGGCGGAGGACATCCTGCTGGAGGACATGCCGAGCATCCCGATGTTCTTCGACGTGGAGCAGGCCGCTCACTCGGAGAACGTCAGCGACGTCGTGATCGACGTCTTCGGTGACATCGACATCGCCAACGTGGTTCCCGTCAGCTGACGCGACCGCACACCGCAGGCCGCCGCCGGGGACCCTCGCCCAGACCGGGCAGGGCTCCCCGGCGGTCGGCCGCTCGGGCTCGTCCCGCATCATGGACGACGCGTCCGCGCCCACGACAGGGGCCGGCGTGTCCTGACCGAGGAGCGACATGGGCCGCTACATCGCGCGCCGCCTTCTACTCACGATCCCGGTCATGCTCGGGGCCTCCTTCCTGATCTTCGCGCTGGTCTACGCGCTGCCGGGCGACCCGATCCGGGCCCTGGGCGGTGACCGACCGCTCGCGCCGGCCGTGGTGGCCCAGCTGACCGAGGAGTTCAACCTCAACGACCCGCTGTGGCTGCAGTACGTCAAGTACGTGGGGGACCTGCTGCAGGGTGACTTCGGCACCGACTTCCGCGGCCGTGAGGTGCTGGACACGATCACCCAGCGGATGCCGGTCACGGTGAAGCTGGCGCTGGTCGCCATCACCTTCGAGATCCTCATCGGCATCGTCGCCGGCGTGATGGCCGGCATCCGCAAGAACGGCTTCTTCGACAACGTGGTGCTGGTGAGCACCACGCTGATCGTCTCGATCCCGATCCTGGTGCTCGCCTTCATCGCGCAGTTCACCTTCGGGCTCCAGCTGGGCCTGTTCCCGATCGCCGGCGTCAACGACGGGTGGTACAGCTACCTGCTGCCGGGTCTGGTGCTGGCCGCCGGGTCGCTGGCCTACGTGGCCCGGCTGACCCGGACGAGCATCGCCGAGAACATGCGGGCCGACTACGTGCGGACCGCGCGCGCCAAGGGCCTGCCCCGCCGGGACGTGATCGTCCGGCACACGCTGCGCAACAGCCTGATCCCGGTCGTCACGTTCATCGGCGCCGACATCGGCACGCTGATGGGCGGCGCGATCGTCACCGAGACGGTGTTCAACCTGCCGGGCATCGGCCGGGCGGTCTTCGACGCCGTGCGGGCCCAGGAGGGCGCCGTCGTCGTCGGCATCGTGACGCTCCTGGTCTTCGTCTTCATCTTCTTCAACCTGGTCGTCGACGTGCTGTACGCCGTCCTCGACCCGAGGATCCGCTATGAGTGACCCGAAGCTGACCGCCGTCGGCCACGACGAGGTCGGCGCCGGCGCCGTGACCGGTACGCACGACGAGGAGGCGGGGGCCCGCCAGAACAGCCTCTGGAGCGACGCCTGGCGCCAGCTCCGGCGCAACGTCCTGTTCTGGATCGGCGCCGTGCTGGGCCTGCTGTTCGTCGGGATGGCGCTGCTCCCGGCGGTCTTCGCCCGCGGCGTCGACCCGCGGTCGTGCAGCCTGTCCAACTCCAACGCCAGGCCCTCGGCGGAGCACTGGTTCGGCTTCGACCAGCAGGGCTGCGACTACCTGGCCAACGTCGTCTACGGCGCCCGGAACTCGCTGATCATCGGCCTGCTGGCCGTGATCGTGATCCTGGTGCTCGGGGTCCTGGTGGGCGCCATCTCCGGCTTCTACGGCGGTATCACCGACAGCATCCTGAGCCGGATCGCCGACATCTTCTACGCGCTGCCGCTGATCCTGGGAGCGCTGGTGGTCCTGCGCAGCGGCATCCTCGGCCGCGGCGTCGTCGCGGTCGCGATCGCGCTCGCCCTGTTCGGCTGGATGACCGCCATGCGGCTGGTCCGATCGCAGGTGATCGCGATCAAGAGCTCGGACTACGTCGCCGCGGCCCGGGCCATGGGTGCGTCCGACACGCGCATCCTCGTGCGGCACATCCTGCCCAACGCCGTGGCGCCGGTCCTGGTCTACGCCACGATCACCATCGGCATCCTCATCGCCGCGGAGGCGACGCTGACCTTCCTCGGGGTGGGCCTGCAGCCGCCGGCGATCTCCTGGGGGCTCCAGATCGACACCGGGCAGTCGTTGCTGCGGACCGCGCCGCACGCCGTCCTCTTCCCGAGCCTCATCCTCACCCTGACGGTGATGGCCTTCGTCCTCATGGGTGACGCCCTGCGCGACGCCCTCGACCCGAAGCAGCGTTCATGAGCACCGCGTCCACGTCCCTCCCGTCCGGCCCCGCCCCGCGCGGCGCCGGGGCGCCCGTCCTCGAGGTCGACGACCTGCGGGTGCAGTTCCGCACCGAGTCGGGGCTGGTGAACGCCGTCAACGGCGTGAGCTACACCGTCTCGGAGCGGGAGACCCTCGCCATCCTGGGCGAGTCCGGCTCGGGCAAGTCCGTCTCCGCACAGGCGATCATGGGCATCCTCGACTCGCCGCCGGCCGAGATCACGAGCGGACGCATCGTCTTCGAGGGGCGTGACCTGCTCACGCTGCCGGAGGAGGAGCAGCGCAAGGTCCGCGGCCCGGGTATCGCGATGATCTTCCAGGACGCGCTGTCCTCGCTGAACCCGGTGTACAGCGTCGGCTTCCAGATCGGCGAGATGTTCCGGGCGCACCGGGGCACGTCGCGCAAGGAGGCCAAGCAGAAGGCCGTCGAGCTCATGGACCGGGTCCGCATCCCGGCCGCCAAGCAGCGGGTGGACGACTACCCGCACCAGTTCTCCGGCGGCATGCGCCAGCGGGTCATGATCGCCATGGCGCTCGCGCTGGACCCGCGCATCCTCATCGCCGACGAGCCGACGACCGCGCTCGACGTCACCGTGCAGGCCCAGGTGATGGACCTGCTCAAGGACCTCCAGCGGGACACCGGGATGGGGCTCATCCTCATCACCCACGACCTCGGTGTGGTCAACGAGGTGGCCGACAACGTGGCCGTCATGTACGCCGGCCGCATCGTCGAGCGCGGGACGGTCGACGAGGTGTTCGGCAACCCCGCGCACCCCTACACCGACGGGCTGATGCGCTCCATCCCGCAGGTGGAGGTCAAGGGCGGCCGGCTCCAGCCCATTGGGGGGCAGCCGCCCAACCTCGCCGCCATCCCGTCGGGCTGCCCCTTCAACCCGCGCTGCCCCCGGCGCCGGACCGGCGCGGAGGCCGCCACCGGCCGCGACTGCGTCGCCGACGTCCCGCCGCTGCGGCTGGTCGTCCCGGGGCGCGAGGCGGCCTGCCACTACAGCGAGGAGGTCCTCGGTGTCTGACGCCGTCGACGCAGCAGCCGACCGCCCGGTGCACACGCCGGGCGAGGTGCTGCTCGAGGTCAAGGACCTCAAGAAGCACTTCCCCCTGACCCAGGGCATCGTCCTCAGGCGCACGGTCGGCCACGTCCGCGCGGTCGACGGCGTCAACCTGACGCTGCGCCGGGGTGAGACCGTCGGTCTGGTCGGCGAGTCCGGGTGCGGCAAGTCGACGGTCACCAAGATGCTGGTGGCCCTCGAGAAGCCGACCAGCGGGCAGATCCTCTACAAGGGCGAGGACGTCACGAAGATGAGCGGCCGCGCGCTCAAGCAGTACCGGCGCGAGGTGCAGATCATCTTCCAGGACCCGTACGCCTCGCTGAACCCGCGCATGACCGTCGGCGACATCGTGGCCGAGGGCTGGTCGGTGCACGCCGACATCGCGCCGAAGAAGGGGCGGCTGCAGCGCACGCAGGAGCTGATGGAGCGGGTGGGCCTCAACCCCGACTTCGTCAACCGGTACCCGCACCAGTTCTCGGGCGGGCAGCGGCAGCGCATCGGCATCGCCCGGGCCCTCGCCCTGCAGCCGGAGGTCATCGTCTGCGACGAGCCGGTGAGCGCCCTGGACGTCTCCGTCCAGGCGCAGGTCGTCAACCTGCTCGAGGACCTGCAGAACGACTTCGGGCTCTCCTACCTGTTCATCGCCCACGACCTGTCGGTGGTGCGCCACATCTCCGACCGCGTCGCGGTGATGTACCTGGGCAGCATCGTGGAGGAGGGCACCGACGCGCAGGTCTACGGCTCTCCCGCCCACCCGTACACGCAGGCCCTGCTCTCGTCCGTGCCGGTGCACGAGCCGCACCTGCGCGGGCTCAAGGAGCGGATCCTGCTGCAGGGTGACGTCCCGAGCCCGGCCAACCCGCCGTCGGGGTGTCGCTTCCGCACCCGCTGCTGGAAGGCCCAGGACATCTGCGCCACCGAGCCGCCGGCCCTGGTCGACCGCGGGCAGGGCCACCCGTCGGCGTGCCACTTCGCCGAGGCGCGCGCCGTCGTCCCCACGGAGGGCTGAGCCCCCGCGCCGGCGTCGGTCACGCGGACCCCGCTGGGATCAGGTGACCTGATCCCGGCGCGTCCTCCCTCGCGGTCCGCGGTGGGGGAGGACGCGCTCCGGTGGGGGTGGACGCGGGTGCGGCCCGGGCCTGCGCGCGCCGCGGACCGCCTCGGGGAGAATGGCCGATCGTGACCGCTGACCGACGCCTGCTGCTCGTCCACGCGCACCCCGACGACGAGACGATCAACAACGGGGCCACGATGGCCCGGTACGTCGCCGAGGGCGTCGGGGTCACCCTGCTCACCTGCACGCTGGGGGAGGAGGGCGAGATCCTGGTGCCCGAGCTGGCCCAGCTCGCCGCCGACCAGGCCGACCAGCTCGGCGGCTACCGGATCTGGGAGCTGCGCGAGGCGATGGCCGCCCTCGGGGTCGAGGACGTCCGCTTCCTCGGCGGACCCGGGCGGTACCGCGACTCGGGGATGATGGGGACGCCGGCCAACGAGCACCCGCGGGCCTTCTGGAACGCCGACCTCGACGAGGCGGTGGCGCACGCCGTCGCCGTGGTGCGCGAGGTGCGCCCGCAGGTCGTCGTCACCTACGACGAGTTCGGCGGGTACGGCCACCCGGACCACATCCAGGCGCATCGCGTGGCGATGCGGGCGGTCGAGGCCGCCGCGGACCCGGGCTACCGCCCCGACCTCGGCGCGGCGTGGGAGGTGGTGAAGGTGTACTGGAACGCCATGCCCCGCTCGGTGCTGCGCGAGGGCATCGAGGCCATGGCCGCCCTCGGCGAGGCCTCGCCCTTCGAGGGGCTGGGCGATCTCGACGACATCCCGTTCGTGGTGCCCGACGAGGTCGTCGCCTGCGCCGTGGACGCCCGGGCGTACGCCCGCCGCAAGGACGCCGCCATGCGCGCCCACCCCACCCAGATCACCGTCGACGGCCCCTTCTTCGCGCTGTCGAACAACCTCGGCCAGGAGGTGCTCGGCGTCGAGTACTACCGGCTGGTCGCGGGGCAGCGCGGCCCGGCCACCGGTCCCGACGGCCGGGAGGACGACCTCTTCGCCGGTCTCGAGGGGTGAGCGGCCGGGGGCCGGGCACGGTGGCCCTGGGCGTCGTCGCCGTCGTGGTCGCGGCGTGGCTGGCCGTCGTCGAGGTCCTCTGGCTGCCGCTGCGCGTCGGCGGCGTCCTGGTGCCGGTCTCGGTGGTGGCCGCGGTGGCGGGCAACCTGCTGCTGGTCGGCGCGGCGCTGCGGCTGAGCGGGTCCAAGGTGGTCGCCGCCCTCCCCGCCGTCACGTGGCTGGTGGTGGTGGTCGCGGCCGTGGCGCGGCGGCCCGAGGGGGACCTGCTGCTGGTCTCCGGCGGTGCGCTCGGCCTGGTGAGCACCGCGTTCCTGCTGCTGGGCGTGCTCGCCGGCGCCCTCGCGCTGGGGCTCGCGCTGGGCACACCCGCCCGCCGGATCAGCTCGGCGGGGCCCACCGGTAGTGGTAGCGGTGGTGCGTAGGTGTTCCCCAGCCGGGCGTAGAGGGCCAGCGCCGGGGTGTTCGACGCGGTCACCTGCAGGAGGCAGGACGTCGCCCCGCGGGTGCGCGCCTCGGTGGCCAGCGCCGCCATCACCGCCGTCGCCAGGCCGCGCCGCCGGTAGGGCTCGTCGACGGTCACGGCGCTGACCACGAGGCAGCCGCCGCTGACCACGCCTCGGGCGACCGCGGCCGGCCGGTCCGCCGCGGGGTCGGGCCGCACGGAGGCGAACAGCGGCCGCTCGGCGTGGCGCAGGACGGCCGCCGCGATGGCCGGGAGGGCCGCGCCGCGGTGCCGGTAGCCGGCCAGCCACACCTCGTCGGGGGCGTCGTCGAGCAGCACCGGGTCGTCGGCGCCGGGCCAGGGGCCGGCCGGCCCGACGAGCACCAGCGTGTCCTCGTCGCGGGTCCAGCCGGCGGCGGCGAAGGCGGCGTCGGCGGCCTCGCCCCCGGGGGTCGGGACGGCGGCGCAGGCGCGCAGCCCCCGGTCGGCGTACCAGGCGGTGACCGCGGCGACGGCGGCGCGCAGGCCCTCCGGCGGATCCCCGGTCACGAGCACGGAGTTGGCCCGGCCGGTGAACCCGCCGCCGGCGCGGAGCAGCCAGTCGCCGTAGGGCTCCTTCTCCAGCCCCCGCCAGGTGCGGGCGGCCAGACGTTCCAGCTCGGCGACCCGGGTGGTGGCGGCGGCGGTCACGGCGCCGATCATGGCGTCCGGCACCGCCGGGGGTGGAGGCGCCCCTGCTCAGTCCCGCCGTGGTGCCGCGGCGGGCAGGGGGCGGGCGTTGAGCCAGCCCAGCACCCGCTCGGCCGGCATGGGCCGGGAGATGTGGTACCCCTGCGCGACGTCGCAGCCCCACTCGCACAGCGCGCCCAGCGCGTCGGCGTCCTCGACGCCCTCGACGACCATGCTCATCCCGAGGTCGCGGCTCAGCTGCAGGGTGCTGCGCACGATCGCCGCCGCCCGCGGGTCGGACGTCAGGTGGGTGACGAAGCTGCGGTCGAGCTTGAGCTCGTCCACCGGCAGCGCCCGCAGGTAGGAGAGCGACGAGTACCCCGTGCCGTAGTCGTCCACCGACAGCCGCACGCCCAGCCGGCGCAACCCGGCCATCACCTGCTGGCTGCGGGCGGCGTCGGCCATCAGGACGTCCTCGGTGATCTCCAGGACCAGTGAGCTCGCCGGCACCGAGCAGGTGTCGAGCAGCATCTCCACCTGCTCGGGCAGGGCGACGTCCTGCAGGTTGGACACCGAGAGGTTCACCGCGACCGACAGGTCGTGGCCCTGCGTGCGCCAGGTGTGCAGGTCCCGCAGCGAGCGCTCGAGCACCCGCAGCGCCAGCCGGCGCATGAGGCCGGCCTGCTCGGCCAGGGGCAGGAAGACGTCGGGGTAGAGCAGGCCGCGGTCGGGGTGGTCCCAGCGGACCAGTGCCTCCACCCCGGCGACGGACCCGGTGCGCAGGTCCAGCTGGGGCTGGTAGTGGTTGACGAGCTCCTCGCCGTCGAGGGCCGATCGCAGCTGCTCCAGCGTCTGCAGCCGGTCGCGGGTGGCCGGGGTGCCGTCGGGGGCCCACACCTCGTAGCCCCGGCGCCCGCGCTTCGCCGCGTACATCGCGGAGTCCGCCCGGGCGAGGAGCAGCGAGCGGTCACGGCCGTGGTCGGGGCAGAGGGCGATGCCGATGCTGGCGTCCACGTGCAGCGACATGCCGGCCAGGACGAAGGCGTCACGCAGCGCGGCGCCCAGCCCGTCGGCCACCTCGCGGGCCCGGTCGGCGTCGGCGTCGGGCAGCAGGACGGCGAACTCGTCACCGCCCATGCGGGCCAGCAGGTCGCCGGGGCGCAGCGTCCGCTCCAGGCGGGGGCCGACCAGGCACAGCAGGTCGTCGCCGACGCTGTGCCCGAAGCTGTCGTTGATCTCCTTGAACCGGTCGAGGTCCACCATGAGCAGGGCGCACCGCCGGGCGCGGTCGCCGTGGACGGTCGTCTCGACGGTCTCGATGAACTTGCGGCGGTTGGGCAGGCCGGTGAGCGGGTCGTGGTGGGCCTCGGTGGCCAGCTGGGCCAGGCGCTCCTGCTCGGTGGCGCGCAGCTCGGCGTTCTCCACGACCAGCGCGCCCTCGAGGGTGACCTGCCGGACGGCGTCGCGCACCGAGGGGCTCCAGGTGCGGCTGCTGCCGACCGATCCGGTGACGACCAGGCCCAGGAGCCGGTCGCCGGACATCAGCGGCACGCTGATCC
Source organism: Blastococcus carthaginiensis (assembly GCF_030731085.1). Classification (NCBI taxonomy): domain Bacteria; kingdom Bacillati; phylum Actinomycetota; class Actinomycetes; order Geodermatophilales; family Geodermatophilaceae; genus Blastococcus; species Blastococcus carthaginiensis. The sequence goes on along the minus strand of NZ_JASNFN010000018.1, from coordinate 101,015 downwards.
AGGAGCTCACCCCGAGGGTCCGCACGAGGTCCGGGTCGAGCAGGTCGGTGCTGGTCGCGTCCTCGACGAAGACGGGGGCACACTCCTCCGTCGCGAGCCGCCACAGGGGCACGCCGGACGCCGGCCGGCCGACCAGCCGGTCCTGCACGACCTGCTTGTGCTCCTCCGGCCAGTCGACGTGCCGGACCTCGCGGATGCGGTCGTCGCCGTCGACCAGGTAGGCGGCGCTGCGGTCGGTGCCGGCCAGCCGCTGGACGGCGCGGGCCACCACCTCGGCGGCGGCCGCCGCCCCGGTGACGGCCGAGCCGTCGACGAGCAGCTGCCGGACGACCCGGGCGGTCGCGAGCGAGGCCGCGCGGGCCTGGCTGGTGCGGGCCTGCTCGATGACGCCTCCCAGGTGGGCACCGGCGGCGGCGGCCAGCCGGCGGACGTCCTCGGAGAACGGCCGCACCTGGGTGCTGTCCAGGGTGAGGACCCCGGCCAGCTCGGGGCTGCGGCCGAGGGGGACGGCGAGCGCGGAGGCGATCTGGAAGGAGTCGACCCACCACCCCGAGACCAGGTCGGAGTCGCGGTCGGCGGTGAGCGGGTTGCCGGTGCGCAGCACCGTCTCGGCCAGCTCCAGGGCCACGGGTGCGGCGCGGAACTGCTGCCAGGTGGCGAGGTCGCGCCGCCCGTCGGCGTAGGCCGCCATGCGGGGCACGAGGCGGCCGTCCTCGAGGAGGAAGACGCAGGCGCGCTCGACTCCGCCGAGCTCGGCGAGCTGGCGGCAGGCCGAGCCGAGCAGGTGGTCCATCGACTGGGCCTGCGCGGCGGACTCGATCAGCGTGAGCAGGACGCCGGCCTGGTCCAGCCGGCGCTGCTGGGTGCGGCGGGTCCAGGCCTCGGCCAGCGCGGCGGCGATCCGGGGTGTGACCTGGCGCAGCAGGTGGGGGGCCGCGGCGGCGGCGGGCTCGACGGTCAGGACGCCGACGACCTGCCCGTCGAGCAGCAGCGGTTCGCCGTGGCCCGAGCGGATGCCGACCTCGGCGAGCTGGCGGTCCTCGGCGCGGCGGCCGTCGGCGTGGGCGACGACGGCCTGGCGACCGGTGACGACGGCGGACAGGAAGGGGGAGTCGCACAGGTTCGCGGGGGTCCGCAGGGCCGGGTGCAGGGGCAGCGGGTCGCGGGTGGCGGCGGTGGACTGGCGGAACGGGACGACGAGCTCGGTGGTGGCTTCGTGCACCCACACCGACACCCGGGTCGCACCGGAGGACGCGCGCAGCCGGGCGAGCAGGTGCAGCAGGGTGGCGTGGGCGTCGAAGGGCGACGCCGGCGGCTCGAACCGCGGCGCTGCCTCGTCCTGCGTCGTCCCGGGCACGAGGTCGAGATCGGCGTCCGGGCCCGGTGCTTGAGCGGCGGGCGGGGGCCCACCCCCCTTGGGGGGACACCGGGGGCAGCCGGTGCGCGGCCCGCCGCGGTGCCCCGGGCGGGGGACCCGTCGGGTGGCCCGTGGCACGGGAACCGGCGCCGGAGGTGATACTAGGTGCGCATCTGGCACGACCGGCCCCGGCCGGCGCGCCGCCCGAGCGTCCCCGGGAGGGAAACCCCGTGACCTACGTCATCACCCAGGCCTGCGTCGACGTTCTCGACAAGGCGTGCATCGACGAGTGTCCGGTGGACTGCATCTACGAGGGCGACCGGATGCTCTACATCCACCCCGACGAGTGCGTCGACTGCGGCGCGTGCGAGCCGGTGTGCCCGGTGGAGGCCATCTACTACGAGGACGACGTCCCGGACAAGTGGAAGGACTTCTACAACGCCAACGTGGAGTTCTTCTCCGACCTGGGCAGCCCGGGCGGCGCCGCGAAGACCGGGAAGATCGACAAGGACCACCCGCTGGTGGCCGCGCTCCCGCCCCAGGGCGAAGGTCACTGACCGCTCCGGTCCCCGGCGCGCCGCGGGCGCTGCCGGACTTCCCCTGGGATTCCCTGGCGGGTGCACGGGCGCGGGCCGCCCGGCACCCGGGCGGCGTGGTCGACCTGTCGATCGGCACGCCGGTCGACAGCACACCCGCGGTGCTGCGCGAGGCGCTCGCCGGGGCGGCCGACGCCCCGGGCTACCCGACGGCGCTCGGCACCGTGCCGCTGCGCACGGCTGCCGCGGGCTGGCTGGCGCGGCGGCTGGGCGTGCACGTGGCCGACCCGCTGGGCGCGGAGCCCTCGCTGATCCCGACGGTCGGCTCCAAGGAGCTCGTCGCCCTCCTGCCCACCCTGCTGGGGCTGCAGGGCGGTGCGAGCACCGTGGTCGTCCCGGAGGTCGCCTACCCGACCTACGAGGTCGGCGCGGTGCTGGCCGGCCTCGCGGTGCGCCGGAGCGACACCCCGCCGGCGGACGCGGCCGGCGTCTCGCTGGTCTGGCTGAACTCCCCGGGCAACCCCCACGGCCGGGTGCTGACGGTCGACCAGCTGCGCGCGTGGGTCTCCTGGGGGCGGGCGCACTCCGTGCCCGTCGTGGCCGACGAGTGCTACATCACGCTGGGCTGGGACGTGGAGCCCCGCTCGATCCTGCACCCCGACGTCGCCGGTGGGGACCACACCGGGCTGCTGGCGGTGCACTCGCTGTCCAAGCAGTCGACGGCGGCCGGCTACCGGAGCGGCCTGCTCTCCGGCGATCCGGCGCTGGTGCGCCGGATCTGGGAGGTGCGCCGCCACCTCGGCCTGCTGGTGCCTTCGCCGGTGCAGGCCGCCATAGCGGCCGCGCTGGACGACGACTCCCACGTCGACGCCCAGCGCGAGCGGTACCGCCGGCGGCGCGATCGGCTGGCCGCCGCGGTGCGCGCGGCCGGGATGCGCATCGACCACTCGGAGGCGGGCCTCTACCTCTGGGCCACGCGCGACGAGGACTGCTGGGCGACCATCGAGCGGCTGGCTGCCCTGGGCATCGTCGCCGCTCCGGGCAGCTTCTACGGCCCGGCCGGCGCCCGGCACGTCCGGATGGCGCTCACCGCGGCCGACGAGCGGATCGACGCCGCGGTGGAGCGCCTGACCGGCTGACGGGCGACGCCGGGCCGCCGACCGCACCGCACGGACGCCGTCTCCTGCTGCAGCACGGGGGCGGCGACCCGTGGACGAGGCCGGTGCCCGGGGCGGGACCTCCGTCGTCGTGGCCGGGACGGCCGGGCGTCGGGCACCCGCGATCGCTCACCGCCGCGTCGAGGCCCGGATCACGTGCACGGCGGCTCGGCATGCGCACCAGGGCGCAGCGCGTCGGCGAGCTCCTCGGCGAAGGCCGACCACTTGCCGTAGGCGAGCGGGAAGGCGCTGCGCTGGACGGCGTCTGCGACGAGCGTCAGCTCCCCGGTCTCCCAGGCCGGGACCCGCACCAGGCGGTCGTAGAACTGGCCGGCTGCGTAGGCCGGGTCCTGCACCTGCTCCGGTGTGCCCCAACCCTGCGAGGGCCTCTGCTGGAACAGGCCGAGGGAGTCCCGGTCGCCGTGGTCGAGGTTGCGCAGCGTCGACTCCTGCATCGCCGTCGCCAGCGCGATGACGACGGCTCGCTCCGGCAGCCCGCGAGCGCGGCCCACCTCCGCGATGGTGGCGGCGTTCTGCACCTGCTCGGCGGAGAGGGTCACCGACGAGCCGGGCAGGGTGCAGCTGCCCGAGGTGGGGATGTCCACGGTGACGTCGGTCCGCCAGGCGGCGACGACGAGGATGGCGCCGACCAGCAGGGCCGGCCACCACCGCAGCACCCCGGTGGCGCCCGACGGGCGGCGGGTCCTCCCGCGCGAGCGGCGGCCGCTCGACCGGCGTGGGCCACGTCCGCCCGGCCGTCGGCGGGCCGCGGTGCGCGGCCGTGCCGCGGCACCGTGGGTCGCGGGTCGGACGCTGCTCATCGCCTGCCGACTGTAGGTGCCGGACCTGACGGTTCCCTGCACGCGGCCGCGCTGCCTCGCCGGGTGACGGCGGAACGGCCACCCTTCGGGGGCTCGCGCCGATAGCGTGTGCGCGCCGTCGAGGAGGAGCCATGGCCGACACCCTGCTGCCCGGGATCACCGCCACGCGGGTGACCACCCCGCGACTGACCCAGAACGTCGTCCACCCGTCTACCGTGGAGCCGGGGGAGCTCGACTCCGCCGGCGGCGAGGTCGTGCTCTTCGTGCACGGCAACGTCAGCTCCGCGCTCTTCTGGCAGCAGCCGCTGCTGGCCCTGGTGGAGGAGGCGCACCTGCGGCCGATCGCGGTGGACCTGCGCGGCTACGGCGACACCGATCCGCTGCCCGTGGACGCGCGCCGCGGCGTGCGCGACTGGGCCGACGACGTCGCGGCGCTGGTGGAGACCCTCGGCGTCGAACGGGTTCACCTGGTCGGCTGGAGCATGGGCGCGGGCGTCGTCCTGCAGCACCTGCTCGACGCGCCCGCGCGGGTCGCCTCGGTGGCGCTGGTGGCCCCCGTCTCGCCGTACGGCTTCGGCGGCACGGCCGGGTCGGAGGGGCGCCGCCTCGCCGAGGACGGCGCGGGCTCCGGTGGCGGTGCGGCCAACCCCGAGTTCGTCGCCGCGCTCGCGGCCGGCGACACGGGCGACGGCAGCCCGACCAGCCCGCGGTCGATCCTGCGGGCGTTCTACGTGGCGCCGGGGTCGCTGCCGCTGGACCCCGCGATGGAGGACGTCTTCGTCGCCTCGATGCTCTCCACCCGCACCGGCGCCGACCACTACCCGGGCGACTCCGCGGCCAGCCCGACGTGGCCGGGGGTCGCGCCGGGGAACCGCGGGGTGCTGAACACGATGGCGCCGACGGTCATGGACGTGTCGGGTCTCGACGGGCTGGCCGGCAAGACCCCGGTGCTGTGGATCCGCGGGGACGCCGACGCGATCGTGTCGGACACCTCGGTGTTCGACCTCGCCCACCTCGGGCAGCTGGGTGCGGTGCCGGGCTGGCCGGGGGAGGGGGTCTGCCCGCCGCAACCGATGGTCGCCCAGACCCGCGCCGTGCTGGAGCGGTACGCCGCGGCCGGGGGCAGCTACCGCGAGGTCGTCCTGCCCGGGGTCGGGCACTCGCCGCACGTGGAGCGGCCGCAGGAGTTCGTGGTGGCCCTGCTGGAGCACCTCGATGCCGCCGCGGACGCCACTGCCGACCTCACCCGAGGTGAGGCATAGGAAGCTTTACCTGCGTCTCGGGTCGGGAAGGCGCAGGTAAAGCTTCCTATGCCTGGGTCAGTTGGCGTGGAGTTCGGCGTTGAGCGCGCCCCAGTCGCCGTCGCGGGGCAGCGCCTCGAGGGCGCCGCTGACGCTGTTGCGGCGGAAGAGCAGACCGGCGCGGCCGGAGAGCTCCTTGGCCTTGACCGAGGAGCCGTCGGGCAGCGTGACGCGCGAGCCCGCGGTGACGTAGCAGCCGGCCTCGACGACGCAGCCGTCGCCGAGGGAGATGCCGATGCCGGCGTTGGCGCCCAGCAGGCAGCCGCTGCCGATCGAGATCACCTGGGTGCCGCCGCCGGAGAGGGTCCCCATGATCGAGGCGCCACCGCCGATGTCGCTGTCGGCGCCGACGACCACGCCTGCGCTGATCCGGCCCTCGACCATGGAGGGGCCCAGCGTGCCGGCGTTGAAGTTGACGAAGCCCTCGTGCATGACCGTCGTCCCCTCGGCCAGGTGGGCACCCAGCCGCACGCGGTCGGCGTCGGCGATGCGCACGCCGGAGGGGATGACGTAGTCCACCATCCGCGGGAACTTGTCGACGCCGAAGACGGTCACGTGGCCCACGGCGGCCCGCAGCCGGTGGGCGTTGAACGTCGCCGCATCCACCGGGCCGGCGCTGGTCCAGGCGACGTTCGTGAGCAGGCCGAACACGCCGGTCATGTCCGCCCCGTGCGGCTGGATGAGCCGGTGCGAGAGCAGGTGCAGCCGCAGCCAGACGTCGTGGGTGTCCACCGGCGGCTGGGCGAGGTCGGCGATGACCGTGCGGACGGCGATGACCTCGATCCCGCGGGCCTCGTCGCGGCGCACCAGGCCGCCGTAGTCGGGGCCGAGCTCGCCGGAGAGCTCCAGCGCGCCGAGGCGGGTGGTCCTCGTGGCCGCACCGGCGGGCGCGCCCAGCCGGGGCTCGGGGTACCAGGTGTCCAGCACGGTGCCCGAGGCGGTGACGGTCGCCAGACCGGCGGCGACGGCGGAGACGGGGGCGGGCGCTGCGTCAGTCACGCCCGGAACGCTACCGAGGCCGATCCGCGGCGGGGCGGGCCGGTCGGTGAGGTGCTGGAACGGCCTGGCTGCAGGGGCCCGGGGCGAGCGTCAGCGAGTTCCGGGGGGCAGCCAGATCCTCTTACTAAGCTCGGCAGTCGTGAGCACCCCGCCGCAGCTCGACCTGTCCACCGACGTCCTCGCGCTGACCCGCGCCCTGGTCGACGCGCCCTCGGTCTCGGGCGGCGAGACGGCGCTGGCCGACGCGGTGGAGGCGGCGCTGCGGGCGCTGGGCGGGCTGGAGGTCGAGCGCGTCGGGGACGCCGTGCTCGCCCGCACCAACCTCGACCTGCCCACCCGGGTGGTCCTTGCGGGGCACCTGGACACCGTGCCGATCGCCGACAACGTGCCGAGCCGGCTCGACGAGGCGACCGGTCGCCTCTACGGCTGCGGCACCAGCGACATGAAGGCCGGCGACGCGGTGATGCTGCGGCTGGCGGCCACCTTCGGCGTCCCCGGCGCGGCGCCGGCGCACGACCTCACCTTCGTCTTCTACGACAACGAGGAGGTCGAGGCCGTGAAGAACGGCCTCGGCCGGGTGGCCCGGGAGCGGCGCGGCTGGCTGTACGGCGACCTCGCGATCCTGCTGGAGCCGACCGACGGCGAGATCGAGGCCGGCTGCCAGGGCACCCTGCGCGCGGTGCTGGCGACGACGGGCCGCCGCGCGCACAGCGCCCGCAGCTGGCTCGGGGAGAACGCCATCCACGGGCTGACCGGGGCCCTCGCCGCGCTGGCGTCCTACCGGCCGCGGGAGGTGGAGATCGACGGCTGCACCTACCGCGAAGGGCTCAACGCGGTCGGCATCGCCGGTGGGGTTGCGGGCAACGTCATCCCCGACGAGGCCTCCCTCACCGTCAACTTCCGCTACGCGCCCGACCGCGACGAGGACGCCGCCGCGGCGCACGTCCGCGAGGTGTTCGCCGACGCGATCGCGGCCGGCGCGATGCTCACCGTCGTCGACAACTCCGGGGGAGCGCTGCCCGGGCTGTCCGAGCCGGCCGCCGCCGCCTTCATCGCGGCCGTGGGCCGCCCGGCCCGGGCCAAGCTGGGCTGGACCGACGTCGCCCGGTTCGCCGCCTTCGGCATCCCCGCGATCAACTACGGCCCGGGCGACCCGCAGCTGGCCCACACCCGCGAGGAGCACGTCCGGGTGGACCGGCTGCAGCCCGCCGTCGACGCCCTCACCGCCTACCTCTCCGGGAGGACCGCATGACCGCCACGCCACCGCCGGAGGGCCGGCGCCCGCGCCCGACCCGCCACCGCGGGCCGATCATGCTGCGCGGCGGGGAGCCGGACCCGCAGGCCCAGGGCAGCACGACCGACCAGCGGCTGCTGGACCGGCGGGGCCCCACCGACTGGGTCCACACGGACCCGTGGCGCGTCCTGCGCATCCAGAGCGAGTTCGTCGAGGGCTTCGGCCTGCTCGCCGAGCTGCCCCGCGCGGTCAGCGTGTTCGGCAGCGCCCGCACCCCGCGGGACCACCCGCACTACGCCGCGGGCGTGGAGATCGGGGCCGCGCTCTCCCGCGCCGGGTACGCCGTGATCACCGGCGGCGGGCCGGGGGCCATGGAGGCGGCCAACCGGGGGGCGTCCGAGGCCGGCGGCCTGTCGGTCGGGCTGGGCATCGAGCTGCCGTTCGAGCAGGAGCTCAACGAGTGGGTCGACGTCGGCATCTCGTTCCGCTACTTCTTCGTGCGCAAGACGATGTTCGTCAAGTACGCGCAGGCCTTCGTGATCCTCCCGGGCGGCTTCGGCACGCTGGACGAGCTGTTCGAAGCGCTCACCCTCGTGCAGACGCGCAAGGTCACCCGCTTCCCGGTGATCCTCTACGGCACCGACTACTGGCGCGGTCTGATCGACTGGGTGCGCGGCACCATGGCCGAGCACGGGGCGATCGGCCCCGGCGACGTGGACCTGCTGCACTGCACCGACGACGTCGACGAGATCGTGGCGGTCGTCCAGGAGGCGGAGAAGGCGCGGGCGGCGGGCGACAACGGCGGGGGGATGCGGGCCGCGGTGACCGGCCCCTCGGACGCCTGACGTGCTCTCCTTCGTCCTGTTCGTGGTCGCCGTCCTGCTGGTCGGCGGCGCGCTGTTCCTCGTGGCCTCGCTGCTGCTGGGGCGCGGGGAGACGCAGCCGCCGGCCGACCCGGACCGGTCACCGGTCGAGCTGCCCGAGGACCGGCCCGTGGTGGCCGACGACGTCCGGGGGCTGCGGATCGCGGTGACCGCCCGCGGTTACCGGATGGTCGAGGTCGACTGGCTGCTCGACCAGCTGGCGCAGACGCTGGACGAGCGGGACGCGGAGATCGCGGCGCTCCGCGCCGAGCTGGCCGCACGCAGCCGGCCGGAGGCGCCGACCGACCCCGGCGCCGGGCCGGCGGACCGGGAGGGGATGCAGGATGCCTGAGCTGGTGGAGCGGGTGGAGGTGGCGGCGCCGCCCGAGCGGGTGTGGGCGGCGCTCACCGACTGGACGCGGCAGGGCGAGTGGATGCTCGCGACAGACGTCGAGACGGTGGGCGGGCCGGCGCAGGGGGTCGGCGGCCGGCTGGCCGCCCGCACCGGGCTGCCCCTACCGGGCCGGGCCCGGCTCGGGATCCTCGACACGATGGTCATCACGGCCTGGGACCCGCCGCGCCGGGTCGAGGTGCAGCACACCGGGCGGCTGGTGCGCGGGCCCGGCATCTTCGAGATCGAGCCGCGCGGCGAGCAGAGCACCTTCGTGTGGACCGAGCGGCTCGACCTGCCGTACGGGGTCCTCGGCCGGGTCGGCTGGGTGCTGGTCCGGCCGTTCGCCCTGCTGGGGATCCGCTGGTCGCTGCGACGCTTCGCCGATTTCGCGCGGGGACAGCGGGCGGGCTGATCAGTCGGGTCGGCCGGCGATCGCGGCGGCGACCTCCGCGACCACGCGGTGGGTGCGGGTTCCGGGATGGCATTGCCGGGCCACCGCGATCGCGTCGGGGAAGTGGTCGATGTCGGTGAGCACCGGCAGGTCGAGCACCTCCAGGCCGACGTGCTCGAGGGCCGCTCGCGTCCGCTCGGCAGTGTCCTCCCGCGACATGGGCACCTCGGCCAGCACGGCGGCCGGTGCGGGCGAGCGCAGGCCCAGCGCCCACCAGCCGCCGTCCGGGGCGACTCCGAGGACGGCCGACCCCGGGTCGGCCGCGACGAGCCGGTCGAGGCAGCCGGCCAGCAGGTCGGCGGTCACCTGCGGGGTGTCCATGCCGATCAGCAGGGTCGGACGGGCGGCGTCCGCCCCGGTCATGGCGGCGTCGAAGGCGGCGGCCAGCCGCCGGCCGAGGTCGCCCTCGACCTGCGGGACGACGGTGCAGCCGGCGAGGTCCAGGTCGCCCGGGGCGCCGTCGAGAGCGACCACCCGGCGGGCGACGGTGGTGGCGCGTACCGCGTCGAGGGTGTCGCCGACCGCGGCCGCGGCGATCGCGGCCGCCTGCTCCGGGGTGCACGGTGGCGTGAGCCGGGTCTTGCTCCGGCCGGGCACCGGGGCCTTGGTGATGACCAGCAGTTGCGCGTCGCTCATCTGGCGAGCACCTCCCGCATGTCGCGGATCGTCCGGACCGTGCCCAGCACGGTCCCGGTGACCTTCGACCGCGTCCCCTCGGCGCGTGGCGCATACGGGACGTCGACCTCGCGCACCCGCCACCCGGCGTCGGCAGCTCGCGTCACCATCTCCAGCGGGTAGCCGAACCGTCGGTCGGTGATCCCGAGGCCGAGCAGGGCGGTGCGCCGGGCGGCGCGCATCGGGCCGAGGTCGTGCAACGCCAGCCCGGTGCGGCGGCGCAGCATCACGCCCAGCGCGAGATTGGCCGCCCGGGCGTGCAGGGGCCAGGCGCCGCGGTCGGTGGGGCGTCGGCGTCCCAGCACCAGGTCGGCGTCCCCGGCCAGCACCGGGCCGGCGACCCTGGGCAGGTCCGCGGGATCCATGGAACCGTCGGCGTCGCAGAAGCAGACGACGTCGTCGGTGGCCGCCTCGAGGCCGGCGTGCGCAGCGGCGCCGAAGCCTCGCTGTGGCACGTGCACCACCGTCGCGCCGTGCCCGGCCGCGATCGCCGGCGAGCCGTCGGTCGAGCCGTTGTCGGCCACGATCGCCCGGTAGCCCTCGGGCAGCCGGGAAAGGACCCAGGGCAATGCCGCGGCCTCGTCGAGACAGGGCAGGACGACGTGCGGCACGTACGGACGGTAACGGCCGACGGCGATCACCGCCCCTCGTCCGCTCGGCGCCCCCGCCGGTGCGGCCCGGCGGCGAGGGCGCGACCGGCTGGCTAGTCTGCCGTCGATGACCAGGTCCGCCGCCGATGTCGAGTCCGCGGCGGATCCCCCGGACGAGCGCGACCGGGCGCCCGTCGTCGCCGTGCTGGTCGCCGCCGTCGCCATCGCGGTCACCGCGGCGATGGGCGGCTGGCTGGCCGTCGGCGGGGTCGACCTGCACCTGCTCGGCGGCACCGTGCTGCGTGGGCGGTACGACGTGCACCTGGACCCGGCGGTGGCGTTCCCCGTCGTGGTCGGCCTCGCCGGGGTCCTGTGGGGGCCGGCGCTGGCCCGGTGGGCACCCTGGGGGGCGTTGCTGCCAGGTTCGGCCGGGGCCGCTGCGCTGTGGGCGGTGGCTTTGGCGGTCAGCGGTGGCTGGCACCGGCTGACCGAGCCGCTGGCGAGCCGCTACGAGTACCCCTACGACGTCGACCGGGTCGGTGCGCTCGGTCCGTTCCTCGCGACGTTCAACGACCACGTCCCGGCTGCCTCCGCCGATCCCTGGACGACGCACGTCTCGGGCCACCCGCCCGCGGCCCTGCTGGCGTTCGTGCAGCTGGACCGCACCGGCCTGGGTGGGCTGGGTTGGGCGGCGGCGCTGTGCATCGCGGTCGGCGCCCTCGCGGTGCCGGCGGTGCTGGTGGCCGTGCGCGCGGTCGCCGACGAGCCCACCGCACGCACCGTGGCACCGTTCGCCGTCCTCGCGCCGACCTCGCTGTGGATCGCCACCAGCGCCGATGCGATCTTCGCCGGGGTCGCCGCCTGGGGGGTGGCGGCGCTCGCGGTCGCCGCGGCCAGGGAGCGACGTCGGGCACCGTGGGCGGTGGGCGGCGGGCTGCTGCTCGGGCTGGCGCTGTTCCTGTCGTTCGGGCTGACGTCGCTGGGGCTGCTGGCGCTGGCGGTCGTGGTCGTGCAGTGGCGGGCGATCGGCGGGGCCGGCGTGGCGCGGGTGCTGGTGCTGGGCGCGGTCGGCGTGCTGGTCGTCTTCGCCGCGTTCGCCGCCGGCGGTTACAACTGGTTCGACGGTCTGTCGGTCACCGCCGACCGGGTCCGTTCGGGGCCGTCGTACGCCGACCGGCCGCTGGCGTTCTTCCTGGTCGCGAACCTCGCCGCCGCGGCGATCGCGGCCGGCCCGGCGGCCGTGGCGGGCCTGGGCGCCCTGCGACGGCGCGCCCTGGCGCTGCTCCCGGCGGCGGTGGTCGCCGGGATGCTGGTCAGCGACCTCACCGGCCTGGTCCGGGGCGAGACGGAGCGCATCTGGCTGCCGTTCACCGTCTGGCTGGCCGTGGCCACCGCGTTCCTGCCCGCGCGGCAGCGTCGCGGCTGGCTGGCCGCCGCGGTCGTGGTCGCACTCGTCGTCGAGGTCACCGTGCGCACCGAGTGGTGACGGGGCGCCCGCGCGACCGCCGCAGGCGGCGCGGCAGGATGTCGGCGTGACCGCCGCCGCTGGTGGAGCGTCGCGGTGAGCCGGCGCGGATGGACCCTCTTCCTGGCCATGTCGCTCATCTGGGGCCTCCCGTACCTGCTGATCAAGGTGGCGGTGGCGGACCTGGCACCGGTGGTGGTCGTCTTCGGTCGTTGCGCGGTGGGGGCCGCCCTGCTGCTGCCGTGGACCGTCGCGACCGGGCAGCTGCGCCCGGCGCTGCGCCGCTGGCGGCCGCTGCTGGCCTTCACCGTGCTCGAGATGACGGGGCCGTGGCTGCTGCTGGCCTACGCCGAGCAGTCGTTGTCCAGCTCGCTCACCGGGCTGCTGGTGGCCGCGGTGCCGTTCGTCGCCGCTCTGGCCGCTCGGCTCACCGGAGACGAGGACCGCCTCACCCGGGTGCGGGTCGCCGGCATGCTGCTCGGGCTGGCCGGCATCGTCGCGCTGCTGGGGTTGGACATCGAAGGCGCCCAGCTGCTCCCGCTGGCCGCGGTGGCGCTCACCGTGGTCGGCTACGCGACTGCGCCGCTCGTGATCAGCCACCGGTTGCCCGACGTCTCGGGTGTCGCGGCGAGCTCGATCGCGCTGTTCGTCACCGCCGTCGTCTACGCGCCGTTCGCCTTACCACGGCTCGACCGGCTGGACGACGCGAGCGGTACGGCGGTGCTGTCGGTCGTCGTCCTGGGCCTGGTGTGCACCGCGCTGGCGCTGGCGCTGTTCTTCGCGCTGATCCGCGAGGTCGGCCCGCAGCGGGCGCTGGTCATCACGTTCCTCAACCCCGCCGTCGCCGTGCTGCTGGGTGTCGCACTGCTCGACGAGCCGTTCACCCTGGGGCTGGCGATCGGGCTGCCGGTCATCCTGCTCGGGTGCCTGCTGGCGACCTGGCGCAGCCGGCCGCGCGGGGCGATGCCGGTGCCGGCCATCGACGCAGCCGCCTGAGAGCGGCCCGGTCGAGCGCCGAGCCCGTCCGCCAGGCGGGGTCGGGTCGCACCGCTTAGGTTCGAGAGCGCACGTCCGGGTCGTCCCGCTGAGCACCGTCACGGGGGATGCCCGCGCCCACCCGACTCGAGGACGGAGCCGTGAGCCCGATGGCCGATCGCCCCGACGGCCAGGCAGCGGCCGGCGCATCGCAGCACGGAACGGCGGGAGGGCGGCGGGTGACCGGGCAGCATGCGCTGCCGGGCCCGTTCCGGCGCGAGAACTGGCGCAGCCCGGTGCGCGGGCCCTGGCTCACCGCGGTGCTCAGCCTCGTGCTGCTCGTCGGGTTGCCGATCGTGTTCGTCACCGGACTGCTGTCCTACGCCGCCTACAACCCCGACCTGCCCGGCAACGACATGACCCCGGGCAAGGGGCTCTTCGGGTTCTACCTGTTCGACTGGCCCACCGAGCCCTACTGGCTGTACCGGGTGACGCAGGGCACCCACGTCATCCTCGGGCTCGTCCTCATCCCGGTCCTGCTCGGCAAGCTCTGGTCGGTCATCCACAAGCTGTTCGAGTGGCCACCGGTCAGATCGCCCGCTCAGTTCATCGAGCGGATCTCCATCGCGCTGCTCGTCGGCAGCGCGGTCTTCGAGTTCGTCACCGGGCTGCTGAACATCCAGTACTGGTACGTCTTCCCGGCGTCCTTCTACACGATGCACTTCTACGGGGCCTGGGTGTTCATCGCGGCGCTCGCCGTGCACATCGGCCTGAAGATCCGCGTCATGGTCGCCCCGCTGCGCTCGCGGCGGCTCCGTGACGAGTTGCGCACCGACACCGCCCACACCGCGCCCGAGTCCCCCGACCCGGACGAGCTGGTCAGCGCCGATCCGGCCCGGCCGACGATCTCGCGGCGCGGAGCCCTCGGCCTGGTCGGCGCCGGCTCGCTGGCGGTTCTGCTGCTCACGGCGGGGCAGAGCATCGGGGGTGCGCTGCGGTCCACCGCACTGCTGGCGCCGCGCGGCCAGGACCTGGGCTCCGGCCCCAACGGCTTCCAGGTCAACAAGACGGCGGAGTACCGCGGGATCAGCGAGTCGGACACCGGCAGCAGCTGGCGGCTGACCCTGCGCGGCGGAGGGTCGCCGACGACCCTCACCCGCGATGACCTCCTGGCGATGACCCAGCACACCTCGCACCTGCCGATCGCCTGCGTCGAGGGCTGGTCGACGACGAACCAGGCCTGGGTCGGTGTGCGGCTGCGTGACCTGGCCGAGCTGGCCGGTGTCCCCGAGCCGGCGTACGTGCGCGTCGAGTCACTGCAGCAGGGCGGCTCGTTCGGCGCCGCCAGCCTCCGGCGCAACCAGATCCTCGATCCCGACAGCCTGCTGGCCCTGGGGGTCAACGGCGCCGACCTCTCGCTCGACCACGGCTACCCGGCCCGGGTGATCGTGCCGAACAACCCGGGGGTCCACAACACCAAGTGGGTCAGCCGGATGACCTTCCACGTGTCGTGATGCGCGGCTTCCGGGCGCGCTACGGCGCGCATCCCCTCCACCTGTTGGCGCTGCTGGTCAGTCTGGCCGTGGCCGGCTACGCCGCGCTGAAACTGTTCCCGGCCAACCCGATCGGCATCGCCGTGTGGCTGGTCGGGTCCGCTGTCGTCCACGACTTCGTCCTGCTGCCGCTGTACACCGTCGTCGACCGTGGGCTGATCCGCGCCTGGCGGCGGTGGCGCGGTCCCGCCACGGAGCTGCCGCGCGCACCTTGGATCAACTTCGTGCGGGTGCCGTCGGCCGTCTCGGGGCTGCTGCTGGTTTTCTTCTTCCCGCTGATCTTCCGGCTCAGCCCGAATTACACGGGGATCACGGGCATGCCCATCGAGCCCTATCTGGACCGCTGGCTGCTGGTCACGGCCGCGCTGTTCGGCCTGTCCGCCCTCTGCTACGCCGTCCGGTTGAGGCGGGCGCCGGCACCGCACCGGCCGCAGGCCGCAGGCCCCAACGCCCCCGGCTCCTAGAGTGCTGCACCCTGGACGTCGCCTCGGTGTGGTCCGCCGTCGACGCGAACGTGTCGCCGGCGGTGTGGGGGTACGGGCCCAGCTCAGCCGCGCGGTGCCGGGCGCAGGGGCGCGGTGGCGAACTCGCGCATGCCGTCGAGGAAGTCGACCTGCGCGCGGAACCCCAGCTCGGCCTCTGCCCGGGCGGGGCCGGCCACCACGTGACGCACGTCGCCGAGCCGGTACTCGCCGGTCACCACCGGCTCCGGGCCGCCCATGGCGTCGGCGAGGGCCCGGGCCATGTCGCCCACGGTGTGCGGTCGCCCCGACGCGACGTTGTAGGCCCGCAGGGAGGACTCCGCGGGCGGGTGCTCCAGGGCCCGGAGGTTGGCCGCGGCCACGTCCGAGACGTGCACGAAGTCCCGCTGCTGGCCGCCGTCCTCGAACACCGCGGGTGCCCGGCCGGACTCCAGCGCGCTGCGGAAGATGGACGCGACGCCGGCATAGGGGGTGTCCCGGGGCATCCGCGGGCCGTACACGTTGTGGTACCGCAGCGCGACGACGCTGCCGCCGGTCGTGCCTGCCCACGCGGCCGAGAGGTGCTCCTGGGCGAGCTTGGTGGCGGCGTAGGTGTTGCGGGGGTCCGGGACGTCGTCCTCGGTGACGAGGTCCCAGCCCAGCTGCCGGCCGCAGCGGGGGCAGGGCGGCTCGAAGCGGCCGGCGTCGAGGTCGGCGCGACGGCGGGGGGCGGCCGGGACCGGCCCGTGCTCGGGGCAGGAGTAGCGGCCCTCGCCGTAGACGACCATCGAGCTGGCGAGCACCAGCCGGCCGGTGCCGGCGCGGGCCATCGCCGCGAGCAGCACCGCGGTGCCGAGGTCGTTGATGCCCGCGTAGGCGGGCATGTCCTGCACGTCCACGCCCAGGCCGACCATCGCGGCCTGGTGGCAGACCGCGTCGACGCCGTCCAGCGCGCGGTCGACCGCCGCCGCGTCGCGCACGTCGCCGACGAGCAGTTCCACCTCTTCGGGCACCGGGGGCCCGTCGGGGTAGTCGGGGTGGACGGCGGGCAGCAGGGCGTCGAGCACGCGCACCTCGTGGCCGGCGTCCCGGAAGGCGGGGACGACGGCCGATCCGATGAATCCGGCACCGCCGGTGACGAGGACGCGCACGAGCCGGGACGCTACTGGCGCGGGGCCGGCGCCGCTGCCCGGCCGGGACGTCGGTGGCCGGCGCTAGCGTCCGGGGCGTGCTGCGCTGCGCCTGGGCCACGAGCGCCCCCGAGTACGTCGCCTACCACGACGAGGAGTGGGGGGTGCCGCTGCACGGCGACGACGCGTTGTTCGAGCGGCTGTGCCTCGAGGCGTTCCAGTCGGGGCTGTCCTGGATCACGATCCTGCGGAAGCGGCCGGCGTTCCGGGCCGCGTTCGACGGGTTCGCGATCGACGCCGTGGCCGCGTTCACCGACGAGGACCGGGCCCGGCTGCTGGCCGACGCGGGCATCGTCCGCAACCGCGCCAAGATCGATGCGGCGATCGGCAACGCGCGGGCGGCGCAGCAACTCCCCGGGGGGCTGTCGGAGCTGCTCTGGTCCTTCGCGCCGCCGGGCCCGCGCGCCCGCCCGGCGACGCTCGCCGACGTCCCCGCGACGAGCCCCGGGTCGGTCGCCATGGCCCGGGAGCTCAAGCGGCGCGGCTTCGTCTTCGTCGGCCCGACCACGGCCTACGCGCTCATGCAGGCGACCGGGATGGTCGACGACCACGTCACCGGCTGCTTCCGCGCGTCGCTGCCGGAGGACGACGCGACGTCACCCTGACGGGCCTCGTGTTGGACGGAACGCACGCATGCGGGATCATTGCCCCGCAGCTCACAGCATCGGACACCGCACGCCTGCCAGAAGAGGCAGGCGTGCGGCTGGCGAAGGAGGCACGCATGGCGGCCATGAAGCCGCGCACGGGTGAAGGTCCCCTCGAGGTCACCAAGGAAGGGCGCGGCCTGGTCATGCGGGTACCGCTGGAAGGTGGCGGGCGTCTGGTCGTCGAGCTGTCGCCCGACGAGGCGGCCGCGCTCTCGGAGGCGCTGAAGGGCGCCACCAGCTGATCTCGGCGCAGGGCCGCCTCCGGGCGGCCGCGCGCAGGGCACGGCCCGGCCCCGGCCGGCGGCAGCTCGCCGTCGACCGGGGCCGGGTCGTCCCACGTGTTCAGGCGGCGCCGGGAACCGGCGGGCGGCGGAGCGCGGCGAACCAGCGGCCGCCGTCCTCCCAGGAGTCCACGAGCGCCAGCCCGGCCCCGGTGGCGATCCGCTCGATGGCGTCGCACCCCACGTGCGCCCAGTCGAACCAGGAGCTCACCTCGCCGGCCCGTTCCAGCCGCAGGCGGGTCGTGCGCTGGCCCGCACCAGGGCCCTCGGTCTCCACCAGCACCAGGCCGCCGGGGGCGACGATGACCCGGCAGCGGCGCAGCAGCGCGGTGGGGTTCCCGCCGATGCCGATGTTCCCGTCGGCCAGCAGCGTCGTCCCCCACAGCCCCTCTGCGACGACGGGCTCGAAGACCGACCGCCGGATCACCGTGGCGCCCGAGCGGCGGGCCAGCTTCAGCGCCGTCGGCGAGATGTCGACGCCGAGCGCGTGCACCCCACGGCGGGTCAGCTCCGCGGCCAGCCGCCCCGGGCCGCAGCCGACGTCGAGGACGGTGCCCCGGGCCCGCGCCAGGAAGCGGCGGTCGACCTCGTCCGCGTCACCGGTCCACCGCTCCAGGGCACCGGCGAGCGAGTAGGTGCGGCCGTCGAAGTCCCGCACCGACCACGGTTCGGGTGCGGGGGCGTCCGCGGTCCCCGCGGACTGCAGGGCCGCCGCGTAGAGGTCGGTGGCTGCAGGGGGCATGGCGGGCTCGCTTCCGTGGCGCGGTGGACGGGGCCGACCGCCCTCCCGGCGCGGGCGGGCGGCAGGAGGGCGGTGGGTGCGGGTGGGCATAGCCAGAATCGGACGTACTCAACCCAGTGGCGCTCCGGACGACCCGATCGGGTCCCCGGGGTGACCTGCGCTGGCCGCGCCCGGGGAGCCGGGAGAAGCTGGGCCGATGGAGCAGGGCGCATGAGCGAGGACCGGGGGGTCGTGTTCCCCGCGGGGACGGACGGCCGGCGGAGCACGGCGGCCCTGGGTCGGGCCGTCGTCGCGGACGCGCTGCGCCCCGTCGACGCCGCCGGCGCGCTGGCCGCCGAGCGCGAGACCACCTGGCGGGCGGGGTACCTGACGCACTTCCGCCGGCTGGTCGAGGCAGGCCTGCCCTCGCCCGCTGCGGCGCGGTCCATCGCGGACGCCGGGCTGACCTCCCTGCACGCGCGCATGCGGGTGGCGGGACCCGAGGGGGAGACCGGGCTCGCGGAGCTGACCACCGCACCCGCCGGCCGCGCGTTGCACACGGCGGAGATCACCGGCACCGCCGAGCCGGAGCGGGAGCTGTCGCTGCCGTTCCGCGGCGGGCGGCTGCGGGGGGACGCGCTGCTGCGCCGCCTGGACGACTGGGTCGCCGCCGGCGTCGTGGAGCCCTCGTGCGCGGAGGCGGTGCGCGCGGTCGCCGCGCACCCGGAGTGGCTGTCGCTGCCGGGCCGCACCGTGGTGGTCCTGGGAGCCGGTGCCGAGATGGGGCCGCTCACCGCGCTGCTGCGCTGGGGAGCCCGCGTCGCCGGCGTGGACCTGCCCCGGGCGCCGCTCTGGGAGCGGGTGCTCGACATCGCCCGCGGGGGCGCGGGCACCCTGCTGGTGCCGGTGGAGGAGCCGGGTGCGGAGCCGGACCCGGCGCGCGCCGGCGCGGACCTGATCGCCGAGGTGCCGGCGGTCGCCGACTGGACGGCCGGGCTGACGGGCGACCTCGTGCTCGGCAACTACGTCTACGCCGACGGCGCCACCAACGTGCGGGTCTCGACGGCGGTGGACGCGCTCACCGTGCGCCTGGTGGGGGAGCGGCCGGAGCTCGCCCTGGCGTTCCTGGCCACGCCGACCGACGTCTTCGCCGTCCCCGCCGACGCGGTGGCCCAGTCGGTCGAGGCGTACTCCCGCCGCACGCGCACGGCGAAGCTGCTGGGCCGCCCGCTGCGGACGGTCTCGGGCGGCCGGCTGCTGCAGCGCGCCTACGTGCCCGGCACCGACCCGGGCATCGCCGACAGCCTGGTCGCCCAGCAGGGGCCCAACTACGCGCTGGCCAAGCGGTTGCAGCGGTGGCGGGCCACGGTCGCGCGCGCCGCGGGGAGCACGGTGTCGATGAACGTCGCCCCGCCCACGCGCACCCGGTCGGTGGTGAAGAACCGGGCGCTGGCCGCGGCCTACGCCGGCGCCCACCGGTTCGGCGTGGAGATCTTCGAGCCGGCCACCTCGAACGTGCTCATGGCCGCGCTGCTGGTGCACGACCTGCACACCGGCGGCGGTCCGGTCCAGGAGCACCCGTGGCAGGACGAGGCTTACGAGGCGGCGCACGGCGGGCTGTGGCGCGCGGCCTACCAGCCGCGCAGCGCACTCGGGCTGGCCGCGCTGCTCGGCTACGGCGCCGCCCGGGGCTGACCGGCGTCGGGCAGGTGCTGGTGCCCAGCGCGCCGGCGCGCCACAGTGGGGCCCGGCCCACCGGTGGGAGCGCAGATGCCACAGCTGTTCGGCGCACGGACCCTGCTGACCGTCCTGCGGACCGGCAACGCCCGCGCCCGCCTGCGCGCCACGCGCGACGGGCAGGCCGCCGTCCGGCTGCACCTGGGCGCGGCCGGCCTGGCCACCGGGGTCCTCGACGCGGTCGCGACCGGGGCGGCGGGCACGCCCGATCTCGCCCGTCGCCTCGGGGTGCCCGACGAGCAGCTGCTGGGCGCCTTCCTGCAGGTGCTGGCCGCCGCCGGGCTGGTCCGGGAGGACGCCGGGCGCTGGTACCTGGCGGACGCCGGACGGGCCGTGGTGGGCGACGACCTGGTCCGGGCCTCCTACGAGGCGTTCGCCGGGTTCCACACCGGGCTCTACCGCCACCTCGGGGAACTCCTCGCGGGCGGGCCCCGGCGGCGGGACGTCGCCGAGCAGGGGGCGGTCATCGCACGCGTCTCGGCGGCCTTCGAGCCGTTCGTCGACGACGTCCTGCGGGACGTGGTGGCCGCGGTGTCCCCGCGGCGGGTGCTCGACGTCGGCTGCGGCGCGGGGCTGCAGCTGGCCACGGTGCTGGCCGCGGCGCCCCGGGCGGAGGGGGTGGGGGTGGACGCCGACGCCGACGCCGCGGCGCTCGCCCGGCGGACGCTGGAGCAGCGCGGCCTCGGGGGCCGGGCGACGATCGTGCAGGACGACGTCCGGCGGCTGGCCGACGACCGCCCGTTCGACCTCGCGCTGCTGGCGAACGTCGTCTACTACGTCCCGGTGGAGGAGCGACCCGCCCTGCTCGCCGACGTGGCCGGCCGGCTCGCACCCGGAGGGACGCTGCTGGTGGTCACGACGGTGGCGACGCCGCAGCTGTTCAGCCGCCACTTCGACCTGCTCCTGCGGGCGCAGCAGGGCGACATGTCGCTGCCGGCGGTCGACGACCTCACGACCGGGCTGCGCAGCGCCGGCCTGCGGCCGCGGGAGCCCCGGCGGATCGCACCGGGTGCGCCCCTCGTCGCCGTGACGGCGGTCCGGCCCACCTGACCGCCGGCCTCAGGCAGGGCCGACGAGCCCGGCCACGATCTCGGCAGAGAGCCCGACCAGCGGCAGCCCGCCGCCGGGGTGCGCCGAACCGCCCACCAGGAACAGCCCGGGGACGCGGGAGGCGTTGCCCGGGCGCAGGAACGCCGCGCGCGAGCCGTTGCTGGAGCTGCCGTAGATCGACCCGCCCACGCTGCCGGTACCGCGCGCCAGGTCGGCCGGCGTGCGCACCACCCGCCAGCGCAGCCGGTCCCGGACGTCGAGCCCGCGCCGGGCCATGACGTCGAACACCCGGTCGGCGTACCCCTCGGCCAGCCCCGGGGTGTCCCAGTCCACCCCGTGCACCGGGTCGTGCCGCGGCGCGTTCACCAGCACGAACCACGACTCGCTGTCGCCGTCGGGCACCAGTGCGGGGTCGTCGGGCGCGCTGACGTAGACGGTCGGATCGGTGACGGGGCAAGGCCGGCCCGCGTGGCGTCCGGTGCCGAAGACGGCGTCGAACTCCGCGTCGTAGTCCGCGGGGAAGAGGACGGTGTGGTGGTCCAGCCCCGGGGTCCGGCCGCGCAGCGCCAGCAGCAGCACGAACCCCGACAGCGAGGGCGTGGCGCGGGCCAGGTCCCGCCGGACCCGCCGCGTGCGGGGGTCCGGCGCGAGCAGGCCGGCGTGCAGGGCCGTGGCGTCGACCCCCGAGACGACGACGTCGGCGGGCAGCCGTTCGCCGTCGGCGAGCTCCACGCCGGCGACCCGGCCACCGGCCACGAGGACCCGCCGCGCCGTGCACCCGGTGCGCAGCACGGCGCCGTGCGCGAGGGCCCGGTCGAGCACCGCCGGCCCGAGCCGGTGCAGCCCGCCCCGCACGTACCAGGAGCCGAAGGCCTGCTCGGCGTACGGGACGGTCGCCAGCACCGCCGGTGCGCGGCGGGGGTCGGAGCCGGAGTACGTGGCGTAGCGGTCCAGCAGCGTGCGCAGGTGGGGATGGGCCAGGTGGCGCCGGCCGAGACCGCGCAGCGACTGCCAGGGCGCGATCGCGGCGACGTCGGCCGGGCGGCGGGCCAGCCGGGCCAGCGTCGTCGCACCGGCCAGCGGGGTGCGCAGGAACGGTTGCTCGCTGATCCGCCACATCGCGGCAGCCCGCTCCATCAGCGCGGCCCACTGCGCGCCGGCGCCGGGGCCCAGCGCCTCGTCGAGGGCCGCGGGCACGGCGTCCGCGCGCCCGGGCACGGTCAGCCGGGTGCCGTCGGCGAACCGGTAGCCGACCGCCGGGTCCAGGCGGACCAGGTCGACGGCGTCCTCGAGCCGGCCGCCGGTCGCGGCGAACAGGTCGCGGTACACCTGCGGCAGGGTGACCAGGCTCGGCCCGGTGTCGAAGGCGTGCCCGTCGTGGGCGAGCCGGCCGAGCTTCCCGCCGACGGTGGCGGCCTGCTCCACGAGGGTGACGGCGTGGCCGAGGGCCGCCAGTCGCGCCGCGGCGGACAGGCCGCCGAGCCCGGCTCCCACGACCACCACGCGCGCCACCGGCCCACCGTAGCCAGCGCCGCCGTGCGGACCGGGCTCAGCGCGGGACGGAGAGCGCCAGCACGGCGAGGTCGTCGGGCTCGTGGCGGGATCCGGAGAGCTGCCGCTCGACCGCGTCGGAGACCGCGGCGACGATGGCCTCCGCGTCGGCGACCGGGGCGCCGGCGACCACCCGGAGCAGCGCGTCCTCCCCGAACTGCCGACCGGCGTCGTCCCGGGCTTCGGTGACCCCGTCGGTGTAGAGCACGAGCGTGGCCCCCGGCGGCAGGTCCAGCGAGGTCTCGCCCAGCTCCAGGTCGGCGTCGATGCCGAGCGGGCGGCCGGCGGTCCCGATCGCGCGGGCGTCGCCGTCCGGCCCGGAAACCAGCGGCAGCGGGTGGCCGGCCACGCTGAGGCGCAGCCGGGAACCCCGCGCGGCCGGCTCCAGCACCAGGCAGCAGGCGGTGACGAACCGCAGCGGTGCGCTGCCCTGCTCGTGCAGGAGGGCGGCGTTCACCGCGCCCAGGATCCCGGCGGCGCTGCCGGTGGCCGCCGCGGCCCGCGCGGTGTGCCGGGTGACCGCGGTGACGGCGGCCGCCTCCGCCCCGGTGCCGCACACGTCGGCGATGAGGACCATCCACCGGCCGTCGGGCAGGGGCATGACGTCGTAGGTGTCACCGCCGACGAGCGCGGTCCCGCCGCCGGCCCGGTACGTGGCCGCGAGCTCCACCCCGGGGATCGTCGGCAGGTGGGAGGGGAGCAGGCTGCGCTGCAGGGTGTCGGCAAGCTCGCGCACCACCGACTCGGCGCGCAGCCGCGCGAGGAACTGGCCGATCTGCCGGCCGGCGTGGGAGAGCACCTCGGTCAGCTCGGGCGGTACCGGCCGGTGCGTGGTGGAGAACAGCTCGCAGACGGCGAGCAGCATGTCGCCGCTGAACACCGGGAACGCCACGCCGGTGCGCAGCCCGTCGTCCCGCGCGGCCTGCACGCGGACGACCGCGCGCTCGTCGGAGAAGTCTTCGACGCTGACGGTCGCGCGCTGCTGCCAGGCCTCGCCGGGCAGTCCCTCGCCCCGCCGGAAGGTGCGCCCGGCGGCGTCGGCCTCCAGCGCGGGAACCGTCGCGCCCGGAGCGGTCCAGGTGCCGGCGTGCACCAGCCGGCTCCCGTCGCCGTCCGGCTGCCACAGCTGGGCGGCGTCCCAGTCCAGCTCGGTGCAGAGCGTGGGCAGCAGCTCGGCGAAGGCGACGTCGGCGTCCGGGGCCTCCGTCAGCGCCGCCGTGATCCGCAGCGTCGCGGCCAGGTAGCGGCTGATCTCGAACTGCCGCTCCAGCAGGATGGTGGTGCTGGCGTCCCGGAGGACGGCGACCACGAGGGCATCCGTCTCCTCGCCGACGGCCGGCGTCAGGCGGGACAGCGTCAGGTCGACCGGCACCTCGTGCCCGGCCGCATGCAGGGCAGGTACCCGCGTGGTCGCACCGACGAGCTTCCCGTCGCCCGTCGCGCGGTACCGCGAGAAGCCCTCGGTGTGGCCGTGGCGCAGTCGTTCGGGCATCAGCACCTGCAGCGGGAGGCCCGTGACCGCGGCCGGGTCGTGCCCGAGCAACCTCGTGACCGAGGGGCTCACGTAGGCGATGCGTCCTTCGCCGTCGGCGACGACCACCGTGTCCGCCAGGGCGGCCAGGAGAGCGTCCGCAGGCAGCACCGGACCTGTCCCGGGCATGGTTCCCCCTCGAGCATGACGTTCCCCGACGGGTCGTCCGCGCTCCGCCTCGGGCAGCAGCTTCTCACACGCGCGCGGTGAGGGCGCCGGTACGGACCGTCGACGTGTGATCATGTCGACACGGCGACATGTCGCCGTCAGAACGCGTAACGGACGTCCAGCCAGGGCGCGCGCCGGGCGATGAGCTGCCGCAGCCGCGCGACCGCCGTCCGCTTGACGCCCGCGCGGTAGCGCACGTTGTCCTGCCCGTTGGAGCTCGCTCGGGTTCCTGCAGCTCGGGGCGCCACAGCAGCTGCTCCGCGGTGAGGTGCCACCCGAGGTCCATCTCGTGCGGGGCCTCGTCGTGGGTCAGCAGGTTCACCTCGGCGGCTCCCCTGCCGGTGCAGCGCCGGGGCCGCCGAACCGGTGCGAGACTGCGCGCGTGACCGCACCCGGCGCTCCCCGCATCGACCTCAACGCCGACCTGGGGGAGGGTTTCGGCGTCTGGCGCCTGGGCGACGACGACGCGCTGCTGGAGGTCGTGAGCAGCGCCAACGTGGCCTGCGGCTTCCACGCCGGGGACCCGGTCACGATGCGCCGCGTGTGCACCGCCGCCGTCGCCGCGGGGGTGGCGATCGGGGCCCAGGTGTCCTACCGGGACCTCGCCGGCTTCGGGCGGCGGTTCGTCGACGTGGCGCCGGGCGAGCTGGCCGCCGACGTGCTGTACCAGCTGGCCGCGCTGGACGGCGTGGCGCGGGCGTGCGCGGGTCGGGTCGCCTACGTCAAGCCGCACGGCGCCCTCTACAACGCCGTGGTGCACCACGCGGCGCAGGCGCGCGCCGTCGTCGAGGCGGTCACCGACTACGACCCCGGGCTGACCGTCCTCGGCCTGCCCGGCTCGCTCCTGCTGCGCGCTGCGGTGGACGCCGGCCTGCCGACCGTGGCGGAGGGGTTCGCCGACCGCGGCTACGCCCCCGACGGCACGCTCGTGCCGCGGGGGTCGGAGGGCGCGCTGGTGCACGACCCGGCCGCGGTGGCCGAGCGAGCGGTGCGCATGGCCACCGAGGGCACCGTGGTCGCCGTGGACGACAGCCCGGTGCGCGTGGAGGTGGGTTCGGTGTGCGTGCACGGGGACACCCCGGGTGCGGTGGACCTCGCGCGGTCGGTGCGGACGGCGCTGCAGGCGGCCGGGCTGCGGGTCGGGCCGTTCACGGGATGACCGGTCAGTCGGCCGGGCGCAGATCCTCCAGCGAGCGGCGGCCGCCGAGCAGGTCGGCGGCGACCGCGTCGACGGACCGCCCCGACGTGTAGGCGTCGGTGCGGAGCAGGGCCAGCCCCTCCGCCGGGTCGACGTCGAGGGCCACGCTGAGCTCGCCCACCGCCTCCCACACCGCTGCCCGCTGCCTCGGTGCCGGCCCGTGCAGCCAGTCCGGCCCCGCCGCGGGCGTCCAGGTCGACCACAGCGCGGCGTCGCTGAGCGCCGACGTCACCAGTTCCCCCACCGCGACCGCCTCGAAGACGTCGAGCGCGGCGACGTCGGCCGGCTGCGTGAAGAACAGGTCGAGCGCCCCCGGTCCGGCGGGTCCCGGGCGCAGCGGCAGGGCGACGACGGCGCGGAAGGGCGTGCCACCCAGCAGCAGGTCGGCGAACAGCGGCCAGCGGCGCCGGAGGTCCTCCTCGACGGCGAACACCGGCTGGCCGGTGGCCTCGGCGGTCGCGCACGGCCCCTCGCCGGCGGTGAACTGCATGCGCTCGGCACCGGCGGCTTCCGGACCGCTGGCGCCCAGCGGGATCCGCCGGCCGCTGCCGTCGACGAGGGTCAGACCGGCGCCGTCGACCCCGAGCACCTCCGCGGAGGCCCGGCTGAGCCGCTGCGGCAGGGCCTCGGGCCCGGCCAGCGCGGGGTCGTGGTGCTGCGCGAGCGCCGCATCGAACCGCCTCGCGATGGTCACACCCGATTGTCCGCCCGCACACCGGGATCCACATCCCGCGCCGCGTCGCCTCCCCGACCCGGACCATCCGCAGGGCCGGGGCGGTGACCGGTGCCCGATCATGGTGCGGTGACGGGCAGCGAGGGCCTCCGCCGCGCGACGGTCTACGGCGATCGCGCGGTGCTCGTCGAGGTCGCCGACCCCGCCGACGTGCCGGGCCTGCGCGCCGCGCTGCTCGCCGCCCCGCTGGCCGGGCAGGTGGACCTGGTGCCCGCCGCGCGCACCGTCCTGGTCGTGCTCGACCGGCCGGTGACCGACCGCGACGTGGCCGCCCTGCGCGGGCTGGCCCCCGCCGTCCCGGACGGGGAACCGGCCCCCGGCCCCGTGGTGGTGCCGGTGGTGTTCGACGGGCCGGACCTGACCGAGGTCTCCCGGCACACCGGCCGCACGGAGGAGGCCGTCGTCGCCGCGCTGACCGGCGCCGCGCTCACCGTGGCCTTCGGCGGCTTCGCGCCCGGCTTCGGCTACCTGACCGGGCTCCCGGCAGACCTGCACGTGCCGCGCCGGGCCACCCCGCGCACCCGGGTGCCGGCCGGCTCGGTGGCGCTGGCCGGCCCGTACGCCGGGGTCTACCCCCGGGCGTCCCCCGGTGGGTGGCAGCTGGTCGGGCGCACCGACGCGGTGCTCTTCGACGTCGACCGGGACCCCCCGGCGCTCCTCGCGCCCGGCACGGCGGTCCGCTTCCGGGTGGTGGGCTGAGTGCTCACCGTGCTCACGCCCGGCCCGTTCGCGACCGTGCAGGACGCCGGCCGGACCGGCTGGGCATCGATCGGCGTGCCGCGCTCCGGCGCGGCGGACCGGCCGGCGGCGGCGCTGGCCAACCGGCTCGTGGGCAACGAGCCCGCGGCCGCGGTCCTCGAGGCGACGGCCGGGGGGCTGCGGGTGCGCGCCGAGCGCACCCTGCTGGTGGCGGTCACCGGTGCGCCCGTCCCCGTCGTCGTCGACGGGCGGCCGGCGCCGTTCGCCGCGCCCACCACGCTGCGACCCGGCGCCGTGCTGGGGCTCGGGACCCCGACGGCGGGGCTGCGCAGCTACCTCGCGGTGCGGGGTGGCATCGACGTCCCGCCGGTGCTGGGGTCGCGCAGCACCGACACGCTGTCCGGCCTCGGTCCGGCCGTGCTGACGGCGGGGATGCGGCTGCCGGTCGGCGGGCTGGCGGGGGAGGAGCCGCTCGTGGACGTCGCCCCCGTGGCCGCGCCGCCGCAGCGGCCGGTGCTGCGGGTGCTGCCCGGTCCGCGGCGGGACTGGTTCGACGAGGCCGCGTGGCCGGCCCTGCTCGCGGGGGCCTGGGAGGTGGGCGCCGACAGCGACCGGGTGGGCCTGCGGCTGGCCGGCCCCCGGCTCGCCCGGGCCCGCGACGACGAGCTGGCCAGCGAAGGGCTGGTGCCCGGCGCCCTGCAGGTGCCGCCGGACGGGGCCCCGGTGCTGTTCCTGGCCGACCACCCGGTCACCGGTGGCTACCCGGTGCTCGCCGTCGTCGTCACCGCGGACCAGCCGCCGGCCGCGCAGCTGCGGCCCGGGGACGTGGTGCGCTTCCGCGCGGCGCGCTGACCCGTGGAGCCGGTGGCGGTCCGGCCGATGGCGTCCTGGCTCACCGGGCGGGGGGGGGGGGGGGGGGGGGGCGGCGCCGGGGGGGGGGCCCCCCCCCCCCCCCCCGCGCGAGGTGCGCTTCGGCGCGGCGCGCTCACCGGTGGAGCCGGTGGCGGTCCGGCCGATGGCGTCCTGGCTCACCGGGCGGGGTCCTGGCTCACCGTCGACCGTGAGCCAGGACCCCGGACGACCAGGTGACCTGATCATCGAGGAACCGGCGGAGGGTGACCGGGAGCGCCTCGAAGCCGCACAGGGCCCCGACCGGCTCAGGCGCCGCGCACGGGGAGGACAGCGGGGCCGTGCGGTCCCGGGACGATGCGCGCGCGGGCGCCGTAGTGCTCCGACAGCACCGCGGCGGTGAGCACCTCCGCCGGGCTCCCCTCGGCGACCACCCGCCCCTCGGCGAGCAGCGTGAGCCGTTCGGCGTACTGCCCGGCGAGGGTGAGGTCGTGCAGCGTGCTCACCACGGTGAGCCCGTCCTGCCGGCGCAACCGGTCGAGCAGGTCGAGCACCTGCTGGGCGTGGCCGAGGTCGAGGGCGGCGGTCGGCTCGTCGAGCAGCAGCACCCGCGGCTGCTGGGCCAGCGCCCGCGCGAGGACTGCGCGCTGCTGCTCCCCGCCGGAGAGGGTGACCACGGCCCGGTCGGCGAGCCCGTCGAGCTCGAGCCGCCCCATGACGTCGGCGACGACCTCCCGGTCCACCCGGCGGGGTGCGGCCAGCAGCGGGCGGTGCGGGGTGCGCCCCAGCAGGACGTAGTCCCGCGTGCTGATGCCCTCGGGCAGCACCGGGAGCTGCGGGGCGTAGGCCAGCAGGCGGGCGCGGTCGCGGCGCGGCATGCCGGTGAGGGGCAGCCCGTCGATGCGCACCTGGCCCTCGTGGGGGTGCAGCCCCAGCACCGAGCGCAGCAACGTGGACTTGCCCGACCCGTTGGGGCCGATGATGCCGAGCCAGCCGCCGGCGGCCACGGTGAACCGGACGGCGGAGAGCGCCGGACGCCGTCCGTAGCCGGCATCCAGGCCGATCACCTCGACCCGCGCGCCGCCGGTGGGAGGCGGGGCCGCTGCCTGCCCGCTCACCGCCGTCGCGCCCCCGCCCACAGCAGGCCCGCGAAGAACGGGGCGCCGACGAACGCGGTCACCACCCCCAGCGGCAGCTCCGCGGGGGACAGGACGGTGCGGGCGAGCAGGTCGGCGAGCACCAGGAACGCCCCACCGGCCAGCAGGGACACCGGGAGCACCCGGGCGTTCGCGGCGCCGACCAGCCGCCGGACGATGTGCGGCACGACCAGCCCGACGAAGCCGATCAGCCCGCTGACCGCGACGGCGGACGCGGTGGCCAGCGAGGCGGCGACCACCACGAGCAGCCGCAGCCGGCCGGGGTGCACGCCCAGCGACCGGGCTTCGTCGTCGCCCACGGCGAGCACGTCCAGCGGGCGGGCGCACAGCAGCAGCGTGCCCACCGCCACCCCGAGGTAGGGCAGCACCAGGCCGACGTCGGACCACTGGGCGCCGCCCAGGTTCCCGAGGAGCCAGCCGTAGATCTCCCGCAGGTCGTCGGTGTTCTGCTGCTGCACCAGCGTCTGCGCCGCCGCCAGGAACGCGGCGACCGCGATACCGGCCAGCAGCAGCGACGCGCTCTGCGAGCCGCCGGCGACGTGACCCAGGGCCAGGGCGCAGCCCACCCCGACGAGCGCCCCGACGAAGGCGGCCAGCGGGACGACCCCGACCGGGCCGACGTGCTGCCCGGGTGCGTAGGCGATCACCAGGGTGGCGCCCAGGCCGGCCCCGGCCGCCGCCCCCAGGAGGTAGGGGTCGGCGAGCGGGTTGCGGAACACGCCCTGGTAGGCGGCGCCGGCGACGGCGAGCGCGGCGCCGACGAGCGAGGCGAGGACCACGCGCGGCAGCCGGAGCTCCACCAGCACCGCCGCGCGGGTGCCCTCCAGCGCGCCGGGCACGGAGAGGTCCAGCGGCGCCAGGGCGCGGTCGAGCAGCGTCGCGACGACCGCGCCGGGCGGCAGCGGCACCGCGCCGACCCACACGCCGGCCAGCACCGCCGCTCCCAGGACGACGACGGTACCGGCCCCGGTGAGGAGTGCGGAGCGCCGCGACCGCACGGCGCCCGGCCCGGCCGCGGTGCGGCCGGGCCGGGTGCCGGGGGCTGCGGTGCTCATGCCGGGGAGGTCCTCAGCCCTGCAGGGCCTCGGCGACGGTCTCGGCGAAGTCCGCGACGCGCGGACCCCAGCGGGACACGACGTCGTCGTCGGCCTCCACGATCCGGCCCTCCACCACCGCGGGGACGCTGCCGAAGGCCGGGCGCTCGGCCACGGTCTCCGCGCTCTGGCCGCAGCACTTCGTGTCGGCCAGCACGATGATCTCGGGCGCCTGGTCGACGACGTACTCGGCCGAGAGCTGCGGGTAGCCGCCGCTGGCGTCCGCGGCGCCGTCGGCGATGTTCTCCAGGCCGAACATGCTGTAGATGCTGCCGATGAAGGTGCTGCTGTCCGCGGAGTAGAGCTCCGGGCCGAGCTCGTGGAAGACCCGCTGCCCGGCGGCGTCCGCGGGCACGGAGTCGACGGCGGCCTGGATGCGGTCGCGCACGTCGGCGACGACCTCGGCCGCCTCCTCCGGGTGGCCGGTGGCCTCGCCGAGCAGTTCGATCTGTCCGTAGGTGTCGTCGAGGTCCTCGGCGGCCTCGAGCAGCAGCACCGGCACGTCGAGGGTCTCCAGGGCGTCCACGATGCCGTTGGTGTCGTTGCTGAGCACCACCAGGTCGGGGTCGTACCCCGCGATGGCCTCGGCGTTGGGCGTGAACGCCGACAGGTCCGTCGTCGGGGCCTCCGCCGGGTAGTTCGAGTTGTCGTCGGCGGCCTCGACCTGGTCGCCCGCACCGATGGCGAAGAGCATCTCCGTCGCCGTGGCCGACATGGACACGATGTCCTCGGGACGTTCCTCGAGGGTCACCTCGCCGTTGTCGCCGGTGACCGTCACCGGGAACTCGCCGGCGGCCGACGACGGGGCCGGCTCGTCGGCGGCCGTGCCGGACGACCCGCCGCAGGCGGCGAGGGCGAGCAGGGGAGCGGCCAGCAGGCCGACGAGGGCGGGGGAGCGCCGCCACGGGGCGGACGCGCTCGACCGCGCCGCGCGGGGGGATGTGCCGGGCAAGGAGGGCCTCCACGGGAGGCGGCGAGCGTCGTCGCCCGAGCTGGTCCGACGCTCGATGCGCGACCCTTGCCGCGAGGGTCGGATGCACGGCGCAGGGCAGGCGATCTGGCTCGGCCCCGTGGGAGGCCTTCACAGTTGCGGGACAGCGCCGGGTTCGTACCGGACTTCGCTGCCGCTGCACCGCCGGCGCGGAGCCGGCGGGCAGAAAGGTACCAGCGCCGGCGGTCCCGGCCGTCCGCGCGCGGAGCCGGTCGGGTCAGGAGGGCGTGGTGGGCAGCGTGCGCGGACGGGGCCAGGTCGTGGCGAGCACCACCCCGCGGAGCCGCGACTCGTCGACCGGTCCGAAGACGCGGGAGTCGATGGAGCCCTCCCGCTCGTCGCCGAGCAGGAAGACCGAGCCGTCGGGGACGGTGACCGGCCCGAGCGCGGTCAGCCACGGCGCCCGTACCCGGCGACGTCCATCTCGGCTGCTCCTGTCCACCGCCGCGGTCCTGCGCGGTGGGGCCACGGTGCCCTGCGGCACCCCGTCCCGGCAGCCGCGCCCTGGGGCATCCCCGCACCCCCATCCGGGGGGCACCGCTCAGGGGCGGGTGCGCGTCACACCTCGTGGTCGACGGGGAGGTGGACCGCGATGCGGGCCCCGCCGCCCGGCCGGTCGCCCATCTCCAGCCGGCCGCCCAGCGCGGCGACCCGGTCGGCCATGAGCTTCAGCCCCAGGTGGCCGTCGGGTCTGCCCCGGTGGGCCGGGCCGAAGCCGACGCCGTCGTCGGCCACCTCCAACCGGACCGCCGTCCGCCGCCCGGAGCCCTCCGCCTCCAGCGTCACCCAGACGCAGGCCGCCCGGGCGTGGTGGACCACGTTGGCCAGCGAGTCCTTGGCGGTGCGGTACAGCGTCGCGGCCTGCTGGGGGCCCAGCGGCGGCAGCGGACCGGTCCGCACGTCGACGGTCAGGCCCTGCGCTTGCAGGGGGAGGGCCAGGTCGTCCAGGGCCCGCGGGAGCCCGTCGGCCGAGAGGTCCGGGGGGTAGACGTCGAGCATGACGCGGCGCAGCGAGGCGACGGCGGTCCGCACCACGCCGCCAGCCGGTCCCGTCAGGAGCGAGCCCCTCCGCAGGCTGCAGCCTCCGGCCAGGCGCTGCCCCCGTCGGCGACGGTGCGGATGTGGTCGGTGAGGGCGTCGGAGTCCTCGCCCTTCGCGAGGAAACCGGCTGCGCCCAGCGCCTTGGCCTCCGCCATCACGCTCGACACCACGGTGCCGGTCAGCAGGACGACCTTGACGTCGGGGCACTCGTCCCGGAGTTGCGCCGCGGCCTCCAGGCCGGTCATCCGGGGCATCACGTGGTCCAGCAGGGCGACGTGCGGACGGGTGGACCGAGCGGCCGGGAGGACCTCGTCACCGTCGGAGCAGGCGGCCACGACCGCGATGTCGGTGGTGGACCCGAAGAGGTCCACGAGCGCGAGCCGGACCCCCGTGTGGTCGTCGGCGATCAACAGGCGGATCACGTGCACCCCTGTCCTGAGGTGACGGCCGGGAGCGTCGGTGGTTCCGGCGCGTTGCGGCGGTGGGTGGCGGCCGGCTGGCAGTGTGCTTCCCAAGTTGCCCGAGCGCCAACCGGAGGAAGGCGCGTCCCGGGCCTGCGGGGCCGCCGAGGCGGTCGGGTCGGCTCCGGGCGGTGGTCCGCTACGGGGTCACGACAGGGGCGACGGCCCCGCGGCCCGCCCGGGCGCGTGCAGCGGTGGCCCGACGGCAACGGAGCTGGTTCACGGCGACATGCGGGCGGGCGGGGAGTGGCTGCGGGACGGCATGCGGTCCTCCTGTGCGGGTTGGTTCCGATGCCCCTCCCATGGGGCGGGACCATGCGGAGAGTCTCGACGCGCCGGGGACCGCGGACAGCCGACGGGTGGGGAGTGCGTGCCCCCGATGTGAGGGGCCTCCCACCGCGCCCGCCGCGGCCGGCCGGCCGGCCGGCCGGACGGTCACCGCCGAGCGGCCAGGACTCCCGCGTAGACCTCCACCGTCTGCCGGGCGATCGCCTCCCAGCCGAAGTCGGCGACCACCCGC
Source organism: Blastococcus carthaginiensis (assembly GCF_030731085.1). Lineage (NCBI taxonomy): Bacteria > Bacillati > Actinomycetota > Actinomycetes > Geodermatophilales > Geodermatophilaceae > Blastococcus > Blastococcus carthaginiensis. Next base: position 68,564 of record NZ_JASNFN010000018.1, on the reverse strand, counting down.
GCGCGGCCCGCGGCACCCATGGCGGCGGCGCGATCCGGGTCGGCCAGCAGCTCGCCGGTGCGGGCCGCCAGGCCGGCGGCGAACCCCGCCGGGTCGCTCTCGTCGTAGGGCACCAGCAGGCCGGTGCGGCCGTCGTCGACGACCTCCGGGATGCCGCCCACCGCGCTGGCCACGACGGCGGTGCCGCAGGCGGCGGCCTCGAGGTTGACGATGCCCAGCGGCTCGTAGACCGACGGGCACACGAACACCGTCGCGCCCGTGATGAGCGGGACCAGCTGCTCCCGGGGCAGCATCTCCTCGATCCAGACCACGCCGTCGCGGCGGCTCTGGAGGGCGGCGACCGCATCGGCGACCTGCTGCCGCTCGGCAGGGGTGTCGGCGGCCCCGGCACAGAGCACGAGACCGGCGTCGGCGGGCAGCTGGTCGGCCGCGGCGAGCAGGTGCACCAGCCCCTTCTGCCGGGTGATCCGCCCGACGAACAGCGCGTACGGCCGGTCGAAGTCCACGCCGAGCCGGCGGACGACGTCGGGGGCGGGCAGCGGCCGGTAGGCCCGGGCGTCGACGCCGTTGCGGACCACGTGCACCCGGGCCGGGTCGAGCTCGGGGTAGACGGCGAGCACGTCCTCGCGCATGCCGGAGCTGACCGCGACGACCGCGTCGGCGGCCAGGTAGGCGGTGCGCTCGGCCCAGGAGGAGAGCCGGTAGCCGCCACCGAGCTGCTCGGCCTTCCACGGCCGGCGCGGTTCCAGCGAGTGCGCCGTGACGACGTGCGGGACGCCGTGCACCAGCGAGGCGAGGAGGCCGGCGGTGTTGGCGTACCAGGTGTGGCTGTGCACCAGGTCGACGCCGGCGAGCGCGGCGGCGATGCCGACGTCGACGCCCACCGCCTGCAGCGCGCCGTTGGTCTCGGAGAGCCCGGCGGGCACGGCGTGGGCGGTCGCGTCCGGCCGCGGTCCGCCGAAGCAGTGGACGTCGATCTGGAGGTCCCGCCCGCCCCCGGTCCCGTCGGGCAGGGCGCGCAGGGCCGCCACCAGGTGCTCGACGTGCACCCCCGCGCCGCCGTAGACGTCCGGCGGCCACTCTCGCGTGACGATCCCGATGCGCACGGCGCCACCCTAGGAGCACCTCGTCCTCCCCACCCTTCGCAGGCTCGGGGCGGTGCCCTGGACGAGGCCGTTCCAGCACGTCACCCGTTCGGGGCCGAGGGGAGAGAGCGCGGGGCCGCGTGCGGCGGGGGCGCGGTCCAGCGGCTACGTTGCGGGGATGCGCGGCGGTCCACGGGTTCTCGGCATCGTCCTGGCGGGCGGTGAGGGGAAGCGGCTGGCTCCGCTGACCCAGGACCGCGCGAAGCCGGCCGTCCCCTTCGGGGGCAACTACCGGCTCGTCGACTTCGTGCTCTCCAACCTGGTGAACGGCGACATCCGGCACATCGCCGTCCTCACCCAGTACAAGAGCCACAGCCTCGACCGGCACATCACCCAGACCTGGCGGATGTCCAGCCTGCTGGGCAACTACGTGACCCCGGTGCCGGCGCAGCAGCGGCTGGGCCCGCGCTGGTACACGGGCAGCGCCGACGCGATCTTCCAGAGCCTCAACCTGATCTACGACGAGCGCCCGGACGTCGTCGTCGTCTTCGGGGCCGACCACGTGTACCGCATGGACCCGGCGCAGATGGTCGACCAGCACCTGCAGACCGGAGCGGGCGTGACCATCGCCGGGCTGCGGGTGCCGCGGCGGGAGGCGACCGAGTTCGGCGTCATCGACTCCGACGCCGAAGGGAAGGTGCGCGGGTTCCTGGAGAAGCCGGCGGACCCGCCCGGGCTGCCCGACTCGCCCGAGGAGAGCTTCGCCTCCATGGGCAACTACGTGTTCACCACCGACGCCCTGCTGGAGGCGCTGCGCGCCGACGCCGAGGACCCCGGCTCGGTGCACGACATGGGCGGCTCGATCATGCCGATGCTCGCCGAGGCCGGGGAGGCGTGGGTCTACGACTTCTCCACCAACGTGGTGCCGGGGGCGACCGAGCGCGACCAGGGCTACTGGCGTGACGTCGGCACGATCGACTCGTACTACGACGCCCACATGGACCTGGTGTCGGTGTCGCCGGTGTTCAACCTCTACAACGACCGGTGGCCGATCTACACGCTGCCGCCGCAGCGCCCGCCGGCGAAGTTCGTGCTGGGCGGACGCGCCGAGGAGTCGATGGTGAGCGCGGGCGCCATCATCGGCGGCGGCTCGGTGCACGGCTCGGTGATCTCGCCGGGGGTGCGCGTGGAGCGCGGTGCCCGGGTCGAGGACAGCGTGGTCATGGACGGCGCCTACATCGGCGAGGGCGCGCACGTCCGCCGGGCCATCCTGGACAAGAACGTCGTCGTGCCGGCCGGGGCGCGGATCGGCGTCGACCAGGAGCTGGACCGCGAGCGCTACCACGTGAGCGCCGGCGGCATCACCGTGCTGGGCAAGGGCGTCCGCGCCTACCTCTGAGACCCCGGGGCCGCCGCCGGACGGTGGACGTCGTCGGTTTCCCCTCACAGCACCCGAGGAGGCCCGGTGGCACGGGACGTCGACGTGGTCACGGAGACGGTGATCCACCGTCCGCGGGCCCAGGTGGCGGCGTTCGCGGGCGATCCCGGTCGCGCGCCGGAGTGGTACCGCGCCATCGACTCGGTCGAGTGGCGGACCCCTCCGCCCGTCGCCGTCGGGTCGCGGGTGGACTTCGTGGCCCGGTTCCTCCGGCGACGGCTGGCCTACACCTACGAGGTCGCGGAGCTCGTGCCGGGCGAGCGGCTGGTCATGCGCACGGCGCAGGGACCGTTCCCCATGGAGACCACCTACACGTGGGAGGAGCTCGCCCCGGGCAGCACCCGGATGACGCTGCGCAACCGTGGCCGTCCGGCGGGCTTCTCCGCCCTCGCCTCCCCGTTCGTCGCCGCCGCCGTCCGGCGGGCCAACCGCGCAGACCTCGCTCGTCTGCGCGACCTGCTCGAGCGGGGATGACGCTCAGCTGCGCTTCGTGGCCACCAGCAGCCCGGTGCCGATCGGCAGGACGGCGGGCAGCAGCGTCTCGTCGTCGCGGATCGTGCGGGCGATCTCGCGCCAGGCCACCGACTGCGGGTCGCGGGCGGTGCGGTCGGCGACGCGGCCACCCTCGAGCAGCCCGTGGCAGGTGAGCGTGCCGCCGATCCGCACCAGGCCGAGCAGTGCGGCGAGGTGCTCGGAGTACTCGCGGGGCGGGCCGGCGCAGCAGACCATGTCGTAGCCGCCGGGGGAGAGCCGGGGGAGCACCTCACCGGGGGTGCCGAAGATCAGCCGGGCCCGGCTGGCGGGCACCTTCGCCTCGGCGAGCGCCGAGCGCGCCGCCCGGAGCTGCTCGGGATCGGCGTCCAGCGCGGTGAGGACGCCGTCGGGCCGCATCCCGCGCAGCAGCCAGAGCGCGGCCAGGCCGCCGCCGCTGCCGATCGAGACGACCGAACGGGCGCCGCTCGTCGCGGCCAGCACGGCCAGGGTGGCGCCCACCGGCGGCTCCACCGGGGTGGCGCCGGAGAGGAAGTGCGCGCGCCGCCGGGCGGCCACCATCTCTGGCGACTCGGCGGCGAAGCGGTCGGCGTAGGCGGCGCCCTGGTCGGTGCCGCCCGCGGGCGGCGGCTGATCGGCGCTCATCACCGGCCGAGGGTAGTGGCCCGGGGCCCCGTGCCCGCGTGCGCGGGCGGACCTGTGCGTCTCCTGGGAGTCCCGGTGCACGGGAACACGGGTGTGCCCACCGTCCGTTGATCAGGACGTGCGCCTGATGCGACCCGTGTCCCGACCCGCCGACTCCGGGGAGGTCGTGGGCGGTCCCGTCTGCGATCCTGGTGCCGTGCCCGAGACCACCCCGACGTCCGCTGCTGCCGCGGCGGAGCAGGAGGGCTGGGTGGCGCCCACGTGGGAGCAGGTGGTCCGCGACCACTCGGCCCGGGTCTACCGGCTGGCCTACCGCCTCTCGGGCAACCCCCAGGACGCCGAGGACCTGACCCAGGAGACCTTCGTCCGGGTGTTCCGCTCGCTGGCCGACTACTCGCCGGGCACCTTCGAGGGCTGGCTGCACCGCATCACCACGAACCTCTTCCTCGACATGGTCCGCCGCCGGCAGCGGATCCGGTTCGACGCGCTGCCCGACGACACCGAGCGGCTGCCCGGCCGGGCACCGAGCCCCGAGCAGGTCTACGCGGACACCCACCTCGACCCGCAGGTGCAGGCGGCCCTCGACGCGCTCTCGCCGGAGTTCCGGGTGGCTGTCGTCCTGTGCGACATCGAGGGGCTCACCTACGAGGAGATCGCCGCCACGCTGGGCATCAAGCTCGGCACCGTGCGCAGCCGCATCCACCGGGGGCGGGTGCAGCTGCGCGAGGCGCTGGCCCACCTGGCCCCGCGCCGGACGGGTGTCACGGGGGAGGGCTCGTGAACGAGCTCGCGAGCTCACCATGGAGCACAGCAGCACCGCGAACGCGGCCGACGAGCGCTAGCGAGGAGGGCTCGTGAGCATCCCGGAGAGCCACCTGGCCCAGGAGGCGATCGCCGCGCTGGTCGATGGCGAGCTCTCCGCCGGCCCGGCGGGCCGGGCGGCCCGCCACCTCGCCGGCTGCACCACCTGCCGGATGGCCGTGGCCGCCCAGCGGGAGGCCAAGGAGGCGCTGCACGGCTCCGCCGACGTGGCGATGCCCGGTGACCTCATGTCGCGGCTGTGCGCGATCCCCTTCACCGCCGAGTTCCCGGGTTCGAGCACGGGTCCCGGTGACGTGCGCGCCTCGGCCGGGGAGCTGACGGTCACCGGCAGCTCCGGCGCCTTCTCCCTGGACCTCACCGAAGGGGCGCACCGACGAGGTTCGGCGGGCGGCCGCTGGTTCCGCCGCGGGGTCGCCGGGACGATCGTCGGCCTGGGCGCCGGCGTGACGGCGCTCGCGCTCACCCTCCCCGGCGACACCGGCCGCGCGCCGGCGGCCGACCCGGTGCAGCCCCAGCAGCACACCGAGGTCGCGCCGCCCGTGCTGCGGACGGTCACCGTCGGCAGCCCCGGCGGGCTCGGCGCCCCGGGCGGCACCCCCTGAGCAGCGCGCGGTACGACCCACCAGCCGGACCGGGCCCCGGCGACGCCGCCGCGTACGGGCGGCCCGACGGGCAGTCGGGCGCCTTCGACGAGACGACGGCGCCCCGGCTCGAGGCGCGACCGGTGCACGCTCCCCGGCCCACGTCCGCCCAGGCGGGTGCCTTCGGCCGGCCCGAGCAGGTGGCGGGCAGCTTCGCCGGCGACCGCCCGCCGCCGGCACCGCGCCCGGTCCCGCCGCCACCGCCCGAGGCGCTGCTGCGCGCCTTCGGCCCGCCGGCCCCCGGTCGGAGCGGGCTGCAGGAGCCGCCCGGGGGACGTCCCGGTCGGCGGCGCACCGCCACCGGTCCGTGGTGGAAGGCGGACGCCCGAGTCGACCCGTGGCGCGACCCGTCGTCCCCGGCCGGCCTGGGTGCCCCGGCCGTCTACGACGACGAGGACAGCCAGCCCGGCCCGGTCGTCTTCGACCCCCGGGGGCGCCGCAAGGTGCGGCTGCGCGACCTCTCGGTGCGCCTGACCACGCTCGTCGTCCTCGGGCTGCTGGTCGTCGGGATCCTCGGCGGCGGTGTCGGCTGGTACCTGACCCGCACCGCGGACGAGGCGCCGCTGTTCACCCCGGGCACGACGCTGGCCCAGGTCGAACCGCGCGGCACCGGCGAGCGCAGCCCGGTCTCCGACATCGCCGAGGCCGTCATCCCGGCCGTCGTCTCCATCGAGGTGCGCGTCGGCCAGGCCGGTGCGACCGGTTCCGGTGTCGTCATCGACGGCGAGAACGGCTACATCGTCACGAACAACCACGTCATCTCCGGCGCCGACGGCGTCGAGGGCGCCGAGATCCGGGCGGTCTTCTCCGACGGCAGCGGGTCCGCCGCGCGCATCGTCGGCCGCGACCCGGCCAGCGACCTCGCCGTCATCAAGGTGGAGAAGCCCGGCCTGGTGACGGCCGAGCTGGGCCGCTCCGGCGACGTCGTGGTCGGCGACCCGGTCGTGGCGATCGGCTCGCCGCTGGGTCTGGCCGGCACGGTCACCAGCGGGATCGTCAGCGCGCTGGACCGCCCGGTGCGGCTCTCCGGCGAGGGCACCGACACCAACGCGGTCATCAGCGCCGTGCAGACCGACGCCCCGATCAACCCGGGCAACTCCGGCGGGGCGCTCGTCGACGCGAGCGGAGCCCTCGTCGGCATCAACACCGCGATCGCCTCGACCGGCGCCGGCGGGTCCATCGGCCTGGGCTTCGCGATCCCGGTGGACACGATGAAGCGGATCGTCGAGCAGCTGATCGCGACCGGCTCGGCCGTGCACGCCACGCTCGGGGTGAATGCCCGCTCGGTCACCGACGGCACCCGCGACGGCGCCCTGGTGCTCAACGTCGAGCCCGGCAGCCCCGCGTCCCAGGCCGGCATCCGCGAGGAGGACGTGATCATCGCCGTCGACGAGACGCCGGTCGGCAGCTCCGAGGAGCTCTCCGTCGCCGTCGACGCCCGGCAGCCCGGTGACGTCGTCACGGTGGAACTGGTCCGCGGTGGCAGTTCGCGCACGGTCGAGGTGACGCTCGGGGCCGCATAGCCCCGAAAGGCGGCTACGCTGACCCCCGGCAGCGCTGGCGGTCGGAAGGGCGAGGAGCGCGGTGTTCGACTCGATCGGCTGGGGCGAGATCCTCGTCCTCGCGCTCGCCGCGCTCTTCATCTTCGGTCCCGAGCGGCTGCCCGACCTCGCGAAGGAGGCGGCCGCCGGGCTCAAGCGGATGCGCGGGGCCATCACCGGCGTCCGCGCCCAGGTCAACGAGTCCCTCGGCGACGACTTCGAAGGGCTGCGCGACCTCGATCTGCGCAAGTACCACCCGCGCACGTTCATCCGCGAGCAGCTGCTCGGCGACGACGAGCCGCCGGTCTCCCCGGCCCGGGCCGGGGGTGCCACGGCCGCCACGGTGGTCGCCGCGCAGGTGCGCGACCGCAGCGTCCCCCCGCCCTTCGACGTCGACGCGACCTGACCCGCCCCGTTCCCGGCGGCGAGGCCCCGCTCGCCCCGGCGGCGGGGATCAGGTGACCTGATCGTGGAGCGTCCTCCCTCAGCGCAGACGGTGAGGGAGGACGCTCCGCGGTGGGGGAGGACGACGCCGCACGGACGGCGACGGGGTCGCGCGGCTGCTAGCGGCGGACGGGGGTGAGCCCCAGGGACATCCCCTGCAGCCCGCGCTGGCGGACGGCGAGCCCGTCGGCGATCTTCTCCAGGGCCTGCGCGGCGGGGGACTCCGGCTCGGCCAGCACGATCGGCGCACCGGCGTCGCCGGCCTCGCGGAGCCGGGTGTCCAGCGGGATCTGGCCGAGCAGCGGCACACGGGCACCGAGCGTGCGGGTGAGCGCGTCGGAGACCGTCTGCCCGCCGCCGGAGCCGAAGACCTCGACGCGCGAGCCGTCGGGCAGCTCCATCCAGCTCATGTTCTCGATGACCCCGACGACCTGCTGGTGAGTCTGGGTGGCGATCGCGCCGGCCCGCTCGGCGACCTCGGCCGCGGCCAGCTGCGGCGTGGTGACGACGAGGATCTCGGCGTTGGGCAGCAGCTGCGCGATGGAGATCGCGACGTCGCCGGTGCCGGGCGGCAGGTCCAGCAGCAGGACGTCGAGGTCACCCCACCAGACGTCGGCGAGGAACTGCTGCAGCGCGCGGTGCAGCATCGGCCCGCGCCACACGACCGGGGTGTTGCCGGGGGTGAACATGCCGATCGAGATGACCTTCACACCCAGGGACTGCGGCGGCATGATCATGTTGTCGACCTGCGTGGGCTTGTCGTCGACGCCCAGCATGCGCGGCACCGAGTGGCCGTAGATGTCGGCGTCCACGACGCCGACCGACAGCCCGCGCTTGGCCAGGGCCGCGGCGAGGTTCACGGTGACGGAGGACTTGCCGACGCCGCCCTTGCCGGAGGCGACGGCGTAGACGCGGGTGAGCGAGCCGGGCTGGGCGAAGGGGATCACCGGGTCCGCGGCGTCGGTGCCGCGCACCGTCTTCCGCAGCTCGGCCCGCTGCTCGTCGTTCATCACGTCGAGGGCGACCTGCACCGAAGTCACCCCCGGCACCGCGCCCACGGCCTGGGTGACCCGGTTGGTGATCGTCTCCCGCATCGGGCAGCCGGCGACGGTCAGGTAGACCTCGACGGCGACCGAGCCGTCGGGCCCGATCCGCACGTCCTTGACCATGCCCAGCTCGGTGAGCGGGCGGTTGATCTCGGGATCCTGGACGGTGGCCAGAGCGGCGTTGACGGCGTCGAGCGCCGGCGTGCCGGTCAGCTGGTCGGACATCGTGTTCGTCTGTCTCCTCACGAGCGGGGGACCGGCGTCCGGTGGTCGCGGCCGGAGCGGCGACCCGCGCGATCGGTCGCCTGCCACTCTACGGCGGCACGCGGACCCGACGGCCCGGCGGAGGGTGATCTGGCGCGCACCGGGGCGGAACTAGGGTCGTCGCCGTGCAGCCCGACCGTGCCGAGACGCTGCGGGACGCGGTGGGTCTCGGGCTCGCCGTCGGCCTCTACGGGGTGGCGTTCGGCGCCGCGGCCGACGCCGCCGGGCTCGACGTCTGGCAGGCGCTGGTGCTCTCGGCGGTGATGTTCACCGGCGCCTCGCAGTTCGCCCTCATCGGCGTCCTCGGCGCGGGCGGCAGCCCCCTGGCCGCCGTCGGCAGCGCGCTGCTGCTGGGTACCCGCAACACCGTCTACGGCGTCCGGCTGGTGCCGCTGCTCCGGCCGCGGGGCCCGCTCCGCCGCGCCGGGACGGCGCACTGGGTCATCGACGAGACGACGGCGCTGGCGCTGGCCGCCCGCGACCGGGCGCTGGCCGGGCTGGCGTTCCTGGTCGGCGGGGCGACGCTCTACCTGACCTGGAACGCGACGACCGTGGTCGGCGCGCTCGGTGCCGCCGCGCTGGGCGGCACGGCCCGGGCGGCGCTGGACGCGGTCGTCCCCGCCGCGTTCCTCGCCCTGCTCTGGCCGCGGCTGGGCCGGGCGTTCCCCGAGCCCGCCGTGCAGCGCCGGGTGGCGCTCGGCGGCGCGGTGGTCGCGCTGGCGCTGACCCCGTTCGTGCCGCCCGGCGTGCAGGTGGTCGCCGCGGTGGTGGCGGTCGCCCTGGCCGGCCGGCCCCGCCGTGCGGTGGCGTCGTGAGCGGGACCTGGACGGCGGTGCTCGTCGCCTCCGTCGGCTGCTACCTGCTCAAGCTGGCCGGGCTGTCGGTGCCGGCGTCGTGGGTGGAGCAGCCCTGGGTCGCGCGCGTCGTCGACTTCGTCCCGGCGGCGCTGCTCGCCGCACTCGTCGTCGTCCAGGGGCTGACCAGCGGCGCGGAGATCGTGGTGGACGGCCGGCTGGCCGGGCTCGCCGTCGCGGCGCTGGCCCTGGCGCTGCGGGCGCCGTTCATCGTCGTGCTCCTGCTCGCCGGGGCGGCGGGCGCGGCGGTGCACCTCCTGACGGGCTGACCCCCCGTGGGGCGCTGACGAACCCGCGACCGGAGTCGCCGATCCGGTCCTCGACGCTCGCGCCCGGCGCGAGCCGCCGGCCTCGGCTGCGCGGGTCACTCCGAGTGGCGGCCGGGGTAGGTGATCGCTCCGGGCGGTGGGTCGAAGTCGATGTCCTCCGGGGCGTAGATGCCGATCCCTTCCGGGGTGTCGAGGTGGAAGCCGCCCTGGGCGAAGAACACGACGTAGCCGGGCAGCAGCCGGCCGTCGTCCTCGCGGACCAGCACCGCCTGTCCCTGCCGGTAGTACGGCGGTCGCGGCGTGTCGAGCTCCACCGCGGCCAGCGACTCGGGGTCCACGCCGGCATGCGCTGCGACCCGGGCGTGCGCGGCCGGGTACAGGTCCCGGCTGCGTTGCACGGTGCCGAGGTCCAGCGGTGTGCCGGCCGTCTGCAGCCACAGCCGGTAGCTGCGGTCGGGCAGGTGCTCGACGCGCACCACGAAGCCGCTGCTGGGGTTACCCATCGCCGCAGCCTGCCAGTCCGGTGCGGCGGGTGGCGGCCGCGCCGCCCCGGCAGCCACGATCGGTCCGCGTTCACCGACCTCGTCCTGCGACGAGGGCCTGTCGCCCTCGGGGCGATGGCGCTGCTGGGACTGCTCGCCGGCGTCCTGGCCACGGCAGCGGACGAGACGACCTGGCGGTGGGCCGTCGGCCTGGGTCCTGCACCTTCGGCTGGAGCCGGCTGCTGCCGGTGTGGCTCGTCCTCGTGCCGCCCCGGCAGCGGTCGAGCCGGGTCTGGGGGCTGCGCCTGCTTCCACTGGCGACGGTGCTCGCCCTGCGGCTCTTCGACGTCTTCGGCGGGCCGATCAGCTGACCTCCGGCGCGCGCCGGAGGTCAGGCGGTGGCCGCTCCGCCGCGCGCCTCGGCCTCCTCGCGCTTCTTCCGCCTTTTCTGGCGCTTGTCGGCGTCCTCGCCATCGTCGCTGGCGAGGCGGTTGAGCTCGCCGCGGATGAAGTCGCGGGTGGCCAGCTCGCCGACGGCCACCCGCACCGCCGCCAGCTCGCGGGCGAGGTACTCGGTGTCGGCGCGGGTCGACGCCGCCCGGGCCCGGTCCTCCTCGGCCTGCACGCGGTCGCGGTCGGCCTGCCGGTTCTGCGCCAGCAGGATCAGCGGCGCGGCGTAGGCGGCCTGGGTCGAGAAGGCCAGGTTCAGCAGGATGAAGGGGTAGGGGTCCCAGCGCAGCCGGACGGCGAAGACGTTGAGCGCGATCCAGACGATGACGACGATCGTCTGGACGGCGAGGAACCGCCCGGTGCCCAGGAACCGCGCGATGCCCTCGGCGAACTGGCCGACGGCGTCGGGGTTCAGGCGCAGGAAGCTGCCGAACCGGCGGGCGCCGCTGCGGGGGACGTCGAGCCGGGGGCCGTCAGCCACGGCGGGCACGCTCCCGCCAGTCGTCGGGCAGCAGGTGGTCGAGCACGTCGTCGACGCTGACCGCGCCCACCAGCCGGCCCTGCGCGTCGACGACCGGCGCGGCGACGAGGTTGTAGGTGGCGAAGTAGTGGGTGACCTCGGCGAGCGGGGCCTCGGGCTTCAGCGGCTCCAGGTCGTCGAGCACGCCGCTCACCAGGGTGGAGGGTGGTTCGCGCAGCAGCCGCTGGATGTGCGCCAGCCCGAGGTAGCGGCCGGTCGGCGTGGCCGATGGCGGGCGGCAGACGTATACCTGGCTGGCCAGCGAGGGGGTGATCTCCTCCTGCCGCACCCGGGCCAGGGCCTCGGCGATGGTCGCGTCGGGCGCCAGGATCACCGGCTCGCTGGTCATCATCCCGCCGGCGGTGTCCTCGGAGTACTTGAGCAGCTGGCGCACCGACTCGGCCTCGTCGGGCTCCATCAGCTCCAGCAGGCGGTTCCGGTCGACGGCGTGCAGCTCCGACAGCAGGTCCGCGGCGTCGTCGGGGTCCATCTCCTCGAGGACGTCGGCAGCGCGGCTCTCCTCCAGGGTGCCCAGGATGGTGATCTGCTCGGTCTCGGGGAGCTCGCCCAGGACGTCGGCCAGCCGCACGTCGTCCATCGCCTCGGCCACCTCGTGCCGGCGCTTGATCGGCAGCTCCTGCAGCGCGTGCGCCATGTCGGCGGCGTTGAGCTCGCGGTAGGTGGCGATGAGCGTCTCGGCGCCCTGCCCGGTCTGCGGCAGCGCCAGGCCGGTGACCTCGTCCCACTCCAGCTGGTGGGACTGGCCGCGGCGGCCCAGCCGGCCGGGCTCCTGGACGGCGACCCGCGAGAGCAGCCAGTCGCCGGTGCGGGTCTGCTCGATGGCGGCGTCGACGACCGTCGCCGGGCGACCGGACTCGTTGACCGTCACCCGCCGGTCGAGCAGCTCGCCGAGCACGAGGGTCTCGCCGGCACGCTGCTCGAACCGCTTGAGGTTGAGGGTGCCCGAGGCGAGCAGCACCGCACCGGGGTCCAGCGCCGTCACCCGGCCCATCGGCACGAAGATCCGGCGGCGCGCGACCACCTCCACCACGAGGCCCAGCACGCGCGGGCACGCCGTCCCGACCCGGAGACCGACGACGACGTCGCGGACCTTGCCGACCCGGTCGCCGTTGGGGTCGAAGACGGTCAGCCCGGCGAGCCGGGAGACGTACGCCCTGGTCGCCGTGGTCACGGAACCTCCTCGCTGGCGCTCGTCGGCTCCGTGCCGCACGGCTGTGTCGATGCAAGACCTCGCACGCTCGGTCTCGAGTCCTCGCTGGCGCTCGTCGGCCCCATGACCCACGGCTCTGTCCCTGCGAGCCCTCGCAAGCTCGGTCTCGACGAAGGCTACCGTCGGGGCCGTGGCTGCCCCGGTCGAGCTGGAGTACGAGGTCGTCGACGTGTTCGCCCCGCGGGCGTTCGCCGGGAACCCGCTGGCGGTGGTCTTCGACGCCGACGAGCTCACCACGGAGCAGTGCCAGGCCCTGGCGAACGAGTTCGCGCTCTCGGAGACCTCACTCCTGTGCGCCCCCACCGAGGCCGGCGCCGACTACCGGGTGCGGATCTTCACGCCCTACGCCGAGCTGCCCTTCGCCGGCCACCCGAGCGTCGGCGCGGCGCACACGTTGGTGCGCACCGGGCGGCTGCCGGCGGGGACGCTGCGCCAGGAGTGCGGCGCCGGGGTCCTCGACGTGGTGGTGGACGCCGACGGCGCGACCCTCTCCGGCGGCCGGCCCACGCTCCAGGACGGCCCGGCGCCCGCCGAGCTCGCCGCGGCGATGGGCCTGGACGCGGCCGACCTCACCGGCGTACCCGCGGACGTCGCCGGCTGCGGCCTGCCGTTCGGGTACCTCTCCGTCTGCCCCGACGCCGTCGACCGCGCCGTCCCCGACCCGCGGGCGCTCGCCGGGGTCGACGTGGGCGAGGGGGTGGCGGTGCTGTCCTGGGACGCCGCGACCGCGACCGCCCGCGCGCGGGTGTTCGCCCGCGACCTCGTCTGGGGCGAGGACCCGGCCACCGGCTCCGCGGCGCTGGGCGCCGGGGTGTGGCTGGTCGAGAGCGGGCTGCTGGCCGGTGAGGGCACGTCGAGCTACACCGTGCGGCAGGGCGAGCGGATGGGGCGGCCCTCCGTCCTCGACTGCACCGTCACCGCCGCCGGCAGCCGGGCGGTCGCCGCGACCGTGCGCGGCGCCGTCGTGCCGGTCGCCTCCGGCCGGATCCGGGTGCCCAGCTGAGCACCGCATCCGCGAGCACCGCCTGGGCGCTGCACCGGCCGGGGGGCCGGGAGTCCGGCCTGCTCTTCCTCGCCGTCGTCGGCGTCTCGCTCTCCGCGCCGCTGACCGCGATGGTCACCGCGCCGATGCTGGCGCTGGCCTTCTGGCGGAACGCCGCCGGCGCCGCCGCGCTCCTCCCCGTCCTGCTCACCGGCGAGCGCGCCACCCTGTCCGGGCTCCGGTGGCGCGATCTGCGCAGCTCGGTCGTCGCCGGGCTCTTCCTCGCGGCCCACTTCGCCGCGTGGCTGCCGAGCTTGTCGATGACGACGGTGGCCGCCTCGGTCGCGCTGGTCACGACCACGCCGATCTGGACGGCGCTCGCCGCCCGCGTCTCCGGGGTGCGGCTGCCGGCCGCGGTGTGGGGCGGCCTGCTCCTGGCGTTCGCCGGCGTCGTCCTGATCGTGGGGGTGGACGTGACGGTGAGCACCGAGGCGCTCGCCGGCGACGCGCTCGCCCTGCTGGGGGCGATCTGCGCCGGGGGCTACGTGCTCGCCGGGGCCCGGGCGCGGCAGCGGCTGGCGACCTCGGCGTACGCCGTCGTCTGCTACTCGGTGTGCGCGGTCGTGATCGCGGTCGCGGCGCTGCTCGTCGACGCGCCGCTGACGGGTTTCGAGGCGCGCGACTGGTGGCTGATCGCGGCCATCACCGTCTCGGCGCAGCTCTTCGGCCACACCGTGCTCAACCTGGTGCTCTCGTCCGTGGGCCCCACGGTGGTGAGCCTCGCCGTCCTGCTCGAGGTGCCGGGCGCCCTGCTGTTCGCGCTCGTCCTGCTGCAGCAGGTGCCGCCGCTGCTGGCGCTGCCGGGGGTGCTCCTCGTGGTGGCCGGGGTGGCGCTGGTCGTGCGGGCGGGCCGGCCGCCGACGCTGGTCGAGCCCGCCACCTGAGCGTCGGCCGTCACCCGGTCCGGCGAGCCCCCGCGTGTCGTCGGCCACACCTGCCCGCGCGAAGAACGGTCCGGGCGGTGGCCGGAGGGCGACGTGATCACGCCGTCGCTACCCTCCGGTAGCCGAGAAGACGATCCGCCCAGCAGTGTTGTCCACCCACCCCACCACCCCAGCGGAGGCACCGTGGCCGAGCTCCGATCCCGTCGTTCCAACCTCGCCGTCCCGGGCAGCAACCCCCGGTTCCTGGAGAAGGCCAAGGGCCTGCCCGCCGACCAGGTCTTCCTCGACCTGGAGGACGCGTGCGCGCCGCTGGCCAAGCCCGGCGCCCGCAAGAACATCGTCGCGGCCCTGAACGAGGGCGGCTGGGGCGAGAAGATCCGCACCGTCCGGGTCAACGACTGGACGACGGAGTGGACCTTCCAGGACGTGCTCGAGGTCGTCGGCGGGGCCGGTGCGAACCTCGACTGCATCATGCTGCCGAAGGTCCAGGACGCCGCCCAGGTCAAGGCGCTGGACATGCTGCTCACCCAGATCGAGAAGGCCAACGGCCTCGAGGTCGGCCGGATCGGCATCGAGGCGCAGATCGAGACGGCGCAGGGCCTGATCAACGTCAACGACATCGCCTTCGCGAGCGATCGCATCGAGACGATCATCTTCGGGCCGGCCGACTTCATGGCCAGCATCAACATGAAGTCGCTCGTCGTCGGCGCCCTGCACCCCGACTACCCGGGGGACCCGTTCCACTACATCCTCATGCAGATCCTCATGGCCGCCCGCGCCCGTGGCGTCCAGGCGATCGACGGCCCCTTCCTCCAGGTGCGCGACGTGCCCGCGTTCGAGGAGGTCGCCAAGCGCTCGGCGATGCTCGGCTTCGACGGCAAGTGGGTGCTGCACCCCGGCCAGATCGACGCCGCCAACGAGATCTACGCGCCGTCGCAGGAGGACTACGACCACGCCGAGCTGATCCTCGACGCCTACGACTGGGCGACGTCGGAGGCCGGCGGCAAGAAGGGCTCGGCGATGCTGGGCGACGAGATGATCGACGAGGCCAGCCGCAAGATGGCCCTGGTCATCGCCGGTAAGGGGCGGGCGGCCGGTCTGTCTCGGACGTCGTCCTTCACCCCGCCGGAGGCGTGACCCGGGCATAGGAAGCTTTACCTGCGGATCCGACCCGCGATCCGCAGGTAAAGCTTCCTATGCCTCGCGCGATCAGGGGCCGAAGCCGGTGCTGCTCAGCGTCGCGAAGGCGACGACCCAGAGCAGGATGATCAGCACGAAGAAGCCGGTGACCAGGCCGCCGACGATGATCCCGGCCAGCGCCAGCCCGGCCCCGTCCTCGCCGGTCCGGCGGATCTGCTTGCGGGCCACGATGCCCAGGACCAGCCCGGCCGGCGCGAAGACGAACGCCATGACCAGGGCCAGGATGGCCAGCGTGTTGGTCGGCCGGCCCCACTGCGGTGGGCCGTAACCCGGCGGTGGGCCGTAGGGCTGCCCGTAGCCGGGCGGGGGTCCGTAGCCGGGCGGGGGCCCGTAGCCGGGGGCGGCGCCGTGCGGCGGCTCGTCGCGAGAGGTCACCCGCGGCACGCTAGCCCGCGCCGGCCGCCGGCGGTTCGACCACCGCACCTCTGCCGGGCATGCCGTCCGCTGCGCGCGGGAGTGACCGAGCGCACGCAGAGGGTGCGGTCCCGGTACCTCATACTCGCCGGTAGCCCGGACACCGGAGTCCCCCGAGGAGTGAACCTGTGACGCGACTGGCCCAGACCGCCGACCTGACCGACATCCAGCAGGAGATCCTGTCGACGGTCAGGAGCTTCGTCGACAAGGAGATCATCCCGCACGCGCAGGAGCTCGAGCACGGCGACGTCTACCCGCAGGAGATCGTCGACGGGCTCAAGGAGCTGGGCATCTTCGGGCTGATGATCCCCGAGGAGTACGGCGGCCTCGGCGAGTCGCTGCTCACCTACGCGCTGGTGGTCGAGGAGATCGCCCGCGGGTGGATGAGCGTCTCCGGCGTCATCAACACGCACTTCATCGTCGCGTACATGATCAAGCAGCACGGCACGCAGGCGCAGAAGGAGCACTACCTGCCCCGCATGGCCACCGGCGAGGTGCGCGGTGCGTTCTCGATGTCCGAGCCGGGGCTGGGCTCCGACGTCGCCGGCATCCGCACCAAGGCGGTCGAGCAGGCCGACGGCGGCTACGTCATCGACGGCCAGAAGATGTGGCTGACCAACGGCGGCAGCTCCACCCTGGTCGCGGCGCTCGTGCGCACCGAGCTGGGCGCGGAGAAGGCGCACCAGAACCTGACCACGTTCCTCGTCGAGAAGCCGGCCGGGTTCGGCCAGGTCAAGCCCGGGCTCACCATCCCCGGCAAGATCGACAAGATGGGCTACAAGGGCGTCGACACCACCGAGCTGGTGTTCGACGGCTACCGGGCGGAGGCCTCCGACATCCTTGGTGGCGAGCCGGGCCGCGGCTTCGCCCAGATGATGGACGGCGTCGAGGTCGGCCGGGTCAACGTCGCCGCGCGCGCCTGCGGCATCTCCATCCGCGCCTTCGAGCTCGCCGTCGCCTACGCCCAGCAGCGGGAGACGTTCGGCAAGCCCATCGCCGCGCACCAGGCGATCGCCTTCCAGCTCGCCGAGATGGCGACCAAGGTCGAGGCCGCGCACCTGATGATGGTCAACGCCGCCCGCCTCAAGGACGCCGGCAAGCGCAACGACGTCGAGGCCGGCATGGCCAAGCTGATCGCCAGCGAGTACTGCGCCGAGGTGACCACGCAGTCCTTCCGCATCCACGGCGGCTACGGCTACTCCAAGGAGTACGAGATCGAGCGGCTCATGCGCGAGGCGCCGTTCCTGCTCATCGGCGAGGGCACCAGCGAGATCCAGAAGACGATCATCAGCCGGGGTCTGCTGAAGACGTATAAGTTCAAGGGCTGACCATCGACGACGGCGGCCCAGGACCATCCCGGTCCTGGGCCGCTGTCCGTCTGTCAGCGAGCGGGGCGGTTCTCGTAGTTGCACCGCGCCCACAGGTAGCCGACCAGCGCGATGACGGCGCACCATCCCGCCGACACCACCGCGCTCGACCCGATCGCCGTCCCATCCCGCCGACACCACCGCGCTCGACCCGATCGCCGTCCCGGTGAGCAGTCCGCGAAGCCATGGTGTCAGGCGGCGCCACCGTCCGTCGGGGGCTGCCTGTGCGATACCCCCCGGCTCCGCGTCGACCGTCGTCCCGGGCGGCGGGGTGTTGGACAGCCAGGGATTTTGTATACGATCCTCGTGTCCCTCCGTCCCGCCACGAACCGAGGTCACCCGATGCGGCAGTCGTCCCGATGCAGCTCGGCGCTCCGTGCGGAGGTTCCCCGGTGACCTCGTTCGCGGCCTCCTGCGACGAGGCCGTCGCCGGCGTGCGAGACGGCGCGACGGTCCTGGTCGGGGGCTTCGGAGCCCCGGGTCTGGCGATCGAGCTGCTCGAGGCGCTGGTCCGCCAGGGCGCGACCGATCTCACGGTCGTGAGCAACAACGCCGGCTCGGGCACGACCGGCCTGGCGGCGCTCATCGGCGCGGGCCGGGTGGGCAAGCTCATCTGCTCCTTTCCCCGCCAGGCCGACTCGTTCGTCTTCATGGACCTCTACCGGGCCGGGAAGATCAAGCTGGAGGTCGTTCCCCAGGGGACGCTCGCCGAGCGGCTCCGGGCCGGCGGGGCCGGCGTCGGCGGCTTCTACACGCGCACCGGCGTCCGCACCCTCCTCGCGGAGGGCAAGGAGGTACGGGTCATCGACGGTCGCGAGTACGTCTTCGAGTCCCCGCTCACCGGCGACGTCGCGCTGATCCGGGCGCACCGCTCCGACCGTCGGGGCAACCTCGTCTACCGCAAGACGGCCCGCAACTTTGGCCCCGTCATGGCCACCGCGGCGAAGCTGACCATCGCCGAGGTCGACAGCGTGGTGGAGATCGGGGAGATCGATCCCGAGGTGGTGGTGACACCGGGGATCTTCGTCGACCGGGTGGCCGTCCGCCCCGTCCTGGAGGAGACCGCGTGACCGCCCACCACACCCTCGAGCACCGGGACCAGCCGGCACTCGACCGCTCGCAGATGGCCGAGCGGCTCGCCCGCGACATCGCCGTCGGGTCCTACGTGAACCTCGGGGTCGGGCTCCCGACGCTCGTCGCCGAGTTCATCGATCCCGAGCACGGGGTCACCCTCCACACCGAGAACGGCATGCTGGGCATGGGGCCGGTCGCGACCGGGGACGAGGTGGATCCCGACCTCGTCAACGCCGGCAAGCTCCACGTCACCGAGCTCCCGGGGGCCGCGTACTTCGACCACCCGACCTCCTTCGCCATGATGCGCGGCGGACATCTCGATCTCTGCGTGCTCGGGGCCTACCAGGTGTCGGCCCGGGGCGACCTCGCCAACTGGCACACCGGCGAACCCGACGCCATCCCGGGCGTCGGTGGCGCGATGGACCTGGCCGTGGGGGCCAAGAGCGTCTTCGCGATCATGACGCTCTTCGATCGCGATGGGATGCCGAAGATCGTGCCGGAGTGCACCTATCCGCTGACCGGGGCCGAGTGCGTGAGCCGGGTGTACACCGACCTGGCGGTGTTCCGGATCGACCAGGGGGTGGTAACGGTCGTCGAGACGTACGGGACCGACGTCGGCGACCTGTCGTCCCGGCTCGGCATGCCGCTGCGCCGGCTGGAGGACGTCCCGGCTGCCGCCTGAGCGCGTGTCGGGCGCCGACCCGGTCGTCCGGCGCCGCTGCCCGCGTGTAGGCAGACGGGCATGCGCGCAGCAGGAGTCATCGAGTTCGGCGGGCCCGAGGTCCTGCACATCGTCGACGTCCAGCGGAGCCGCTGGGCCCCGGGCAGGTGCGGCTCCGGGTGCAGGCGGCGGCGGTCAACCTGACCGACACCCATGCCCGGTCGGGGCCTACGCCGGGCGCGACCCGATCACGACCCCGCCGTGGGTACCCGGGATGGACGTCGCGGGGGTCGTCATCGAGGTCGGCGACGGCGTCGAGCACGTGGCGGTCGGGGACGACGCGATGGGGATCGTTGTCCCTTTCGGCCCGCACGGCGGCTACCGCGAGGACAAGGTGCTGCCCGGCGACTCGGTGGTCCGCGCGCCGAAGGGCGTCGACGCCGTGGCCGCCTCGACGCTGCCGATGAACGGCCTTACCGCACGCTTCGCCCTCGACCTCATGAGGCTGCGGCCCGGCCAGGTGCTCGCGGTGACCGGCGCGGCCGGTACCTTCGGCGGGTACGTCGTGCAGCTGGCCAAGGCCGACGGGCTGACGGTGGTCGCCGACGCCGCGGAAGCCGACGAGCCACTGTTGCGCAAGCTGGGCCGACGTCCCGGTGCGCCGGGGCGACGACGTGGCAGAGCGCATCCGCGAGCAGTTCCCCGAGGGCGTGGACGGGCTGGCCGACGGCGCGGTGCAGGACGCGCTGGTGCTCCCCGCGGTGCGCGACGGCGGCTCGGTCGCGACGGTGCGCGGCTACCGCGGCGACGGGCAGCGCGGGTTGCGGTTCTTCCCGCCGCTGGTGCGCAAGGTCGCGGAGGACCGGGCCGTGCTGGACCGGCTGCGCCAGCAGGTGGAGGACGGCGTCCTCACCCTCCGGGTGGCGCGGACCTTCCCTGCCGAGCAGGCCGCCGACGCGCACCGGCAGCTGGAGCGCGGCGGCGTCCGTGGCCGGTTGGTGCTGACCTTCTGAGGTCGCGGGGGTCGCCCCGCACCTGATCGGGTGCAGGGACGGTCACGGGCAGCGGAGCCCGGACGTCATCGGAGGTCCTGCATGGTGCACCGGCTCGTTGTCAGCTACGGACAGCCCACCAATCCTGCGGCGTTCGACGCCTACTACCGGGAGACCCACACCCGTTGGCGCTGAAGCAGCCCGGCCTGGTGCGGCTGACCTTCGGGCACGCCGCAGCCATGGACCCCGCCCAGCCGGCGCCCTACCTGGTCGCCGGGCTGCACTTCGACTCCGAGCGGGCCATGGGGGAGGCGCTCGCGTCGCCCGAAGGTCGGGCGGCTGGTAAGGACCTCGCCGACTTCGCGACCGGCGGGGTCACGTTCACCCACTTCGACATCGAGACCGCGAGTTGACGGTGAACGGAGCTCAGGCCCTCATCCGCACACTCGTCGACGCGGGGGTGGACGTCTGCTTCGCCAACCCCGGCACGTCGGAGATGCACTTCGTTGCTGCTCTGGACGACGTCCCCGACATGCGTGCCGTGCTCACCCTTTTCGAGGGCGTCGCCACCGGTGCTGACGACGGCTACGCGCGGATGGCCGGCCGGCCGACGGCGACCTCTTGCACCTCGGGCCGGGGATGGCCAACGGGCTGGCCAATCTGCACAACGCCCGCCGCGGCCGGACGCCGCTGAGGAACGTCGTCGGCGACCATGCCCGGCCGCACAAGCGGCTGGACGCACCTCTGGAGTCCGACATCGACGCGGTCGCCGGAACCGTCTCCGGCTGGGTGCGGCGCTCGCTCGCCACCGCCGACGTCGCGGCCGACGCCGCCGATGCGGTGGCCGCTGCGTCGGCGTCCCCCGGGAGGATCGCGACCCTAATCCTGCCCGCGGACGTGTCCTGGGAGGACGGCGCCGAGATCGCCGCGCCGGTGCCCGCCCGGCCCGCGCCGCAGGTCGCGCCGTCGGTGGTGGACGACGTCGCGGCCGTGCTGGTCCCCGGTGAGCCCGCCGTGCTCTTTCTCGGGGCCGATGGCATGAGCGAGTCCGGACAGCTCGCCGCCGCCCGGGTGGTCGCCGGGACGGGGGCGCGGCTGATGTCGGAGACCTTCCCGGCGCACGCCGCGCGGGGCGCGGGCCTGCCCGACCTCGCTCGCCTGCCCTATCCCCCCGAGATGGCCGTCGCCGCCTTCGCGGGGCCAAGCACCTGGTGCTGGCCGGCGCGCAGGCGCCGGTGCACTTCTTCTCCTACCCGGGTGTGCGGGGCCACCCGGTGCCGGAGGGCTGCACCGTGCACGTGCTCATCGCACCGGGGGAGGACGCGGTCGCCGCGCTGGGCGCCCTTGCCGAGCGAGCCGCCCCGGGTGCCGAACCCGAGGTGCTCGAGGCGTCGCGCCCGGATCTGCCGGGCGGGGGAGCTGACCCCGCGCACGATGGCCGCGGTGATCGGGGCGCTGCTCCCCGAGCGCGCCATCGTCGTCGACGAGGCGATCAGCTCCGGGGCGGGGCTCATGGAGCTCACGGCAGGCGCTCCCCGTCACGACTGGCTCGCCCTCACCGGCGGGGCCATCGGCTACGGGCTGCCGGTGGCGCTCGGCGCGGCGGTGGCGTGCCCCGACCGGCCGGTCATCGGCATCCAGGCCCACGGAAGCGCGATGTACACGATTTCAGCCCTGTAGAGCTATGCCCGCGAACAGGCGGATATTACCACGATCATCTGCGACAACGGGTCCTACGCGATCCCCGAGCACGAGCCTGGGCGGGTCGGAGCGGCCGGCGACGGCGAGCGGGCCGGCCGGCTGCTCGACCTGGGTGGACCCGACCTCGACTTCGTCGCCCTCGCGACCGGCATGGGGGTGCCGGCCAGCCGGGCGACGACCACCGAGGAGCTCGCCGACCAGTTGCGCCGGGCGCTGGCCGAGCCGGGTCCGCACCTCATCGACGCCGTGCTGCGCAGGTGACCACCGCCCGGCTCACCGCTACCGGTGACCTGGACGCGCGCGGGACGTCGCCGGTCAGCCTTCCCATCAGGAGAGGCTGACCGGTCGGGGGGCCGCTCTTCTTGCCGTGGGTCAGGTTCTCCATCTGCGACGCGTGATCGTTCTTGGCCTTCTTCTCCATCCGCTTCTCTCTGATCGACTTGCCGGTGGCCTTCTTCGCCATCTGCTGCCGCGGGGACTTGTCACCTATGGTGTGCGCTCCCTCATCGAGAGCCTGAACGGCTTCGTTCGCTGGACGCTAGGCGCCGAGCAGCTCCTCGCGGGGTGTCCGCGGAGCGGCTATGGGTGCCGAGGGATGGCAGCATGTGCGGCCGTTCTCCGTCGAAGGGGTCGCCGTGCTCGACTGGATCGCTCCGCAGCTGCCGTGGTGGGTCACCGGCCCGGGGGTCGGAGTGTGCGTGGTCGCGCTGTACGGGCTGATCAACGCCCGGCTCGGGGTGTCCGGGGGCCTGGCTGGCGATCATCGCGCCGGCCGAGGGCTGTCCTGACCCCTGGCGGCGAACCTTCCTGCTCGCCCTGGTCGGTGGCTCGCTGGTGCCGCCCTGCTGGGACCACCGGTGGTCGTGCACCGGCTACGGCCGGCTGTCAGAGCTCCTGGGGCCGGGCGCGCTCGTCCCGATCCTGCCCCTGGTCGGGATCGCGCTGAGCTACGGGTCCCGGTGGGCCGGCGGCTGCACGTCGGGGCACGGGATGTCCGGCTGTGCCGCAGGATCCCCGGACAGTCTCGTAATGACGGCGACGTTCTTCTCGGTCGCCGTGCTGGTGACGCTGGCCCTCCACGGGCTGACCGGCGGGCTGTTGTGACGCGCGGCGTCCGCTGGTCGGTCCTCGCCGTCGGCGCGACCTTCGGCTTCCTGCTCACCGTCAGCGGACTGGGCGACTACGACACCATCCACGACGGGCTCCTGCTGGAGGACCCGTACATCTCCCTGATGATGGGCAGCGCGATGGCGGTGACCGCCGTCGGCTTCGCCGTCCTGCGCCGCCTGGGGCGGACGCGGTACGCGGGCCCGCTGACCCTGCCCCACGCCCGGATCGAACGCCGTCACGTCTACGGGGGTGCCGTCTTCGGAATGGGCTTCGGGGTCGGCGCCACCTGCCCGGGCATCACGGTCGTCATGACCACGACCGGTGGGCTCTACGGGCTCGTGGTCCTCGTCGGGCTGCCGGGCGGGCTCTGGCTGCGCGGCCTTGTCGAGCGGTGGCAACGGCAGCCGCTCAGCACCGATCCGACCCCTCCTCTGGCCGGGCGGGTGACTGCACGCTTCCGAGGTCCTCGGGCAGGGCGCGGTAGAAGGCTGGCAATTGTCAGTCAGATTTGTATACATTTCATCCTGAATCGTTCGCGACGAAGGGAGCGTGCCGTGCTCGACGGTCGGACAGCGCTGGTCACCGGCGCCAGTCGGGGGATCGGGCGGGCGCTCGCCACACGCCTGCACGCGGAGGGCATGGCACTCGCCCTCACCGCTCGATCGGGGGACCAGCTGGTAGAGCTTCGTGCGGAGCTCACCGCAGCCGGGGACCGCCCGGTCCTGACCTTCCCCGGCGACGTCACCGATCCGGTGCACGTCCAGCGGGTCGTGGCCGAGACGGAGTCGGCTCTCGGGGGCATCGACCTCCTGGTGAACAACGCCGGCGTCGTCGAGCCGGAGGAGCGGACGCTCTGGGAGGCCGACACCGAAGGCTGGTGGCAGGCGGTGACCGTGAACGTGCGTGGCCCGATGCTGTTCGCCGCCGCGGTCGTGCCGGGGATGCTGGCCCGGGGTTCTGGCCGGATCGTGAGCGTCAACAGCATGCGCGCCGTGCGCAGTATGGCGACCCAGACCGCCTACGGGACGTCGAAGGCCGCGCTGGCGCAGCTGATGGAGTCGCTAGACAAGGGCCTCGCCGGTACCGGGGTCCATGCCTTCAACTTCAGTCCCGGCCGCGTGCGCACGGCGATGACCGAGACGCTGGGCTTGGGGGACAAGCCAGCGCTTGAGTGGACGCCGATGGAGCAGGCCGTCGACGGCTTCCTCGCCATCGCCCGCGGCGAGCTCGACGCGCTGTCAGGCCGGTTCCTGCACGCCAACGACGACCTCGCGGCCCTCGTCGCGCAGGCCGACGACCTCGTGGCCGCCCAGGGGCGCGTCCTGACCTTCGCCGATGCCTACCCCGGCGACCACCTGCGGGCCCGGCCCATCGGCCGCTGATCCACCGTCCGGTCCGATCCCGAGCGAGAGCGAGTACCCCATGCGCGTGTTCACCGGCCCCGACGATCTGCAGAGCAACGTCGGCACCGAGATCGGCGTCAGCGACTGGCTGACCGTCGACCAGGAGCGCATCGACCAGTTTGCCGAGGCCACCGGCGACCACCAGTGGATCCACGTCGACGTCGAGCGCGCCAAGGCGGAGAGCCCCTTCGGCGGGCCGATCGCGCACGGCTACCTGACGCTGTCGCTGCTGGTCCCGCTGCAGAAGACGGTCTTCCGCGTCGACGGTACGAAGATGGGCGTCAACTACGGCCTGGACAAGGCGCGCTTCCCCGCGCCGGTCCCGGCGGGCAGCCGGATCCGCAGCCGCATCGAGCTGGTCGACGCCACGCCCGTCGAGGGGGGCATCCAGGTGAAGTTCCGCCACACCATCGAGCAGGAGGGGGCGGCGAAGCCGGCCTGCGTGGTGGAGAGCATCGCCCGCTACTACTTCTGACGCTGGGGCAGCGGGGGGCACGGTGAGCAGCGCGGTCGAGGCCGAGGAACCCGACCCGGACGACGGGCTCCGGACCGCGGGGCCGGGGTACGACGGGCCCGTCGAACCACGGCCGGCCCGGCCACGGCCGCGGAACTCCTTCGCACTGGTGGTCGACGGCGTCTACGGACCCTTCTTCGCCGGCAAGCTCCTGGCCAACTGCGGGATCTGGGTCCAGAACATCGCCAGCGCCAGCCTGATCTACCAGCTGACGCGGTCGGTCTTCCTCGTCGGACTGGTGAGCTTTTTCCAGTTCACCCCTCAGCTGGTCTTCGCCCCGCTGAGCGGCGCGATGGCCGACCGGGGCAACCCCCGACGGCAGCTCGTCGTCGGCCGATTCATCTGCTTCGTCGGCGCGACCCTGCTCGCCGGCTGGGTGTGGGCCACCAACGAGCTCGGCGACGTCCCTGCCTGGCTGGTGATGGCCACCGCCATGATCGCGGGCGTCGGCTTCACCATCGGGGGCCCGGCGATGCAGGCGATGCTGCCCTCGCTCGTCCGGGAGGGCGAGGTGGGCCGGGCGGTCGCGCTCGACAACCTCACCTTCTCCGTCGGGCGTGCGGTCGGGCCGGCCGCCGGTGGAGTACTGGCCGCGACAGCCGGGTACGAGGTGGCGTTCGGGGTCGCGGCCGCGACCCACTTCGTGTTCCTGCTCGCGGTGGTTTGGCTGCGCGTCCGCCCGGTGGCCCGGACGGAGGGCGCCTCCTTCTCCGTCCGGGACGGGGTGCGCTACCTGCGCACGGATCCGGTCGTTGCGGTCCTGATCCTCGGGGTGGCCGCGGTCGGCGTGGGCGCCGATCCCGCGATCACCCTCGCGCCGGCACTCTCCGCGTCGCTGGGCGGCGGCCCCGAGCTCGTGGGGCTGTTCGCGTCGGCCTTCGGGGTCGGTGCCTTCGTCGCGTTCTTCGTCCAGGCGGTCCTGCACCGCTACCTGGACCACCCGCACCTGGCGCCGCTCGGGCTCGTGCTGCTCATGGCCTCCTCGGTGGCACTGCCGTTCACCGGCGATGCCGTCGCCGCCCTGATCGCGTTCGGCGTGGGGGGAGCGGGCATGACCCTGGCCCTGACCGCCTTCACGACATTGCTGTACGACCGGGTCCCGCGGGAGTTCATCGGCCGGATCATGGCCCTGTGGCTCGTCGGCTTCGTGGGGTCGCGCCCGCTGGCCGCCGCGCTCAGCGGCGGCCTGGCCGACCTGGCGTCCGTCGACGCGGCCCTGGGGATGACGGCGGTGATGGTGCTCGTCGGCGCGTGGTTCTGCCGCCCGTCGGTGCTGCGGCGCCCCGTTCCCGGTCGCTGAGCCGGAGGGTCAGCGCAGGCGCGAGCGTCCGAGGCGGCGGACGACCAGGTTCTCGGTGCCCTGTCGGTGCTCGTCACTGGCACGGACGAGCTCCTTGATGTCCCTCGTGCGCACCGCCTGGATGATTCGCTCATGATCGCTGACGACGTGCAGCGACGACTCCACCTCGTGCAGGTAGAGGGAGCGGTAGAAGCTCGACATGTACCAGAGCCGGGTGACCTCGTCGCGGATCAGCCGCAGCGGCGAGTACTCGAACAGCCGGAAGTGGAACTGGAGGTTGAGCTTCTGGTACCGGTCCTGGTCCTCCGCCGGATCGGTCCTGCGGAGCTCCTCGTTCAGCTGGGCCAGCTCGTCGACGTCGACCTCGGAGAGATCGACGGTGGAGAGGATCTCGGTCTCGAGCAGCCGGCGCATGAGGTAGATCTCGGACAGGTCGTCGCTGCTGAAGCGCGACACCCGGTAGCCGGTGTTGGGCTTGTAGTCCAGGACCCCCTCGGCAGCCAGGGTGGACAGCGCCTCGCGCAGCGGGATCCGGCTGACGTTGAGCTGCTCGGCGAGTTCGGACTGGTGGACCTTCTCGCCCGGGAGCAGCGCCCCTGACAGGATCAGCTTGCGGAGGGCGCCGAGGCACCGGGTGACGCTCGTCTCCCGCCCCTCAGCGGTGTCTGTGAACACCACAGGGTCCTGCCTCTCTCTTCCTCGAACGGGTCCGCAGCGTACCTGCGCGGTCGTGAGACTCCTTGCCGCGCCGTTGACCTGCGCCTTTGCTGGCCCGGCTGCGTCACGCCGAATTCGCTACAACAAAGAGTATACAAAGTTGCATGTTCTCGCCTAGGGTCCGTTGTGGCCGCGGTCACCCCTCCGAGGGGGCGGTGGCCACGGAGCCCGCTGATCGTCCCGCCCGCCCCGCGCGAGCGTGCAACGCAAGGATGGAGTGCCGTCGGTGAGTGCTATCGAAGCGACCGGAATCGCGTCAGGACCTCGGACCGAGGGCCTGACGGCACTCTTCCAGCCGCGGTCCGTGGCTGTCATCGGCGCGTCCTCCGACCCGACGAAGATCGGCGGCCGGCCGATCCACCACCTGCGCGACGCGGGCTTCACCGGCGCGATCTACCCGATCAATCCCCACCGTGACGAGGTCCAGGGCATCCCGGCCCTGCGCAGCCTCGACGACGTCCCGGGCGAGATCGACCTGGCCATCGTGGCGGTTCCGACCGGTGCGGTCCTGGACGCCGTCACCGCCTGCGCCGGCAAGGGCGTGAAGGTGGCCATCCTGTTCAGTGCCGGCTTCGCCGAGATGGGTCCCGACGGCGCCGCGCTGCAGGAACAGCTCGTGCAGGTCGCCGGTGCAGCCGGGATGCGCCTGCTCGGCCCCAACTGCATCGGGGCGGCCAGCGGCGAGATCGGTGCGATCGCCACCTTCGCCTTCGCCGTCCAGTTGCCGAAGCCCGAGGGGCCGCTGCCTCGCGTGGCGCTGGTCAGCCAGAGCGGCGCCATCGGCGGCCACTCGGTCGCCGCCGCCCTGCCGCGCGGCTTCCAGTTCGACCCGTGGGTGACCACGGGCAACGAGGCGGACATCGACGTCGCGGACTGCGTCGCCTACCTCGCCATGGACGACAGCGTCTCCGCGATCGCCGTGTACATGGAGGGCTGTCGCAGCGGTGAGCGCCTGAAGGCCGCGCTGGACATCGCCTTCCAGCGGCGCAAGCCGGTCATCATGCTCAAGGCCGGCGAATCCGACGTCGGCGCCGCGGCGGCCGCCTCGCACACCGCTTCCCTGGTCGGGTCCAACCAGGCGTACGACGCCCTCTTCCACCGGTACAACGTCTGCCGGGTGGGCTCCATCACCGAGCTCGTGCAGATGTCGTACGCCCTCGCGGTCGGGCGTCTTCCCGCCGGCCGGAGGCTGGGCATCCTCACCGGCTCCGGAGGAGGCGGCATCCTGGCGGCGGACGCGGCATCCGTGTCGGGCCTCGAGGTCCCCCCGCTCCCCGCGGCCGCACAGGAGCGGCTCAAGGCCATCTGGTCGGCGGCCAGTGTCGTCAACCCCATCGACACCACCGCGCAGGTGACCAACGACCCGGCGCTGCTGTCGAGTTTCCTCGACGTGGTGCTGAGCGAGGGCGACTTCGACGTCGTCCTCCTCTTCCTCACCTACATCGGCATGCGGCGGCCCTGGTCGGACAACGTGGTGGAGTCGCTGCGCAAGGTCCGCGCCGCCCATCCCGACGCCACCGTGATGGTCTCGATGCTCGGGACCGACGACGTCCTGCGCGACGTCCGCGCCCTGGGCATGCCCCTCTTCGAGGAACTGGGTGACGCGGTCACCGTCACCGCGCGGCTGGGCCGGTTGGCAGAGAACTTCACCGTTCGCCCCGAGCCGGAGGGCTGGTCCGGTCGGACGGTCCGCCGGCTCGGACCGGGCGAGGCGCGCACGGAGTCCTCGGCCAAGCGGTTGCTGTCCGACATCGGGATCCCCGTCGCCCGCGAGGTGCTCGTCACCTCCGCCGAGGACGCCGCGCGGGCCGCTGAGGAGATCGGGGGGGCCGTGGCGATGAAGGTCGAGTCGCCTGACGTGCTCCACAAGTCGGAGGCCGGCGGAGTCGTGCTGGACGTCGCGTCGCCGGACGAGGCCGCCGCGGCCTACGACCGGATCACCGGAGCGGTCCGTAGCGCTGTTCCGGACGCGGACATCCACGGCGTGCTCGTCGCCGAGATGGTCACCGGCGGCGTCGAGACGATCCTCGGCATCCAGAACGACGCCTCGCTCGGCGCCACGGTGGTGTTCGGCCTCGGCGGCATCTTCGTCGAGGTGCTCGGCGACGTGAGCTGCCGGCTGGCCCCGATCGGGGTCGAGGAGGCCGAGGCCATGATCCGGGAGGTGAAGGGCTTCGACCTCCTCGACGGCGCCCGCGGCCGACCGCGCTGCGACGTCCCGGCGCTCGCCGACGCGCTGAGCAAGCTCTCGTTCTTCGCGGCCGACAACCCCGACGTGCTCGACAGCATCGACATCAATCCGTTCATCGTCCTGCCGGAGGGCCAGGGTGCGGTCGCGGTCGACGCACTCGTGGCCCGCAGAGCGGCCGCGCACTAGCTCACCGGCCAGGCAGGCGTCCGCCCGTCCGGCCACCACCAGTTGCTCCACCAGTCAGCCAACCGGAAGGAACTTCAGTGTCGAAGAAGAAGCTCGTCGCCGTATTCGGCGCCACCGTCCTGAGCCTCGGACTCGCCGCCTGTGGCGACGACGCCGGGTCCGGCGGTACGTCCGCCGCCGGCGAGGCGGAGTCGGACTACCCGACCGACGACCTCCGCTTCGTGGTCAGCTACGCCGCCGGCGGGCCGACGGACGTCGCCGGCCGCGCGGTCGCCGCCTACATGGAGGAGCAGTTCGGCGTCAACGTCGTCGTGGAGAACGTCGAAGGCGCCTCGGGATCGCTGGGCACGGCGGAGGTCGCGCGGGCGGAGCCGGACGGCTACACGATCGGGATGACGACGGGCTCGGCCGTCGCCCGGGTCCCGCTGATCGAGGACGTGGGGTACGGGCTCGAGGACCTGGACATGATCGGGGTGGCCACCTTCGGCCCCGGGCTGCTGATCGTCCGCGAGGACGGACCGTACGACACGCTCGAAGAGCTGGTCGAGGCGGCCGAGGCGGCACCGGGCACGATCAACATCGCCACCGCGGGGCCGAGCACGCCGCAGCACGTCGAGCTCGAGCGGCTGGCCCGGGACTACGGCGTGGAGTTCTCGCCGGTGCCCTTCCCGGGCGAGGCTCCGGCGGTGACCGCGCTGCTCGGCGGGAACGTCGCGGGTTGCTTCTGCTCGAACGCCCAGACGACGATCGCCCAGGTCGACAGCGGCGAGTTCAAGGTCCTGGCCACGAGTTCGCCGGAGACCCTGCCGACGATGCCTGACGTGCCCACCTTCGTGGAGTCCGGCTACGAGGAGATCGTCTACGGCAACTCGTACTACGTCCTGGTCGTCCCGGCGGGTACGCCCGAGGACATCGTGAGCACCCTGGAGGAGGCCCTCAAGGGAGCCCTCGAGGACGAGGCGACCGTCACGGTCATCGGTGAGGAGCGGCTGCTTGAGCCCTTCATGGGAGCCGATGACCTGAGGGCGATGCTGGAGCAGGAGCAGGAGACGCTCCAGCCGATCCTCGAAGAACTGTTCGCCGGCAACTGAGCCCGGACCGGCCGCACGCACGACCGACCCCTCGCCGAGAGGAGCCACGATGGAACGACCACCGGCAGCCAGGGAGCATCCACCGGCCCCGGACGAGCCGGCGGCCGTTCCGGTGGATCCGCCCGCCTCCTCGGCCGACTCGAACGCCGGACCGGACGGCGCGGCCGCTCCTCAGGAGGACCTACCGGCCCGGGAACGCCGCCGGGGCGACTGGCTCCTGGCCCGGCTGCCCTTCCTCGTGGCGGCGGGCATCGGCCTGTACTTCGCGGTCGGCGCCTACGACCTCGAGCTCGGGACCATGCGTCAACCCGACACCGGGCTGTGGCCGTTCATCGTCGCGGTCCTGTTGATCGTCTTCTCCGTCGGCGGCATATTCACCGCGGACCGCGCGGACATCGCGCCCTTCGGGCGGATCATCGTCCGGCCGCTGCTGGGCCTGATCGTCCTCTGCCTGTTCGTCGTCCTGTTCGACGAGGTGGGCCTCCTGCTCACCGCAAGCCTCGTGCTCCTGTTCTGGTTCCGCGTGCTCGCCCGGGAAGGCTGGCTCATGTCCCTCGCCCTCGCCGTCGGGGCCAGCGCGGTGGCACACCTGCTGTTCGTCGTCGTGCTGGGAGCTCGGCTCCCGGCGGACGTCATCGCGCAACTCTGGGGAGGCCGCTGACCATGGAGAGTCTCACCGGCCTCGCCGAAGGCTTCGGGGTGGTGTTCACC
Source organism: Blastococcus carthaginiensis (assembly GCF_030731085.1). Lineage (NCBI taxonomy): Bacteria > Bacillati > Actinomycetota > Actinomycetes > Geodermatophilales > Geodermatophilaceae > Blastococcus > Blastococcus carthaginiensis. The sequence continues at coordinate 37,782 of NZ_JASNFN010000018.1, read as the reverse complement.
CCTGAAAACCTGCTGTACGTGGTGCTCGGCGTCCTCATCGGGACGGTCATCGGCATCCTGCCGGGCCTCGGCCCGACCGCGACCATCGCCCTGCTGCTGCCGTTCACCTACGGGATCGAGCCGGCGTCGGCCATCATCCTGCTCGCCGGCGTCTACTACGGGTCGATGTACGGCGGCACGATCACCTCGGTGCTGCTGCAGATCCCCGGCGAGGCGGCCAGTGCGATCACCGCCATCGACGGCTACCAGATGACCAGGCAGGGGCGGGCCGGCCCCGCACTGGGCATCTCCGCGCTCGGCTCCTTCATCGGCGGCACGTTCGCCATCGTCGGACTCATCTTCGTGGCGCCCGCGCTGGCGCGGTTCGCCGTCGGCTTCGGGCCGCCGGAGTACGCCGTCCTGACCATCTTCGGCATCGTCATGGTGACCTACCTGGGCACCAGGTCGACCATCAAGAGCATCATCGCGGCGGCCGTCGGCCTGCTGCTGGCCGTGGTCGGGACCGACCCCATCGTCGGCACGACCCGGTTCACCCTCGACATCCCGCAGCTGTTCGGCGGCATCGACCTGGTGGCCATCGCGATGGGCCTGTTCGGCGTCAGCGAGATCCTCCTGGTGCTCGAACGGGCCGGCAGCAAGCACATGAAGATCGGGGCCGTCGGCCGGATCTGGTTCAGCAAGGACGACTGGGCGCAGTCCCGCGGGGCGATCACCCGGGGCACGCTGCTGGGCTTCCCGATCGGGGTGCTGCCCGGAGGCGGCGGCGTCCTGTCCTCCATCGTCTCCTACGGGGTGGAGAAGAAGCGGTCGAAGCACCCGGAGCGCTTCGGCCAGGGCGCGATCGAGGGTGTCGCCGGGCCGGAGACGGCCAACAACGCCTCCTCCATCTCGGCCTTCATCCCGCTGCTCACCCTGGGCCTGCCGTCCAACGCCGTGCTCGCCCTCATCCTGGGCGCGCTGATGACCCAGAACATCACCCCGGGACCGGCGCTGATCAGCGAGCACCCGGACATCTTCTGGGGCGTCATCGCCTCGATGCTCGTGGGCAACGCGGTGCTGCTGCTGCTGAACTGGCCGATGGTGGGTGCGTTCGTGCAGCTCCTGCGCGTGCGGGTCGGGATCATCGGCGGGATGGCCATGCTGGTCACGCTGGTCGGGGTCTACACCATCAGCACCGACATCTTCGACATGTGGGTCATGCTGGCTGCCGGTCTCGTCGGCTACCTGATGCGCAAGACCGGCTTCGAGCCCGCGCCGCTGGTCCTGGCGTTCGTGCTCGGCTCGATCCTCGAGCAGGCCTTCCGGCAGTCCCTCCTGCTCTCCAACGGCAGCCTCTCCATCTTCGTCACCCGCCCGGTCTCGGGCGTGCTGACCGCACTGGTGGTGCTGGTGATCGCGTCGTCGATCTGGGGCGCCGTCCGGGCCCACCGCGGCAGGAGGGCCGGTCCCACTGTTCTGGAAGAAGCCAAGTCGATGGCGGGAGAGGATTAGTCCGCGGATGGATCTGCAGTTCACCCCTCAGCAGCAGGAGTTCCGGGCGGAGGTCCGTGCGTGGCTGGAGGCCAACCAGCCCACGCATGCCTTCCAGCCGTACTACACCGAACGAGGCCTGGCCGAGCACCTGGAGTGGGAACGGCGGCTGTTCGCGGCCGGCTACGCGGCTCCCGGGTGGCCGAAGGAGGCCGGCGGACTCGGCCTGGACCTCTGGGCGCAGCTGATCTGGGACGAGGAGTACGCCCGGCTCCGGCTGCCCGAGCGGCTCAACAAGATGGGCCTGATCCACGGTGGCCCGACCGTGCTGGTGCACGGCACGGAGCAGCAGAAGCGAGAGTGGATCCCGGGCATCCTGGACTGCTCGGACATCTGGTGCCAGGGCTTCTCCGAACCCGACGCCGGCAGTGACCTCGCCGCCCTGCGCACCACCGCGCGGATCGAGGGCGACGAGCTGGTCCTCAACGGGCAGAAGACCTGGACCTCCTACGGCGTCGTCGCGACCCGCATGTTCGCGCTGGTCCGCACCGATCCGGAGGCCCGCAAGCACCGCGGGATCAGCTTCGTCGTCCTCGACCTGGACACCCCCGGGGTGGAGGTCCGTCCGATGAGGCAGCTGCACGGGCACTCCGGTTTCGCCGAGGTCTTCTTCACCGACGCCCGGATTCCGCTGGCCAACCTCGTCGGGGACCTCGACGACGGCTGGCGGGTCGCCCAGACGTCGCTGAGGCTCGAGCGCGGCACCGGGCGAGGGCAGCACACCCGGCTGACCCAGACGTTTCGTGCGCTGGCGGAGGAGGTCGGCCGACGCGATGCCGACCCCGGTGCCCTCGAGCGGCTGGGCTCGCTGAGCGCCTGGACGTTCGCCCACGAGCAGGCCACGTATGCGCTCACCGACACCATCGCCCGCGGGGCCGACGACGGGGTCGATTCCAGCATCCTGAAGGTGCGCTGGTCGGAGATCCAGACCGCGATCCACGAGGAGCACCTCACCGTCCTCGGACCCGACGCCGAGCTCCTCCACGAGCCCGACCCCTCGGGCGCGCTGCCGCCGCTGCTCCGGAACTACTGGCACGGCCGGGCCGGGGAGATCTTCGCCGGGAGCACCGAGATCCAGAAGAACATCATCAGCGAACGTGGCCTCGGGCTGCCTCGGGAGCCGCGGGCATGAGATACGACTTCAGTGACGAGCAGCAGGCGTTCCGCAGCTCGGTCCGGCGACTGTTCGAGCGGCGCGCCGAGCCGGCGCGACTGCGTTCTCTCTGGGACACCGACACGGGACGGGACCCGCAGCTGTGGGCGGACCTCTCCGGAACCGGCGCGGCCTCGCTGATCGTGCCCGAGGAGTTCGGCGGGGTCGGCGGCACCGAGGTCGACCTCTGCGCCGTGCTCGAGGAAGCCGGCCGGGCGTGCGTCCCGGACGCGCTGCTCGAGGCCCTGCTGATCGGTCCGTCCCTCATCGCCGAAGCGGGCTCGGAGGAGCAGAGGGCTCGGTGGCTGCCGGCCATCGCCTCCGGGGAGCTGCGCGTGACGGTCGCTCTCGGTGGCACCCCGGTCGTTCCCGACGCCCACGTCAGCGATCTGGTCCTGCTCGAGCGGGACGGCGAGGTGCAGGCGTACGCCCGCGACGAGCTGGACCTGACCCGGGTGCACTCCATGGACCCCTCCCGCCGGTTGTTCCGGGTGGCGGCGCACGACGGGGCGGGGGAGGCCCTGCCGGGTGGTGGCGCGGCGCTCGCCGGCGCCCGGACCCGGCAGTACGCCGGCTCGGCGGCGGTGCTGATCGGTCTCTCGGAGGAGCTGCTGCACCGCAGCGTCGAGTACGCGAGGACGCGCCACCAGTTCGACCGGCCGATCGGCTCCTTCCAGGCGGTCAAGCACCAGCTGGCGCAGGCCACCTCGCTGGTCAGCCTGGCCGGCCGTGCCGTGCGGGCCGCGCTGTACTTCGTCGCGACGGACGACGAGCGGGCCGAGGAGTCGGCCCTGCTCGCGCGGATCTGCGCGGTGGAGGCGGAGTTCGAGGCGAACCGGGTGGCCCTCCAGACCCACGGCGGCATCGGCTTCACCTGGGAGCACGACCTGCAGATGTGGCTGAAGCGCGGCAAGGCGCTCGAGCAGGCGCACGGCGGACATCGGGAACCGGCGCGACGCGCGGGAGCGGTCGCGGTCGAAGGGAAGGTCAGCGCATGAGCGCAGAGGAGTACGCGAAGCGGTACGGGGAGGGTTCGGTCCTGGCCGAGTGCTCCGGGGGGATCCTCCGGATGACGCTCAACCAGCCGGGTCGGAAGAACGCGATGACCCTCGAGGCCTGGGAGGCGATGTTCGACATCCTCCGGCTCGCGGAGTTCGACCCCGACGTGCGGGTCCTGGTCATCAGGGGCGCCGGGGGTGACTTCTGCGGCGGGGCCGACATCTCCGCGGCGCCGGTGGGACATCCGCTCAGCCGCGTGCAGCACATCGGCAAGACCCCGATCCTGCTGCACGAGTTCCCGAAGCCGGTGGTGGCGCAGGTCGAGGGCGTGGCGGTCGGGGCCGGGTGGAACATCGCCCTGTCCTGCGACCTCGTCGTCGCGTCCACGACTGCGCGCTTCTCCCAGATCTTCGTCAAGCGCGGGCTGTCGGTCGACTGGGGTGGTTCGTGGCTGCTGCCGCGCCTGGTCGGTCTCCAGCAGGCCAAGCGGCTGGCGATGCTCGGCGAGATGGTCTCCGCGGAGGAGGCGGAGAAGCTCGGCCTGGTGACCTGGCTCAAGACGCCGGAGGAGATCGGGCCGTTCGTCGACGAGCTCGCCGCACGGCTGGCTGCCGGCCCCCCGATCGCGCTCGCCCAGAACAAGTCGCTGATCGACCAGGGGATCATGCTGTCCTTCTCCGACGCGCTGGCCAACGAGACCCGTGCCCAGGCGGTCAACTACGCGACCTCCGACGCGGCCGCCGCGCGGCGGGCCTTCGCCGACAAGGTCGAGCCGGAGTTCACGGGGGAGTGGGCGGTCCGATGAGCCGCTTCGAGCAGATCGACTACGCCGTCGAGGACGGCATCGCCACGATCACGCTGAACCGGCCCGACAGCGGGAACGCCTTCACCCAGATCATGCGCCGAGAGCTCATCGAGGCCTTCGACGCGGTCGACGGCGACGACGACGTCCGGGTCGCGATCGTGACCGGGGCCGGCAAGAACTTCTGCGTCGGCGCGGACCTCAGCGGCAGCACCCCGGACAAGCCGTTCAGCTACAGCGGCGCCGGGCAGAGCGACACGCAGTCCACGCCGGAACTGGTCGACGGGGTCCCCCGCGACGGCGGCGGCATGGTGACGCTGCGGATCGCCGAGGTGCGCAAGCCGGTCATCGCCGCGATCAACGGCGCTGCCGTCGGCGTCGGCGTCACCCTCACCCTGCCGATGGACATCCGGATCTGCGCGGAGTCCTCCCGCTTCGGTCTGGTGTTCGCCCGGCGCGGGATCATCCAGGAGGCGGCGTCGAGCTGGTTCCTGCCGCGCATCGTCGGCGTCTCGCAGGCGATGGAATGGGTGGCGACCGGCCGGCTGGTCCCCGCCGCCGAAGCCCGCGAGGGCCGGCTCGTCTCCAGGGTCGTCCCGGATGCCGAACTGCTGAGCGTGGCCCGGGCGATCGCGGCAGACATCGTCGCGAACACCTCGGGGCTTTCCGTCGCTGCCGCGCGCCGGATGTTCTGGAGCTCGCTGTCCGAGGCCTCACCCTGGACCGCGCACCTGCACGAGACGCGGATCATCGCCGCGCTCAAGCAGGCGCCCGACGCCGCGGAGGGCGTCACCTCGTTCTTCGAGAAGCGCGCCCCGGCCTTCCCGGGGCGGGTCAGCTCGGACCTTCCACCGCTGCCGGAGTGGCCGGTCCGGCCGACGAGCCTGTCGACCGGCACGACCGAGGGAGCGCAGCAGTGATCACCACCCGATTCACCGAGATGTTCGGGATCGACCACCCGATCGTCCAGGGCGGCATGCAGTGGGTCGGCCGGGCGGAACTGGTGTCCGCTGTCGCCAACGCCGGAGCGCTCGGCATCATCACCGGTCTCACCCAGCCGACCCCCGAGGCGCTGGCCGCCGAGATCGCGCGGTGCCGTGAGATGACCGACCGGCCGTTCGGGGTCAACCTCACGATCCTGCCCACGATCTCGCCGCCGCCCTACGCCGAGTACCGGCAGGCGATCATCGAGTCCGGCGTGACGATCGTGGAGACCGCCGGCGCCAATCCGATCGACCACCTGCCCGCGTTCCACGACGCCGGTGTCAAGGTGATCCACAAGTGCACGAGCGTGCGGCACGCGGTGAAGGCCGAGCAGATCGGCGTGGACGCGGTGAGCATCGACGGCTTCGAGTGCGCCGGGCACCCGGGAGAGGACGACGTCCCGCTGCTCGTCCTCCTGCCGCGCACGGTCGAGGAGCTGTCCATCCCGGTGATCGCCTCGGGCGGCATCGGCGACGGCCGCGGCCTCGCGGCGGCGCTGGCCCTGGGCGCCGAGGGCGTCAACATGGGCACCCGGTTCATGTGCACCGAGGAAGCCCCGATCCACCGCTCGGTCAAGGAGCGGATCGTGGAGAACACCGAGCGCGACACCGACCTGCTCTACCGGCCCCTGCGGAACACCGCGCGGGTGGCCAGCAACGCCGTCAGCCGGAAGGTCGTCGGCATGCTCGACGAGGGCGCGGAGTTCGGCGAGATCCGGCACCTGGTGGCCGGGGTGCGTGGCCGGGAGGTCTACGAGACCGGGGACCTGGACGCCGGCGTGTGGAGCGCCGGGCTGGTGCAGGGCCTCATCCACGACATCCCGACCGTCGACGAGCTCGTCCACCGGATGGTCGCCGACGCCGAGGAGATCATCACCGCGCGCCTCGCAGGGCTGGTGTCCGGCGCCGGCTCCACGACCGCCGCGGCCTCGGCGCGGTCAGCGTGACCGAGGTCGGCGTCGATCCGCTGGACCTGGTCGACCGCGGCGCCCTCACGGCGTTCCTCGCGGGCTGCGTCGAGCCGTTCGACCAGCTGACGGTCACGCTGCTCGCCGGCGGGGCGTCCAACCTCACCTACCTCGTCCAGCTCGACGATCGGCGCTACGTCCTGCGCCGCCGGCCGCTCGGTCCGTCGGCGCCGAAGGCGCACGACATGCGCCGGGAGTTCACCGTGCTGGACGCGCTCAAGGGGCGCGGACTGCCGATCCCGCGCGTCCACGCCTTCAGCGAGGACGAGGACGTCGTCGGGGCGCCGTTCTACCTCATGGACTTCCGCCCCGGCCACGTCCTGCACAGCCCGGCCGATGCCGAAGGGCTGAGCCCCGCCCAGGCGGAGCAGTGCTCCGGGCAGCTGATCGACATCCTCGCGCGGCTCCATGCCCTGAGCCCCGAGCAGCTGCAGCTCCCGAACTTCGGGCGGCCCGAGGGCTTCCTCGAGCGACGCGTCAGGAGCTGGCTGCGGCAGTGGAACTCCGTCGAGCACCGGGCCTTCCCCGAGGTCGAGCGGATCGGGGAGCTGCTCCTGCGGAACCTGCCCGAGCAGCGCTACACCGCGCTCGTGCACGGGGACTACCGGCTGGGCAATGTCATCCTCGACGTCGAGGACGGCGGCGCGTCGATCACCGCCGTCCTGGACTGGGAGATGTCGACCGCCGGCGACCCCCTGACCGACGTCGCGCACCTGCTCGTCTACTGGGAGCCGACCTGCGGGCGGGTCACCCACCCCGCCCAGCAGATCGCCGAGCGGCCCGGCTTCCTGTCCGGCGCCGAGCTGGTGCGGCTCTACGAGGAGAAGACCGATCGGGACCTGAGCGGGCTGCCCTTCTACCTGGCCTTCGAGCACTGGCGCGCGGCCATCATCAAGGACGCGATCTACCTCCGGCGCGCGCCCGGCCAGACGCAGGCCGAGGAGTTCGGGGCGACGGTCCGACTCCATCTCGACGAGGCCGTCCAGATCCTCGACTCGCTCGGCTTCGACACCCAGTCCGTGGCACCCGTGGGCACGACCAAGGAGAACGAGTAGATGACGGTGACCGAGAGTTTCGAGGATCTGCGCGAGCGCGTGCGCGACTTCATCGACAACGAGGTCGTCCCGGCCGAGCCGGAGATGGACAAGGGCGGGGAGACCGGGACAGCCCGCCTCCAGGCGCTCAAGGACGAGGCGAAGGCGCGCGGCCTGTGGGCGCTGGGCCATCCGGAGGAGATCGGAGGAGGGGGCCTCTCGTTCATGCAGACCGCGCTGCTGAACGAGGTCATCGGGCGGTCGTACTACGGCCAGAAGGCCGTCGGGACCTGGTCGATGCAGGACTCGCTCATGCTGAACGAGAACGCCAGCCCGGAGCAGCGTGATCGCTGGCTCAAGCCGCTGGTGGCGGGGGAGATCCGGTCCTCGGTCGGGCTCACCGAGCCCGAGGTCGCCGGTTCCGATCCCACCCTCATCCAGTCGACCGCGGTGCTCGACGGCGACGAGTGGGTCGTCAACGCGCACAAGTGGTTCACCACCGGCGCGAACATCGCCGCCTTCACCACCATCTTCGCGGTGACCGATCCCGACGCCGACCGCCACCACCGGGTCTCGGCGATCATCGTGCCGACGGACTCACCCGGCTACGAGGTCGTCCGGGCGGTGCCGACCCTGGGCACCGAGCAGACGATCATGGGCGACCACTGCGAGATCCGGTTGACGAACGTGCGGGTGCCGGCCACGAATCTGCTCGGCGAACGCGGCAACGGGTTCGTCATCGGCCAGCGGCGGCTCGGCCCGGGCCGGATCTTCCACGCCATGCGCTGGCTGGGTCAGATGGAGCGGGCGTTCGAGATCATGGTCGCGCGGGCCAAGGTGCGCTACGCGCACGGCTCGCTGCTGATCGACAAGGGCCAGATCCAGGCGATGATCGCCGAGTCCGCGATGGACATCTTCTACCACCGGGAAGCCGTCATCGCCGCGGCCGAGGCCATCGACCGCGGGTCGAGGGCGCGGCTGGAGATCGGCATGATCAAGGTGCGCGGCGCCAAGCTGCTGCACGACGTCGTCGACCGCGCCGTCCAGGTCCACGGCGCGATGGGGGTCACCCCCGACACCCCGCTGGAGGCCATGCTCCGCCGGGCCCGGTACGCCCGGATCTACGACGGTCCCGATGAGGTCCACCGCGACACGATCGCGCGGCTCGTCGGCAAGGACATCGGCCGGGTGCCCTGGCGCTGAGCGGACGGCGGGCGGTCCGGCTCCGGGCCGCCCGCGACGGGAGTCAGCACTCGGGCACGTCGACGGAAGTGGGACCGATATGGGTTGGGGCATCTCCTTGCCGGTGCGCGGCATACCGCTGCGCGACCAGGAGGAGCTGATCAGGAGTCTGCCGGCGCTCGGGTACACGGACGCGTGGACGGGGGAGACCTCGGGCGTGGACGGTTTCACGCCGCTGGTCCTGGCCTCGCAGTGGGCGCCGGAGCTCCGGCTCGGCCCGGCGATCGTCCCGGCGGCGACGCGTGGTCCCGCGCTGATCGCCATGCACGGCGCCGCGATGGCCGATCTGGCGCCGGGCCGCTTCGTGCTCGGCATCGGCTCGTCGTCGCCGGTGATCACCGAGGCCTGGAACGCCGTGCCGTTCGTCAAGCCGTTCCAGCGGACCCGGGACCTCGTGCGGTTCCTCCGCAAGGCGCTGGCCGGCGAGCGGGTCGACGAGGAGTTCGAGACGTTCAGCGTGCGCGGGTTCCGGCTGGACTCCCCGCCGGAGGTCCCGCCCCCGATCATGGTGGCGGCGCTGCGCCCCTCGATGCTGCGGATGGCCGTGACCGAAGGGGACGGCGCCATCACCAACTGGCTGTCGGCGGACGACGTGCTGAAGATCCGGGCGGAGGTGGGTGATGGGCCGGAGGTCGTCGGACGGATCTTCGTGCTGCCCACCGAGGACCCCGAGATCGCCCGCCGCATGGCCCGGCGCAACATCGCCGCCTACCTCACCGTGCCGGCCTACGCGGCCTTCCACACCTGGCTGGGGCGCGGGGACGCCCTGGCGCCGATGCAGGCGCACTGGGCGGCCGGCGACCGGCGCGCGGCCCTCGCGGCCATCCCCGACGAGGTGGTCGACCAGCTGTTCGTGTGGGGGACTCGCGAGCAGATCCGGGCCGGGGTGCAGCGGTACCTCGACAACGGCCTCTCGACGGCGGTCCTCATGGTCACGCCGGTTCCCTCGGAGGGCGCTGACGCGGAGGCCGCGGCGGCCGAGCAGGCCGAGGTCATCCGCTCGCTGGCACCGCCCGGCAGCGAGCGCCCCTAGCGACGACCCAGGACGGTGCGGGCGCCGGCCGCGAGCAGCGCCAGGTCGCTGGAGACGACGACGTAGCGGTAGCCGTTCCCGACGGCCGCGGCGACCTCGTCGGGCCCGGCGACGTACGTGCCGACCGGGATGCCGGCCCGCGCCGCGGCCGCCCGGATACCGGTCACGGCCTGCGTGACGTCGGGGTGGTCGGGGTCGTCGGCGTGCCCCAGCGCCACCCGGAGGTCGACCGGTCCGATGAAGGCGACGTCCAGCCCGGCCACGGCGGCGTCCGGGTCAGCGGCCGCTGACGCCGTCTCGAGCTGCCCGACGGCCAGGACGTCGGCGTTGCTGCGGGGCAGGAACGTGGTCAACGGGATGGCGCCGTAGCCGGCCGCAGGCTGCGCCGGGCTCACCGAGCGGGTGCCCTCCGGCGGGTAGCGCATCAGGTCGCCCAGCGGACGGCCGGTTCCCGACTCCGCCCGCGCCAGCTGGATGCCGGCGGCGCCGGCCTCGAGCAGCCGGTTGATCAGCCCGCGATCGAGGTCGGGGACGCGCACGATCACCGGCAGGCCGACCGCCCGACCGGCGCGGATGACCTCGCGGGCCTCGCGTTCACTGATCTGGGCGTGCTCGTGGTCGCACACCACGAAGTCGACCCCGCAGCCGGCGAGGACGTCGACGACCTCCGGCCGGGGCAGTTTCAGGAACGTGCCGACGACCGGACCGGTGGCCAGGGCGCGACGCAGGTACGGGATCGTCACCGCATCATCAGGCGGCCGCCGTCGACCGACAGCACCTGGCCGGTCATGTAGCTGGTGTCGTCGGACGCGAGGAACGTGTACGCGCCGGCGATCTCCTCCGGCTCGGCCCAGCGGCCCAGCGGGATGGTGTCGAGGTAGGTGCTCTTGAACCGTTCGTCGGTGCGGATGGTCTCCGTCATCGGCGTCGCCGCCGCCGGGGCGACCGCGTTGGAGATGATGTTGTACGGCGCGAGTTCGCGGGCGGCCGAGCGCATCATGGCCAGGAGACCGGACTTGGCGACGGCGTAGTTGATCTGCCCGATGGTGCCCTGGATCCCCGCGGACGAGGTGCTGAAGATGAGCCATCCCCGCTTGGCCTCGCGCATCGCAGGCACGACCGCCTGCATCCAGTAGAAGCTGCCGTTGACGTGGATGTTCAGCACGTCGTTCCACTGCTCGTCGGTCATCTTCCAGAGCATGGCCGGGCGGGTGATGCCGGCGTTGTTGACCAGCACGTCGATCGTGCCGAGCTCGGCGGCGACCTGGGCCGCGGCCGCGTCGACGGCGGAACGCTGCCCGACGTCACAGGCGACGCCGATCGCCGTCCCGCCGGCGGCGGTGATCTCGTCGGCGACCGCCGTGGCGGCCTCCTCGTTGATGTCGACGACGGCGACGTTCGCGCCCTCGGCGGCGTAGCGGTGCGAGACCGCCCGGCCGATGCCCTGCGCTGCTCCGGTGACGACGGCGACCCGGCCCTCGAGCTTGCCCACGATGCGTACCTCCGCTTGTCCTGGTGGGAGTGGTCCTGCGGTGCTGCTGTGGCGGTCAGAGCGTGGAGTCGTCCCCGAGGACGGCGGTGACCTGACTGGCGAACGTGCCGCCGTTGCCGTGCACGAGGCCGAGGTGGGCGTCGGCCACCTGGCGGGCGCCGGCCTCCCCGCGGATCTGCCGGACGGCCTCGATGATCAGGAAGATCCCGTACATGCCGGGGTGGCAGTAGGACAGCCCGCCGCCGTTGGTGTTCACCGGCAGCCGGCCGCCGGGGGCGATGGCCCCCTGGTCGACGAACGCCCCGCCCTCGCCCTTGGCGCAGAAGCCGAGGTCCTCGAGGAACATGACCGTGCTGATCGTGAAGGCGTCGTAGACCTCGACGACGTCGACGTCCTCCGGCCGCACGCCGGCGACCTCGTAGGCCCGGCGGCTGGACTCGGCGGCGGCGGTGCGGGTGAGGTCCGGCATCTGCGAGACGTTCATGTGCCAGTTGGCCTCGCCGGCGCCGAGCAGGTACACCGGCGGCTTGCGCAGGCTGCGGGCCCGCTCGGCCGAGGTCACGATGACTGCCCCGCCGCCGTCGGTGACCAGGCAGCAGTCCCGCACGGTGAGCGGCGTGCTGACCATCCGGGAGGCGAGGACGTCCTCGACGGTGAGGTCGTCGCGCATGTAGGCGACCGGGTTGAGCTGGGCCCACTTGCGGGCGGCGACGGCGACCTCGGCCAGCTGCTCCCGCGTCGTCCCGTACTCGTGCATGTGCCGGGCGGCGGCCATGGCGTAGCCCGATGCGGGCATCCGGGGCCGCCACGGCGTCTCGTAGGACTTGGTGAGCGCCTGGCCGGAGGACATGAGGCCGCCCGACGACGACTTCTGGGTGCTGGCGTAGACGATCAGCGCGACCTCGCACAGGCCGGCCTCGATGGCCGCCTGGGCGTGCCGCAGGTGCGCGACGAACGAGCTGCCCCCGACGGCGGTGCCGTCGGTCATCTTCGGCCGGATGCCGAGGTACTCGGAGATCGTCAGGGTGGGCAGGGTGAAGAAGGCCGAGTGGCCGAAGACGGCGTCGACGTCGCTCTTCTGCAGCCCCGCGTCGGCCAGGGCGCGCACCGTGGCCTGACCGATCAGGTCGAGGGTGGTGATGCCCGGGCCCACCTCGCCGAGGGAGGACTCCGCCACCCCGACCACCGCGGTACGGCCGCGCAGCTCACGTTCGGTCCGGGTCACTTCTGCTCCTCCGGGACGAAGAAGGGGCCGGCGGGGGTGACGCCGGCGGAGAAGTCGGCTCGCACCGGATCTCCGATCGCGACGTCTCCGTCGGCCACGACGTTGGTCATCAGGCGGAAGCCCTCGGCCACGTCGACCAGGGCGACGGCGTAGGGCTCCTGCCCGCGCGGGGCCAGCGTGGTGATCGAGTAGACGACCCCCTCGCCGTCGGAGCGCTGCCACTCGAGCCGCGGATCACCGCAGGCCGGGCACAGCACGCGCGGCGGGAAGACGGCGTGCGCGCATGCCGTGCAGCGCTGGAAGGCGAGCGCGCCTTCGTCCAGGAAGCGTTCGAAGACGGTGTCGGGCGCCGTGTCGGGCGTCAGGACTCCGGCCTCGTCGTCGAGGTCGTCGGGCAACTCGTCTCCCCTGGTCAGGTGGGTGCGGACGTCAGTGCGCGAGTGTCTGGAAGGGCCTGTCGGAGCGCCCGTCCAGGAGGTCCGTCCACGAGAACACGCTGGACGGCTGCATGCGATTTAGTATACATTCCGACACGATGTGGTCGTCAAGGAGGGGAACCCGGGTGCTTTCGGCAACAACGAGCGAACGAGCACGGCAGGAGGGTCCTCTCGCCGGCATCAGGGTCCTCGACCTCACCCGCGTGGTGATGGGACCGCTCGCCACGCAGGTGCTCGCCGACCAGGGCGCCGAGGTCATCCTGGTCGAGGCGCCGGGAGGCGACACCAACCGCGTGATGGGCCCCGGCCCGCATCCGGAGCTCTCCGGGATTGCGCTGAACCTCCTCCGCAACAAGCGCTCGATCGACGTCGACCTGAAGTCCGCCGAGGGCGCGGAACTGGTCCGCCGGCTGGTGCGCACGGTCGACGTCGTGGTCACCACGATGCGGCCGAAGGCGGTCACCAGGCTGGGGCTGGACTACGACACCCTCCGGGCGCTCAAGCCCGACCTCGTCTACTGCCAGGCGCAGGGCTTCCCGCTCGGCAGCGAACGTGCCGACGAGCCCGCCTACGACGACATCATCCAGGCCGCCAGCGGCGTCTCGGACCTGATGGAGCGGGTCTGGGGGCAGCCGGCGCTCATCCCGACCATCTTCGCCGACAAGGTCTGCGGCCTGGTCATGGCGCAGGCGATCTGCGCGGCCCTGTTCCACCGCGAGCGGACGGGGGAGGGGCAGCACATCGAGGTGCCGATGCAGCAGACGACGGCGGCCTTCGTGCTCGCCGAGCACGGCAGCGGGGCGATCTCCGAACCCCCGGTCAACGCCCCCGGGCAGCCTGCTGCCGGATATCCCCGGATCATCAGCCCCGACCGCCGCCCGCACCCCACCAAGGACGGCCAGGTCCACCTCTTCCCCTACCTGCCGCGGCACTACGCCGCCCTTTTCACGGAGGCCGGGGTCCCGGGCGCGGAGAACGACCCCCGCTACGCCGACCAGCGGGCGACGCTGTTCCACTCCCAGTCGCTGTACCAGGACGTGCGCCGCCTGGGGCCGTCTCGTACGACCGAGGAGTGGCTGACCTACTGCCGCGCGGCGGGCATCCCCGCCACCCGGGTGGCCAGCATCCAGGACCTCGTGGACGAGCTGCCGCTGGCCGAGCACCCCGCGGTCGGCAGCTACCGGGTCATCCCGCAGATGGCGCTGTTCAGCCGGACCCCCGGTGGGGTCCGACGTCCGGCGCCGCTGATCGGCGAGCACACCGAGGAGGTCCTGCGGGAGGCAGCCGAACTGGCGCCCGGGACGACCGCCGGCGTCGCGTCCGAGCGGGGGGAGTGAACATGCGGCTGTCGGCGACGGAGCTGACCGCGGGCGAGCTGGCCCTGCAGCAGGAGGTGCGCGCCTTCCTCGCCGAGCGCCTACCGCTGGGTAGCTACGCGCCCGGCCTCGGCATGGCCGCCCCGGCCGACCCCGCGTTCTCGCGTGACCTCGGCGCCCAGGGCTGGCTCGGCATGGCGTTGCCCCGCGAGTACGGGGGCGGCGGCCGGACGGCGGTCGAGCGACTGGTCGTGGTCGAGGAACTGCTCGCCGTCGGCGCCCCGGTGGGGTACCACTGGATCGCCGACCGGCAGTCCGGGCCGAACATCGCGCAGAACGGCACGGAGGAGCAGAAGCGTGCGTTCCTCCCCGGCATCGCCCGGGGTGAGTTCGCCTTCTCCATCGGGATGAGCGAGCCGGAGGCCGGCTCCGACCTCGCATCGGTGCACACCCGGGCGGTGCCCGTCGACGGCGGCTGGCGGGTGACCGGAACCAAGATCTGGACGACCGGGGCCTCCTATGCCACCCACATCCTCGCCCTGTTCCGTACGTCGGAGGACCGGTACCGCGGCCTGACCCAGTTCGTGGTCGACCGGGAGACCGAGGGGCTCACGGTCAGCCCCATCCCGTTCATCGACGGCACCCGCGACTTCTGCGAGCTCACCTTCGACGACGTGTTCATCCCCGACTCGCGGCGGCTGGGCGAGGTGGGTGCCGGCTGGGGGCAGAACACCTCCGAGCTGGCGCTGGAGCGCGGCGGGGTCGACCGGTGGATGTCGATGATGCCGGTCCTGGAGCACTGGGTCACCGAGCTCTGGGGGCAGCTGCCGCTCTGGGCGCAGGCCGACCTCGGGTCGATCGCGGCGCGGTGCTGGGCCTTCCGCGCGGTGTCGCTGTCCATCGCCCGGATGGTGGACGCCGGGCAGTCACCGACGGTCGAGGCGGCGCTGGCCAAGGAGATGGCCACCCGCTTCGAGCAGGAGTGCGTGGACGTCGTCGCCCGCCACTTCGGCCGGATGCCGTACCTGGACGCCGAGGACCCCTACGAGTCGCTGCTCGCCCGTGCGCTGCTCACGAACCCGTCCTGGTCGATCCGCGGCGGGACGAACGAGATCCTGCGCAACGTCATCTCGAAGGGGCTCGCCCGCGCATGACAGTCACCTCGCAGGACGTCGACCCGTCGCTCGCCGGCCTGGTCGCGGACTTCTTCACCGATCTGGTGCAGCCGGAGGCGCTGACCCGCGCCGAGGCGCAGGGGCTGCTGCCCGAGCTTTGGAAGGCCACCGAGGAGCTCGGCTTCCCACTGGTCGGCATCGACGAGGACGCCGACGGCTCGGGTGGGTCACTGCGCGACCTGCTGGTCGTGCTCGAGGCGGCCGGTCGTTCGGCCGCACCGCTGCCCCTGGTGGAGACGAGCCTGGCGGCCTGGCTGCTCGCGACCGCCGGGGCGACGGTGCCGTCCGGACCGATGGCGGTCGTCCTGCCGTCGGCCCGCAGTGCGCTCACGCTCCGGGATGGCCGGCTCTCCGGTACGGCTGCCGACGTCGGCTGGGCCCGGGCCGCGGAGCGCCTCGTCGTCCTCGTCGCCGACGAGACTGCGGCTCCGCAGGTGGCCCTCGTCGACCCGGCCGCGGCCCGGATCGTCCCGGGCGCCGACCTGGCCGGGCAGCCGTACGACGCCGTCCGGTTCACCGACGCGCCGGCCGACGTCCGTGCGTGGCCGCTGCCGGTGGAGTCGGCGCTCGCCCGGGGTGCGCTGCTGCGGGCCGCGCAGATGGCCGGCGCGGTGCAGGAGGTCTCCCGCCTCACCCGGGAGTACGTGGGCCAGCGGGTGCAGTTCGGCCAGCCCGTCGGCCGGTTCCAGTCGGTGCAGCAGCACGTGGTCACGCTCGCGCAGGCGGCGGTGCTGTCCAGCCTCGTCGTCGAGCGGGCCGGCCTGAGCGCGACGGCGGGGCCGGGCACGTTCGACCCCTGCGCCGCGAAGCTGGTCGTCGACCAGAACGCCGCGCAGGCGGTGCGGGCCGCGCACCAGGCGCACGGCGCGATCGGCATGACGCAGGAGTACCGCCTGCAGCACTTCACCCGCCGGCTGAACGCCTGGCGCGGGGATCTCGGGGACGAGCAGTCCCTCGCCCTCGGCCTCGGGGCCGCCGTGCTCCGCGAGGGCTCCATCGCCCGGACCATCACCGCCCCCGGCGGATCGAAGGAGAGCACGTGGCAGATGACCTGACCCTGACCCGTGACGGACTCGTCGCCGTCCTGGAGATCCGGCGCCCGCCGGCGAACTACTTCGACCGGACGCTGATCGGCCTCCTGGCCGAGGCGGCGGACGAGCTCGACGAGGACAAGGACTGCCGCGCGATCGTGCTCTGCTCGGAGGGCAAGCACTTCTGCGCCGGCGCGAACTTCGGCGGCGACGAGATGGGCGGCGACCGCATCGCCACCTCCGAGGCGCTCTACCGGCACGCCGTCCGGCTCTTCCGCATCAAGGTGCCCGTGATCGCCGCCGTCCAGGGCTCGGCGGTCGGGGGCGGACTGGGCCTGGCGTGCGCGGCGGACTTCCGCGTCGCCTCGCCGTCGAGCCGGTTCCACGCCAACTTCTCGCTGCTCGGATTTCACCAGGGGTTCGGCCTGTCGGTGACCCTGCCGGAGATCGTGGGTCAGCAGCGGGCCATGGACATGCTGTTCGCCAGCCGCCGCATCTCCGGTGAGCGGGCGGCCGAGATCGGCCTGGTCGACCGACTGGTGCCCGACGACGCGCAGCGCGACGAGGCGATGCGCTGGGCGCAGGAGATCGCCGACGCCGCACCCCTGGCGGTGCGTTCGATAAAGCAGACGCTGCGCGGGGACCTCGCCGACCGGGTGAGCGCGGCGCTGGACCGCGAGCTGTCCGAGCAAGCCTGGCTGTGGTCGACGAAGGACAGTGCCGCCGGCATCGCGGCCAACCTCGAGCGCCGGAAGGCCGTTTTCTCCGCTCACTGATGCGCCGCCGTCCTAAGACGTACGACCCGACCCGGCGGCCGGGGGATCCGTACCGGGTCTCGTGCTAGGCAGAGCTCGTGCGCGCAGCGGGAGTGACCGAGTTCGGCGGGCCGGAGGCCCTGCACATCGTCGACGTCGAGCCCGAGCCCCTCGGGCCGGGGGAGGTGCGGCTGCGGGTCCAGGCGGCCGCGGTCAGCCCCACCGACACCCACGCCCGCAGCGGCGCCTACGCCGGGCGGGACCCGGTGAAGACCCCGCCGTGGGTGCCCGGCATGGACGTCGCCGGCGTCGTCACCGAGCTCGGCGAGGGCGTCGGCCACCTGGCCGTGGGCGACCTGGCGATGGGCATCGTCGTGCCCTTCGGCCCGTACGGCGCCTACCGGGAGGACAAGGTGCTGCCCGGCGACTCGGTGGTCCGCGCGCCGGCGGGGGCCACCGTCGTGGAGGCGTCGACCCTGCCGATGAACGGGCTCACCGCCCGGCTCTCGCTCGACCTCATGGGGCTGCGGCCCGGCGAGGTGCTCGCGGTGACCGGCGCGGCCGGGGCCTACGGCGGGTACGTCGTCCAGCTGGCCAAGGCCGGCGGGTTCACCGTGGTCGCCGACGCCTCCGAGGCCGACGAGGAGCTGGTGCGCGGGCTCGGGGCCGACGTCGTCGTCCGCCGCGGGGACGACGTCGCCGAGCGGATCCGGGAGCACGTCCCGGAGGGCGTGCACGGGCTGGCCGACGGCTCGGTGCAGGACGAGGTGGTGCTCGCGGCGGTGCGCGACGGGGGAGCGGTCGCGACCGTCCGCGGCTACCGCGGCAACGGGGAGCGCGGGCTGCGCTTCTTCCCGACGATGGTGCGCAAGGTCGCCACCGACCGCGCCGCCCTCGACCGGCTCCGGCAGCAGGCGGAGGAGGGTGCGCTGACCCTCCGGGTGGCGCGCACCTTCCCGGCCGAGCAGGCGGCCGAGGCCCACCGGGTGCTCGAGGCCGGCGGCGTGCGCGGCCGGCTCGTCCTCACCTTCTGAGGTCGCGCCGGGCACCACCGAGCTGGTTGGCTGCGCACCTGGACCGGGCGGCGGAGCCCGGGGAGAGCGGAGGTCGGATCAGATGGTGCACAGGCTGGTGGTCAGCTACGGGACGCCCGAGGACCCTGCGGCGTTCGACGCCTACTACCGGGAGACGCACGTCCCGCTGGCGCTGAAGCAGCCCGGCCTGGTGCAGGTCACCTTCGGGCACGGCAAGGCCATGGACCCGGCCCAGCCGGCGCCCTACCTCGTCGCCGAGCTCGACTTCGACTCCGAGGCTGCCATGGGGCAGGCGCTGTCCTCGCCCGAGGGCCGGGCCGCCGGCGCGGACCTCGCCAACTTCGCCACCGGCGGGGTGTCCTTCGTCCACTTCGAGGTGCAGACCGCCACCTGATCCGCCCGGGCGAGTGTCCCGCGCCCGGGGGTTTTCCACAGCCTCGGCGGCCCGGGACCGGCGTGTCCGCCTACCGTCCGGGCGTGCGGGTCCAGCTGAGCATCGCGCAGGACGACGGCACGTCGCTCGACGTCGTCGTCGACGTGGACGACGACCTGCCGGTCGGCCGGGTCGGCGAGGAGCTGGCCCGCGTGGCCGGGAAGCCCTTCGAGGGGGTGTGGCTCGCCGGCTCCCGGCTGGACGACGAGCAGCCGGTGGGGGAGAGCGACCTCGTCGACGGCGCCGTCGTCCACCTGGGCCCCTCCGCTGCCACGCCGCCGGCCCGCGGCTGGCAGCTGCGGGTGCTCAGCGGCCCGGACAGCGGCCTGGTCGCCGAGCTGCCGGTGGGGGAGCACGAGCTCGGCCGCAGCGGCGCGTCCGGCTTCGCGGATCGTGTCATGTCCCGCCGGCACGCCCGGCTGCGGCTGGGGGCGGACGGCGCCACGCTGCGCGACCTCGGCTCGGCCAACGGCACCACGCTCGAGGGCGAGCCCGTGCCCGAGGACGACGACGTGCCCGTGGCGCCCGGGCAGGTGGTGCAGCTCGGCGACACCCAGCTGGTGATCGGGCCGGCTCCGGTCGCCGACGCCGCGGTCGAACCGGCCGGCCCGGGGACGCGCGCGTTCGTCCGCGCCCCCCGGCTGCTGCCGTCGGCGCGCGAGGTGCGCGTGCAGCTGCCGCAGGCGCCGAAGGGGCGCGAACCCCGCCGGCTGCCCTGGCTGATGGTGCTGGCGCCGCTGCTGGTCGGCGTGGTGCTCGCCGTCGTCATGCGCTCGCCGCTGTACCTCGTGTTCGCCGTCGCGAGCCCGGTCATGATGATCGGCAATGCCGTGGCCGACCGGCGGCAGAGCGCGCGCGAGCAGCGCCGCGAACAGGCGGAGCACGAGCGGGAGCTCGCCCGGGCACGGGAGCGGATCGAGCGCGCCGTGGCCGAGGAGACCGCCCGGCGGCGCGATGCCCACCCCGACCCGGCGACCGCGCTGCTCACCGCCGTCCTTCCCGGCCGCCGGCTGTGGGAGCGGCGCCGCACCGACCCCGACGCCCTCGACCTGCGCCTGGGTGCGGCCGATCTCGCCGCCCGCGTCGTGGTCACCGACCGCTCCGGCGGCGACGCGCCGCCCGAGCAGCGCACCGTGCACGCGGTGCCCGTCGTGGTGCCGCTGCGCGAGGCCGGCGTCGTCGGGCTGGCCGGGCCGGCCGGGCCGCTCGCCGGGCTGCTGCGGTGGGTCGTGCTGCAGCTCGCGGTCACGCACCCGCCGCGCGACCTGGGGCTCACGCTGCTCGCGGAGCGGGGCAGGGCGGGCTGGAGCTGGGTGCGCTGGCTGCCGCACGCCCGGCCGGCCGACGGCGAGGGGCCGGTCGCGTCCGTCGGGAACGACGCCGGGACGGTGGCCGCCCGCGTCGCGGAGCTGACGGCGCTGATCAGGGCCCGTCGCGCCGCGAGCGCCGGAGGTGGGGTCCTGCCGGAGTCCTTCCCGGCGCACGTGCTCGTCGTCCACGGCTTCCGTGCGCTGCGCGCCACCCCCGGGCTGGCCCAGGTGCTGCAGGACGGCCCGGCGGTGGGGGTGTACGCCGTCTGCGCCGACGAGGAGGAGCGCTTCCTGCCGGAGGCGGCGACGGCGACGGCGGTGCTCGACCCGGCGGAGGAGGCCCGGCTGGTCGTCCGGCGCAGCGGGCACGACCCGGTGCCGGGGGTGCTGGCCGAGCCGGTGCCCGCGGAGCTCGCCGAGCGGGCGGCCCGGGCGCTGGCCCCGCTGCGCGACGTGAGCCTGGAGGAGGACGACGCCGTCCTGCCGGGCAGCGTGCGGCTCCTCGACCTGCTGGGCCTCGAGCCGCCCACCGCCGACGGCGTGCGGGCGCGCTGGCAGCTGGAGGGGCGCACCACCCGGCTGGTCGCCGGCGCCGGCCTCCACGGACCGTTCGCCCTCGACCTGCGCACCGACGGGCCGCACGGGCTGGTGGCCGGCACCACCGGCGCGGGCAAGTCCGAGCTGCTGCAGACGATCATCGCCTCGCTGGCGGTGGCCAACCGGCCGGACGCGCTCAACTTCGTGCTCGTCGACTACAAGGGCGGCAGCGCGTTTAAGGACTGCGTGCACCTGCCGCACACCGTCGGCATGGTCACCGACCTGGACGCCCACCTCGTGCAGCGGGCGCTCACCTCGCTGCGGGCCGAGCTGACCCACCGGGAGCACCGCCTGGCCGCCGCCGGGGTGAAGGACGTCGAGGATTACGTCGAGCTCCAGGCCCGCGAGCCCGGCCGCCCGCCCCTGCCGCGGCTGCTCATCGTGATCGACGAGTTCGCCTCGCTGGCCCGCGAGCTGCCCGACTTCGTCACCGGGCTGGTCGACGTCGCGCAGCGGGGGCGGTCGCTGGGCATCCACCTGCTCCTGGCCACCCAGCGGCCCAGCGGCGTGGTGTCGCCGGAGATCCGCGCCAACACCAACCTGCGCATCTCGCTGCGGGTCACCGACGGCGCCGACAGCAGCGACGTCCTCGACGCGCCCGACGCCGCCCGGCTCCCGAAGTCGGCGCCGGGCCGGGGGTTCGCCCGGCTCGGGCACGGCGCGCTGGTGCCGTTCCAGGCCGGTCGGATCGGCGGGCGCCGGCCCGGGCAGCGAACCGTCGCCCCGGGCGCGCCGTTCGTCGTGCCGGTGGGGTGGCACCAGCTCGGGTACGCGCCGCCGCGGAAGCCGGCGACGGCGGCCCGTTCCTCCGACGTCGAGGACACCGACCTCTCGGTGCTGGTCGACGCCGTGCGCGCCGCGGCCGAGGCCGACGGCGTGCCCGCGCAGCGCAGCCCGTGGCTGCCGGCGCTGCCCGCGCGGGTGGCGGCCGCCGACCTCGCCGCGCCCGCGGGCGCCCCACCCACCTGGCTGCCCTACGGCCTGCAGGACCTGCCGGCGAGCCAGGTCCGGCGGGTGGCCGCCTTCGACCCCGCGGCCGACGGGCACCTGCTGGTCGTCGGCTCGCCGAAGAGCGGGCGCTCGCAGTTGCTGCGCACGCTGGCGGGGGCGGTCGGCGCGCGCTGCTCGACCGCGGACGTGCACCTCTACGCCCTCGACTGCGGCAACGGCGCGCTGCTGCCGCTGGCCGACCTGCCGCACTGCGGCGCGGTGGTGCCCCGCACCCAGACCGAGCGCGCCGCCCGGCTGCTCGACCGACTCGCCCGGGAGCTGGAGCGCCGCCAGCAGGTGCTCGCCGAGGGCGGCTTCGCCGACGTCGTCGAGCAGCGCCGCTCGGTGCCGGAGGGAGACCGGCTGCCGCACGTCCTGCTGCTGCTCGACCGCTGGGAGGGGTTCACCCCGGTGCTCGGCGAGGTGGACGGCGGCCGGCTCACCGACGTCCTCACCGCCCTGGTGCGTGAGGGGGCCTCGGCCGGGATCTCCGTGGTCATCACCGGCGACCGGTCGCTGGGCACCGGACGGCTGTCGTCGCTCACCGACGGCCGGCTGGTCATGCGGCTGGCCGACCGGGGCGACTACCCGCTGGTCGGCGTGCCCGGCCGGCAGGTGCCCGAGTGGCTGCCGCCGGGCCGGGCGGTCACGGTCGACGGCGCGGTGGAGACGCAGGTCGCGCTGCTCGGCGAGGACGAGTCGGGGCAGGGGCAGGCGGCGGCGCTCGCCGCGATCGCGAAGGAGGCGCACGTGCGGGATGCGCTGGTGCCGCGGTCGGCTCGCCCGTTCCGCGTCGACGTGCTGCCCTCGCGCCTGGCCTTCGAGGCCGCCTGGGACCTCCGTCCGGCAGGAGCGGGCGCCGGGTTCGCGCTGGTCGGCGTCGGCGGCGACGAGCTGGCCGCCACCGGGCCCGACCTGGTCGAGCGGGGGCCGGCCTTCGTCGTCGCCGGGCCGGCGCGCTCGGGCCGGAGCACGCTGCTGGCCGTGATGGCCGAGTCGCTGCTGCGGCAGGGCACCCCGGTCGTCGTCTGCGCGCCGAAGGCCTCGCCGCTGCGGGCGCTGGCCGGCCGCCCCGGGGTGCTCGACGTCGTCGTCGACCCCGCGACGCCGGCCGACCGGTGGCGGGAGCTGCTCGCCGCCGGGCCCGGCCGGCCGCTGGTGCTGCTGCTCGACGACGGCGAGGTGCTGCGGGACTGCCCGGCGGCCGAGGTGTTCCGCGAGGTCGTCCGGGGAGCCGTGCCCGGCCGCGCCCTGGTGCTGGGCGGGAACGCCGACGCTCTCTGCACCGGCCTCTCGGGCTGGCAGGTCGAGGCGAAGAAGGCCCGGCAGGGCGTGCTGCTCTCGCCGCAGGGCAGCACCGACGGCGACCTGATCGGCGTGCGGGTGCCCCGCAGCGCCGTCGGCGGGGCGGTCCGGCCCGGGCGCGCCCTGCTCCACCTGGGCGACGGCGCGCTGCTGACCGTCGCCGTCCCCACGCCCTGAGCGCTGCGGGCCGGGAACGGCGACGGCCGCCTCGCGCGGGGCGGGGCGGCCGTCGGGGGCGGTGCTGCGGTCAGCGGCCGAGGGCTCCGGCCAGCTGGGCGTCCGCGTCGCGGAAGGTGGCGGCGGCCTGGGTCAGGTACTGGGCCATGCCGTCCAGGCCGGCGACGGCGTTCCGGGCGCCGGTGGTGAACTCGTCGTAGGAGGCGGCGAAGCTGCGGCTGGAGGAGTCGGTGACGTAGCCGTCGGCGACGAGCTGGTCGACCAGGCTCTTCAGCTGCGCGAGCATGCCGTCGATCTCGGCCCGCCCGTTGGTGAGCCGGCCGGCGGCGTCTTCCATCTGCTGGTAGGTGACGTTGACGTTCGCCATGGTGGGTTCCAATCGGGAGGTCCGGGTGCACCGGGCACCGGCGGGAGCGGATACGCGGCGGAACGTAACAGCGGATCCGGGGCCCTCCCGGGGTTGTCCACAGGCCGGCCCCCTGGTCACGGGCCTGTCGGGGGCTCCGGTCGCTGCTGCGCGGAGGGCGTGCCAGGGTCGGCAGGTGTGAACGGCGCACAGGCACTGATCCGGACCCTGGTCGACGCGGGCGTCGACGTCTGCTTCGCCAACCCCGGGACGTCGGAGATGCACTTCGTCGCCGCCCTGGACGACGTCCCGGAGATGCGCGGCGTGCTGACGCTCTTCGAGGGCGTCGCGACCGGCGCGGCCGACGGGTGGGCCCGCATGACCGGCCGGCCCGCCGCGACGCTGCTGCACCTGGGCCCGGGCATGGGCAACGGGCTGGCCAACCTGCACAACGCCCGCCGCGGCCGGGCGCCGATGCTCAACGTCGTCGGTGACCACGCGCGCTCGCACAAGCGGCTCGATGCCCCGCTGGAGTCCGACATCGACGCCGTCGCCGGCACCTTCTCCACGTGGGTGCGCCGCTCGCTGTCACCCGCCGACGTCGCCGCCGACGCCGCCGACGCGGTGGCGGCGGTCGCCACCGGCGGCATCGCGACGCTGATCCTCCCCGCCGACGTCTCGTGGGAGGAGGGCGCCGCCGTCGCCGATCCGCGCCCGGGGCGGCCGCTGCCGCGGGTCGCGCCGTCCGTGGTCGACGACGTCGCCGCGGTCGTGCGCGCCGACGAGCCCGTGGTGCTGCTCCTCGGCGGCGACGTGATGGGGGAGGAGGGCCAGCTGGCCGCCGCCCAGGTCGCCGCGGGCACCGGCGTGCGGCTCATGGTGGAGACCTTCCCGGCCCGGTCGGTGCGCGGCGCGGGGCTGCCCGACCTGCACCGGCTGCCCTACCCGCCGGAGATGGCGATGGCCGCCCTCGCCGGCACCCGCCACCTCGTGCTGGCCGGCGCCACCGCGCCGGTGCACTTCTTCGGCTACCCCGGGGTGCCCGGCCACCCGGTGCCCGAGGACTGCACGGTGCACGTGCTCAGCGCTCCCGGGGAGGACGGCACCGCCGCGCTGCGGGCGCTGGCCGACGTCGTCGCGCCGGACGCGAAGCCCGAGGTCGCCGAGTTCGAGCGGCCCGAGCTGCCCACCGGCCGGCTGACCCCGCGCACGATGGCCGCCGTCGTCGGGGCGCTGCTCCCGGAGGACGCGATCGTCGTCGACGAGGCCCTCACCTCCGGTGCCGGGCTCACCGAGATGACCTCCGCCGGCCCGCGGCACGACTGGCTCGCGCTCACCGGCGGCGCGATCGGCGACGGGCTGCCGATGGCGCTGGGCGCGGCGGTGGCCTGCCCGGACCGGCCGGTGATCGGGATCCAGGCCGACGGCAGCGCGATGTACACGATCTCGGCGCTGTGGAGCTACGCCCGCGAGCAGGCCGACATCACGACGATCATCTGCGACAACGGGTCGTACAAGATCCTCGAGCACGAGCTCTCGCGGGTGGGGGCGGCCAACGACGGCGAGCGGGCCCGCACGCTGCTGGACCTCGGCGGCCCGCGGCTGGACTTCGTCGGGATCGCGCAGGGGATGGGCGTGCCGGCGAGCCGGGCGGCGACGGCGGAGGAGCTGGCCGACCAGCTGCGGCAGGCGCTGGCCGAGCCCGGCCCGCACCTGATCGTCGCCACGCTGCGCTGAACGCCCCGATCCCGAGACCCGGGTTTCCGACCCCCAGACGCGTGAGGTAGACAGAGTCGCCCAGCTGTGACGCGCAGCACAGTGTCGACGAAGGAGTCGCATCTTGTCCCTGCACCGCAACCGGTTGGTCCCGCTCGCGCTCGCCGCGGGAGTGGGGCTCGGGGGGTTCACCATCGGTGGCCCCGCCCTCGCCGCCCCGGCGGACCAGCAGTCGGCCGACCCGGAGTGGCAGCCGGTCCAGCAGTCCCCGAAGGAGCGGGTCTACAACCTGCGCTGGACCGTCGCCGACCCGCAGTTCGACTACGTGAACGGGGAGGCGGGCGCCGAGTTCGTGCCGCTCACCGACGAGGCCGGCAACCCGATCAGCAAGGTCCTCTACGGCATCGACCGCGGCTCGGCCTACCGCATCGAGGTGCCCATGGACTGGAACGGCGACGTCGTCTTCTGGGAGCACGGCTACCGCGGCACGGGCACCACCGTCTACGTCAGCGACCCGAGCTACGACCTGCGGCGCACCTACATCGAGAACGGCTTCGCCTGGGCGGCGTCGTCCTACGGCGAGAACCGGTACGACATCGAGGCCGGTGCGCTCGCCACCGAGCGGCTCGCGCAGATCTTCGACGCGCGGGTCGGGAAGGCCGACCAGCGCTACCTCCAGGGCGTCTCGATGGGCGGGCACGTCATCGGCACGCTGCTCGAGCGCGACCGCGGCGTCGAGTGGGACGGTGCGGCCCCGATGTGCGGCGTGATGGGCGACTACGAGCTCTACGACTTCTTCCTCGACTACAACCTGCTGGCGCAGACGCTGTCCGGGGTGGACGCCTACCCGTTCCCCTCGCAGGCGGAGTACTTCTCGCAGGCCGTGCCGCAGTTCAAGGCCGCGCTCGGCACCCCGACGACGCCGACGCCGGTCTACTCGGGTCTCACCGAGGAGGGCGAGGTGTTCCGCGACAACATCACCGCGATCACCGGCGGCGAGCGCCCCGGTGACGACGAGGCCTTCGGCTACTGGGAGGGCCAGAACTTCGTCTACGGCGTCGTCACCACCGAGCCCGGTGGTCTCGACGGTCTGACGCCGGGTGCGCTCTGGTCGAACGTCGACACCGACTACCCGTTCGACCACACGTTCGAGGACGGCGGCACCCTCGACCAGCGCATCGAGCGGGTGGCGCCGGCCCCCAAGGCCCGGAGCACCTACCTGTCGGTCCCGGTTCCCGCGATCACCGGGGACATCGACGTCCCGGTGCTCTCGTCGCACACCCTCGGTGACTACTACGTCCCGTTCTCGATGGAGCAGTACTACGCCCTCGACGTCGCCGCGCAGGGCAACGCGGAGCTGCTCGTCCAGCGGCCGATCCGGGCCGCCGGGCACTGCGAGTACACCCCCGAGGAGGCGGCCAGCCAGTTCCTCGACCTCGTGAACTGGGTGGAGAACGGCGTGAAGCCGGCCGGCGCCTCGGTGCTCGACCCCGAGGTCGTCGCCGACCCGAACTACGGCTGCGAGTTCACCACCCCGGTGCGCACCGGTACGCGGGTCTTCTACGAGGAGTGCCCGACCCCGTGAGGCGTCGGTTGACGCACCGCACTCCCGCATGACCTGAGGGCCCTCTTCCCCACCCGGGGAGGAGGGCCCTCGGCCGTCAGTGCTTCTTGCCGTGCGTCAGGTTCTCCATCTGCGAGGTCGTGTCCGACTTGGCCTTGCGGTCGATCCGCTTCTCCTTGATCGACTTGCCGCTGGCCTTCTTGGTCATCGACTGTCGCGGGGACTTGTCACCCATGGTGTGCGCTCCCTCATCGGGAGCCGGGACGGCTCCGTGCGGCGCACGCTACGCCCGGCTGGGCCCCGCCGGTGCCGTTCCGACCGGCCCGGGTGGCCGGCGTCCGGGGGCGCTGCCTACATTGCGTAGAAGTGGACGGCGCGGAGCAGGATCCCGGACCCGCCGCGCCCCGCCCGTCGCGGCGGCTGGTCACCGACCCCGTCTTCGGCCCCTACTGGGCCGGCAAGCTGCTGGCCAACATCGGCATCTGGATCCAGAACATCGCGAGTGCCGCGCTGGTCTGGCAGCTCACCTCGTCGGCGTTCCTCGTCGGGCTGGTGAGCTTCGCGCAGTTCGTGCCGCAGCTGGTGCTGACCCCGATGAGCGGGGCGATGGCCGACCGGGGCAGCCCGCGCCGGCAGATCCTGCTCGGCCGCACGCTGTGCACGCTGGGTGCCGCGATCCTGGCGGGCTGGGTGCTGCTGACCCCCGACGTCGCCGACGTGCCCCCGTGGGTCGTCATGGTCACCGCGCTGATCGTGGGGATCGGGTTCTCCGTCGGCGGGCCGGCGATGCAGGCGCTGCTCCCGTCGCTGGTGCGGCCGGGGGAGGTGGCCCGGGCCGTGGCCCTGGACAACCTCACCTTCTCGGTGGGCCGGGCGGTCGGGCCGGCGGTGGGCGGCGTGGTGGCCGCGACCGCGGGCTACGGCGTCGCCTTCGCCCTCGCCGCCGTCGGTCACCTCGTGTTCCTCGTGGCGGTGTTCCGGCTGCGGACGCCGGGCGCGGCCACCGCACCCGGCCCGCGGCTGTCGGTCATCGCCGGGGTGCGCTACCTGCGCACCGACCCGGTGGTGGGAGTCCTGCTGCTTGGCGTCACCGCGGTGGGCGTCGGCGCCGACCCGGCCGTGACGCTGGGGCCGTCGCTGGCGGACGTCCTGGGCGGTGGTCCGGAGCTCGTCGGCGTGCTGGCCTCGGCCTTCGGCGCGGGAGCGTTCCTCGGCTTCTTCGCGCAGGTGGCGCTCATCCGGTTCCTCGACCACGCGCAGCTGGCCACGACCGGGCTGGTGCTGCTCGCGGGCTCGGCGGTGGGGCTCGCGGCGAGCTGGAACGTGCCCGCCGCCGTCGTCGCCTTCGTCGTCGGCGGGATCGGCCTGACGCTGGCGATGAACGGCATCACGACACTGCTCTACGACCGGGTGCCGCGGGAGTACATCGGCCGGATCATGGCGCTCTGGCTGATGGGTTTCGTCGGGTCGCGGCCGCTGGCCGCCGCGCTGAACGGCGCGCTGGCCGACCTGCTGTCGGTCGGGGCCGCCCTGGTGGTGACGGCGGTGATGGTGCTGGGTGCGGCCGTGGTGTGCCGGCCGTCGGTGCTGCGGCGACCCGTGCCGGGGCGGTGAGGGCGGGCATCATCGGGCGGGTGATCCGGTCGGTACTGGTGGGCGCCGGGGTGGTGGTGCTGCTGCTCGCGTCCCTGGTCGGCCTGCTGTGGGTGTTCCAGCGCTCGCTGATCTATCTGGCCGACGACGGCCCGGCGGGGAGCGCCGCCGACCTGCTCCCCGGTGGCCGCGACGTCGTCCTGCACACCTCCGACGGGCTGGATCTCGACGGCTGGTACATCCCTGCCTCCGACGAGGGCGCGGCCACGGTGCTGGTCGCCAATGGCAACGGCGGGCACCGCGGCATGCGGGCGCCCCTGGCCGACGCGCTGTCCGACGCCGGGCTCGGCGTGCTGCTGTTCGACTACCGCGGCTACGCCGGCAACCCCGGCAGCCCGACCGAGGAGGGGCTGGCGCGCGACGTCCGCGCGGCCCGCACCTTCCTACTCGAGGACGCCGGCGTCCCCGGGGACCGGCTGGTCTACTTCGGCGAGAGCCTGGGCGCCGCCGTCGTGACCGAGCTCGCGACCGAGCACCCGCCGGCGGGCCTGGTGCTGCGGTCGCCGTTCACCGACCTGGCGTCGGTCGCCGCCGAGCACTACCCCGTGCTGCCGGTGCGGGCGCTGCTGCACGACCGGTTCCCGGCGGTCGAGCACGTCGCCCGCGTGGACGTGCCGACCACGGTCGTGCTCGGCTCGGCCGACTCGATCGTGCCGCCGGAGCAGAGCCGCGCCGTCGCCGCTGCCGCCGGGCGGCTGCACCGGCTGGTGGAGGTGCCGAGGGCCGGTCACAACGACCGGGCGCTGCTCGACGGCGATGCCCTCGTCGACGCCGTGCGGGACCTGGCCGAGCACACCACCGGCTGATCCGGGCCGTGACCACGCCGTACCCGCGTGCGGGGTAGGACGTCCCGGGCACGGGTACCGCGCGCTGACCGGCGTCCGGGGAGGAACGAGTCCCTGATCTGGTGGGGCGGTCGACCCGCGAGGTGTTCGAGGACCATCTCCGGCTGGCCGCGGCCGGCGACCTGGAGAGCGATCTCTCGCGCAACGTGGCCGAGGACGTCGTCGTCCTGTGCGGCCGCGGGACCTTCCGGGGTCACGAGGGCGTCCGGGAACTGGCCCGACAGCTGATGGACGAGGTGCCGGAAGGTCGCTGGAACTACGTCACCCGGCTGGTCGAGGGACGCCTGGCCTACCTGGAGTGGACGGTGGACGATGGCCCGGTGCGGGTCCGCGATGGCGCCGACTCCTTCCTCGTCGAGGGCGGGAAGATCCGCGCGCAGACCATCCACTACACCGTCGAGGACGAGCACGGCACCGTGCTGGTGCGGCCCGACGGGAGCCGGCCGGGTTGATCGACAGGACCGGGGCGCGACGATGACCTCGACGCGACCGCCGCCGCCAAGACGGATCCGGCGCAGATCGGCCTCCACACGGATTCGGCCCGTCGGGCGGTGTCACTCTCCCCGACCTTCCCGCCCTTGCTGCGATCGGTCTCGGGGTGATGGTGGCGAGAGCCTGCGCGCCGCGGTGGGCACCAGCCGACGCCGTCGTCGAGCTGGCCGGTCGATCACCGCGCTAGCGAGTGCGTCACCTGGTGGACCACGAGTGTCCGGGGGAGCGAGGCGCCTTGCCGACGCGCGTGGCCATACCCACGCCACGCCGCTACGGCGGCAACTGCGCGGGTGCGGCCTCGGCGGTCAGGCCGACGAGTGGAGTCGGCTGGCGTCAGGACCGCAGCCCGATGACGAGACTGACCTGATCGATTCCGGGCCCATCGGCGTAGGAAACCATTCCCCGCACATCGCGCCGCCGCTAGCTTGCTCGCAGCAACGCCCACCGCCGCTGGTGAGCGTGAGAACACGGGGGCCCGATGTCATCGATGGTGAAATTCCCGTTGACCCTGCTCGTCGCCGTGCTGGCATTGGTCGGCGTGCTCATCTTCCCGGCTGCCGCTGCGCCCCGCGCCGGTGCGCTGGGGACCATCGAGGTGATCATCAGCGCCCCGGACGGGGTTCCGGCGATCGTCAACCTCGCCGGGCGCTCGCAGTACATCGCCGCCAAGCCGCCGTCCGGCACGTCGACGACCGTGACGCTGGCCGTCGGGGCCGGCACCTACCGCGTCGAGCCACGGACGGTCACCTTCGACGGCCAGGTCTACCCGGGCCGGGCCGTGCGTCCCACGGTCACGGTCCGTGCCGGTCAGACTGCGCAGGTCGCTGTTGAGTTCGCCGCTGCCGACGCAGCCCGCGACCTGCACGCCACGGCAGTGGAGCAGACCAGCGTATCCCTCACCTGGACATCACCGCCGGGGGCGACCGTCAAGCTTCGCCGCACCCTTCTCGACGGCACACCGCAGCCCAACCAGGGTCGTGGAACCGTCGTGGTCACCCAGGGAACGACCGCTGTCGACACCGGCCTGGAACCTGGGCGGCGATACGCATACTCACTGGAGACCCAGACCGCACGCGGATGGTCCGAGCCGTTGACCGTGGTCGTCGGCACAGCACCGGTGGCGGGCTCTCCTGAGGCGGCCTTCGTCACGTCACCCACAACTCTGCTGGCGACGGCAGGCGACGTGGTCAGCGTGATCACCACCGGGTCCGGGATCGAGGTCGTTCTCGACAGCCGGGTGCCGACGCCCTTGCCAGGATCCGCGGTGGTCCTGCCGGTGTCCGAGACGCTCGAAGGCGGGTTCCTCGGGACGGTTCAATCGGTCTCCCCGGACGGGCGGCGGATCGGCCTGGTGGCCGGTGGCCTCAGCGACGCCTTCGACTACTACTCGATCGACATCCCCGACATCCCCGACTCGCTCCCGGCCGACGACGATCCGCAGGCAGGGATGGCTGCCACCACCATGGATCTGCCCAGCCAGGCTGGGCCACTGGCTCCGGCCGAGCGGGAGGCTGCGGCGGCAGCCAGCGGTCTGGCCGCAGCAACCTCAATGGGAGCTGCGGCGGCAGCGGCCGCTCCGAGCCTTCACTGCGACGCGGACCTCGACGCGTTGTCGCTCGAGTACTCACCGTCGATCACATTGGGGGGGCACTTCAGCGCGACCGTCGACAAGTACGAGGTTCTGGGGGTGGGTATACCCACGGGCGCCTCGATCGACCTGGGTCTGCGGGCAACGGTCACCGGCGCGATGACGGTGGGAAGCAGTGCAGAAGCGGACTGCGAGCTGCATCTGCCCAAGGTCACGCGGCAGCTGACGGTCTATCCGGTGCCCATCTCGTTCACGTTCACTCCCATCGCCGAGGTCGAGGTCGATGCAGCGGTGAGTGTGTCGAACCTCGGCTTCAGCGCCACGGCCGGCGTCCGCGTCTCCGGCTGGATGGGCGTCTCCGGTGGCTCCTCCTTCAGCGGCAGCCGTGAGTTCTCTGCCGGCCCGCTGGTCCCGGTCGCACAGGTGACCGGTGGTATCGACTCGACCATCGGCGGCCAGGTCGTCGTCGGTCCCGGCGCCGGCACTTCGAACGCGGGTGTCGTGGCCGGGGTCGGGGGGACGTTCTCCCCGATCGATGCGGCGTTCGGGCCGGCCTTTCCCTCAGGGGACAGCCGGTACCTCACGTGCATGAACGCCTCGGCAGAGTTCTCCGCCGGGCTCTACGTGACGGCCAAGGCGTGGGTCGGCAGCTGGAGTGCGACCACGACCATCGCCCCCAGCGCCCTGCAGGGGTCCTGGCCCTATTCCGGGTCTCCCTGGGACCTGCCCGACGGCTGCGCCGATGCGCCGGCCGTCGACCCTGGGAGCACCCTGCTGGGCAGCGGTGTCACAGAGGTCACCGACTCCATCGGTGGGCTCCCTACTCAGTGGGGGCACGTGGATGGATTTGCCCCCGGAGAGAAGACGTGGGTGCTGAGCACCGGGCTGGTGGCTTCCGCAATTGGCACCCCGGGACAGTTTGCGAGCACCGATCTGGGGAGATCGGGTGATGAGATGCTCAGCCAGATGGCCGGACAACCGACCTACGACGCCGCCTACTACGAGGTGACACTCGTCCCGACCGGCGACACGCTCCACGTGCGTTACGTGTTCGCCAGCGAGGAATACCCGGAGTACGTCGGCAGTTCCTTCAACGACGTCATGGGAGTGTTCGTTGATGGTGTCAACTGTGCGACGGTTCCCGGCACGGGGTTACCGGTGGCCGTGAACACCGTCAACGACCACACCAACGCCAACTACTACGTGGACAACTCGACCGGTGCAGCCGGCTACTCGACCAGCATGGATGGCCTCACGGTTCCGCTCACCTGTTCGGTGCCAGTGACCGCCGGCCAGCCGGTCACCGTCCGCATCGCGGCCGCTGACAGTGCCGACCACATCTACGACAGCGCGATTGCGCTCGTGGACGGAGGCATCTGGGCCGACTGACGGCTGTGCCGGGGATCTTCGCGTAGCCATGGGACGATGCCGCGTCCCGAGGCCTCGCCCCCTGGAGAGGGTCCACCCTCCGTGACGTCATCCTCCTTTCACCCGGCCGGGTGTTCCGAGCCCTGATGGGGCCGTGGTCTGTCCACAGATCGCCTGACGTCACCCCATCGGACTGATCCGTTTCCCTACAGTCCCGGGCGATTCGACTGCTCGCGGCTCGACGGGGGATGGGCGTGCCGACTGCTCTGGACGTCGTGGACGGTGAGGTCCGCGAGCTGATCCGCCGGCGTGGGCTGGACCCGTTCACCGATCCGGGCCCGGTGCGGCTGCTGGTGCGCGACGTCGTCGCCGACTACTCCGAGCGGTCGCTGACCTCGGCGCTGCCGCCGATCGGCGACGTCGAGTCCGTGGTGCGGGACGTGCTGGACCGGGTGGCCGGGTTCGGGCCGCTGCAGCGCTACCTGGACGACCCGGAGGTCGAGGAGATCTGGGTCAACGAGCCCGGCCGGGTGTTCGTCGCCCGGCGGGGGCGCAGCGAGCTGACCACCACGATCCTGGCGCCGGGGGAACTGGCCGACCTGGTCGAGCGGATGCTGCGCACCTCAGGTCGACGGATCGACATGTCGACCCCGTTCGTCGACGCGATGATGCCCGACGGCTCCCGGCTGCACGTGGTCATCCCCGTGAGGACCCGGCTCGCAGGCCTCCGTTGGGTTGTCGGTGGTAGGGGTGCCGACTGCTGCGTCGTCCTCGCGCCCGGCGCGGTCGGTATCCCCGGTCCCCCGGGCGGCGAGCGCCGTCCGAAGCCTGCCGTGCGGCCGCTCAAAAGCGTCGCGCCTCACCACCGGCTCCCGCATCCGGTCGGGTATCAGGGCACCGGAATCAGGGTCCGGCCAGGGTCCTCCCCGATGTGACGGGAGGGTCGGAGCGCGAATGCTCGAGGCATGGCAGCAGCGGTCCTCGAGCGCTCCCCGCTTCCCCGGGCGGACATCGGCATCGAGGTCCGGCCCGTGCCGGTCGCAGCGTGGCTGCGGAGCGACCGGACGCCGGCGCAGTTCGCCCGGTTCGTGCTCGTCGGTGGCTCGGCCAACCTCGTCTACCTGGGGCTGTTCCTGTTCCTGGCCGGCCTGGGCGACCAGGCGGCCAACCTCGGGGGCGTCGTCGTCTCGACCGCCGTCGCCAACGAACTGCACCGCCGGCTGACCTCCCGATCATCTCGCTTCCTCCAGGCTCAGCCTGGATTCAGCGTGTCCACCAGACGGGATGAGGGCCCGTCTACGTCGTCGCGGGGTTCTCGGCTGTGCAGCGCGGGGTGTTCGCCATGCAGGCCGCGGCGCGGGAGGCCGGGCGGGCGATGGGCACCGCTCCGGATCCGGTGACCGGGCACGAGCGGACGCTGCGGGCCGCGCAGCTGGCGGTGGCCGACCAGTCGGTGGACCTGGCCGACCTGCGGCTGGCTTACGCGCCGACGGGTGCGGGCTGCGACGCCGCCGGGGGCTGCTCGCCGGCGCTGGTGCCGGGGGAGGAGTTTTCGGTCTGCGTGACCGTGATGGTGCGCATCCCGCTGCTGCCGGAGTTCGTCGACGCCAACACCGCCACCGGGTCTTCGTCGTCGAGCGCGACCGCTACGTCGACGGCTGCCCCCGGCACCGCCTCGATGCGGCTCAGCGCTGCCTTCGGTGACGCGATGACCACCGTCATGTCCGGGGCGATGCACGAGCGTGGCACCCTCGACCACCGCTTGGCCGGGCGAAGCAGGTGTTCGAGTTCAGTGATTCCGGTACTGGCACCGGCTGATCGCCGTGGATCTTGCACAGAGATCCGTCGGGGAGCCGCCCGGCCGGGTCCTCGTGCTCCCGTTCGAGCCGCTCTGCGGCCCGAGATCGACTGACGTCACCCCGGTGACATGACCGAGGTGTCCGCCGGGGCCGGGGATGACCCGGTCCTGAAGACCTGCGCCCCTGGATTCGCCGGTGTGGTTCAGGCAGTGGCCTCGATCAGTCGCGCGCAGACGGCGTTCAGCCTCGGTTCACCGGCTTAGGGCTGAAGATCGACGACGTCTCAGCACTCGCGGTCGCCGCACCTTGTGCCCTCCTGCGTCCACTCCTACCATTCTTCCCTCGCATGCGGAACCCTGACTACTGCTTCCGGTAACGGTGGTGCGCCATGCCCCTCTCCCACGTCACGTGGACTCACGGCCACGCGGTCGCCGTCGAACACCCCGACCGCGTGAGACGGACCTGGCTGGCCGGTTTCTATGCCCGCATCGAGGCGGATGCAGGTACGACGCTGTGGATCCATTACGCCATCCCGACTCCGGTCATCGTCCCGGACGGGGGGCGTCTCAATCCGACTGCCGTACGCGTGCGATTCCGCACCTACTACGACAGCTGGATCGAGAAGGTGCACGTGTACGACGGTGAGCGGCGGATCGCCGCTCACGAACCGGGTGGAACCGCTGAGGAACCCCTCGGCTGGTCCTCGTCCACATGGGCGAGCAGACGACTGACGATCCCGGGAAGCCCCGAAGCGCTCAGCGGGATCGGGGTCTCGCTCAACTTGAACTACGGCCTGCAGGCCGAGGGAGAAGAAGATCCCATGCACCGGATCGAGATCGCTGCTGTCGGCTGCGAGTTCTACTCCTGACAGTCGACGCCTGGGTTGTGGCACCAACTCGCGGACCCGGTGCCATGTCGCCTGGGAAGGCGACTTCTGCTCTTCAGCTCTGCACGCAAGCTCGGGCCGACGCGGTCAGGGCCACCGCCGACATCCGGTCATGGCGGCCTGCACGCGAAGGTCCGAACCCGCTGTC
The DNA here is from genome assembly GCF_030731085.1 of Blastococcus carthaginiensis. NCBI lineage: Bacteria > Bacillati > Actinomycetota > Actinomycetes > Geodermatophilales > Geodermatophilaceae > Blastococcus > Blastococcus carthaginiensis. The sequence continues at coordinate 2,356 of NZ_JASNFN010000018.1, read as the reverse complement.
CTGGACGTCCTTCCGGCGCTGCGTGACCTGCCCGAACTCGAGCACGTGGGTGTCGGTTGGTCCGGACGGCACGGCAGCCGCCGCCGAAGTCCGTGCACGGAATCCGTAGGTCTCCTGAGCCCAGTTGGCCTGAGACGTCCACCAGTGGCAGGGCCCGACCTCGCGGCTGCGCCGGCATGCGCTACCCGTGTACCGATCGACCCGGGAGATCGGTGCCCCCCAGTCACCTCACGGACGGTCAGATGGTGGGTTCCTGGGAGGTGTCGCCCCGGTCCCTCTCCCGGCTGCCCTCCTCTGCTTCCGCCACCGGCGTCGCATGAACAGGAGAAGGGCCGCGACGATCGCCGTACCCGCAAGTACGCCAGCGATGCCGCCCAGCCAGTTGACCGCGGAGTCGCCCTCCTGCAGTCCCAGCCTGGGGAAGAGGAAGGCGCGCACGAGGGCGGCGATGAGCCACGCGCCCAAGCTCATCCGTATGACCCAGCTCAGGCGGATGACCAGCACGAGTCGCTCGCTGTCGATCTCTTCACGCCGCCGGCGCTCATGGGCGACGTACTCGGCGATGTCGTCGTCGAGGAGCTGATCCAATGGTCGGCTTCGCTCCTGGGGCATGTCCTTGGCCAGCGCCACGATCTCCGACATGCGACGCGGAAGGGAGCCCCAACGCCACGTGGTCATGAAGCTGACCAATGCCGTCAGGATGACCCCGAACAGTCCGATCAGCGCGACGATCATTTCCATCGCGTCCGCTCCCTTGCGGTCGTCGGAAGCCTCAGCACCACGTGGCAGCGTGGAACCAGAACGGCGCCGATGGTCGGCGACTCCGTCGGCTGGTCGGCCGCCCGTCATTCTCGCGCTCTTGTGTCCGGCGGCAGGTCATGGCCGACGCGCGACCGAGGATCTGGTTCACCGGACGTCGCCGGCGAGACTTTGGGGCCGCGGCCACGTCACGCTGACCAGGCCGTCGGCGCCTCGGATCACGGCGGCTGACCCGTCGGTGGACCTGGCCGACCTGCGGGTGGCGTACGCGCCGGCGGGAGCGGGCTGCGACGCCGCCGGGGGTTATTCACCGGCGTTGGTGCGGGGGAGGAGTTTTCGGTCTGCGTGACCGTGACGGTGCGCATCCTGCTGCTGCCGGAGTTCGTCGACGCCAACACCGCCACCGGGTCTTCGTCGTCGAGCGCGACCGCTACGTCGACGGCTGACCCGAGCGCTCGCCGGAGTCAGCGGCGGCGGCGCCGCGTCCCGAACAGGCCGCGGGTGAGCCCGCGGCCGAGCGCGGACGCGACCGACCGGGCGAACGAGCGGAAGACCGGCGACTCCAGCACCCGGCTCAGGCCGCTCTCCTCCGGCTCGGGGTCAGGGGACGCGCGCCGGCCGGGCACCGGTGGCTGAGCGGGGCCCGGTCCGGTGTCGACCGGACCGGGCGGTGGGGCGACCCGGGCGGCGAGCCGCTCGTACGCGGAGTCGCGGTCCACCGGCTGCCCGTACTTCGCCTGCAGCGGTGAGCGCGCCACCGCCTCGGCCATCGCGGCCGGCTCGATGGGCGCCATCAGCGAGCGCGGCGCCCGCAGCATGGTCCAGGCGACCGGCGTGGGGGTGGCCCGGTCGGACAACACCGTCACCGCCGCCTCGCCGATGCCGAGGCCGGTGAGCAGCTCCTCGAGGTCGTAGTCCTCCGTCCGGGGAAAGGTGGAGACCATCTTCCGCAGCGCCGTGGCGTCCTCGGGGGTGAAGGTCCGCAGCGCGTGCTGCACCCGGTTGCCCAGCTGCCGGAGGACGGCGTTGAGCACGTCGGTGGGGTTCTGCGTGACGAAGAAGATCCCGACGCCCTTCGAGCGGATCAGCCGCACGGTCTGGGTCACCGACTCCAGGAACGCCTTGCTCGCGTTGGTGAACAGCAGGTACGCCTCGTCGAAGAAGAACACCAGCTTGGGCTTGTCGAGGTCGCCGACCTCGGGCAGCTCCTCGAACAGCTCGGCGAGCAGCCACATGAGGAAGGTCGAGAACAGCGCCGGCCGGGTCCTGGACGGCGGTCAGCTCCCCCGCGGTGACGACGCCGCGGCCGTCCTCGGTGGTGCGCAGGACGTCGGTGGGCTCGAACTCCGGCTCGCCGAAGAAGACGTCACCGCCGAGCTCGGCCAGCGCGATCAGCTTGCGCAGGATGACCCCCGCGGTGGCCGTGGAGAGCCCACCGAGATTCCTCAGCTCAGGCTCGCCCTCGTCGGACCTGACTTGGCTCACTGCAGCGTGATCGTTCCGACTGCTCGGCGCTGACCTGCGACTACGCGTCGTCTTGGTGCGTGGTTCACGCACTAACGGGGTCGGCCTAGGGTCGTGGTGTGGCGTTCATCCG
>NZ_JASNFN010000017.1:0-21235 GCF_030731085.1 Blastococcus carthaginiensis | reverse complement strand
ACGGTCCCAAGGCGGCGAGCAACCTGACGACGGCTCCCACTCATGTGCTGCAACCGGGCCCGGCCTCGGCGGGCCGGCCCACTTCCCTCATCCGGGGCATCCGTGGCCAGGCCAGTGGTGGCAATCAGTCGGACGAGGCTCGTCGACACGATCCCTCAAGATCGTCTCTCCCTCAGAGCCGCTTTCCTCGCCACCCACCGGACCAGCCGGGATGCTCATGCAACCCTGGAACCCCGAAGCTGATCAAGCACCGGAGCTCTTTACATGAGCTGCTCCGAGGGGACGGCCGGCTCAGCAGGCCTGGTGCGCGGGCTGCGGACCGGCCCCGGCAGCGCGCAGCCGCCGCAGGAAGTGGTCGGCGGTCTCCGCGAGCCCGGCGAGCACCTGGTCGGTGAGGCGCCCCAGCTCCTCGCCGACCTGTGCGGCGTCCGCACCGGAGGCGACCGCCGGGCGGTGCCGGAGCAGCAGCGCGCGGACCGCCGAGAGCCACGTGGCGGCCGTGAGCGCGGCGGTGGTGCCCGGGTCCTCCAGCACGAGGCCGTCGTGGGTGGCGCCGGGGTCGGTCCAAGCCTCGGCCAGGGCCTCGGCGAGCAGCCGTTCGCACTCGTTCACCAGGTGGCTCTCGTGCGCGCGCAACGCGGCCGACTCGGCGACGAGCCGCACGTGGCGCCGGTGCGCGGGGTCGTCCAGGGCCACGATCCGGTCGCGGACGAACGCGCTCAGGTACCCGGTCAGCGCCGCGAGGGGGCACTGGGCCGGAGCCCGGCGGCGCACCGCGTCGGCCGGGCCGGAGACCCACGGGGTGCGGCCGTCGAAGAAGAGCTCCTCCTTGGTGGAGAAGTGGTTGAACACCGTCTGGACGGCGACGTCGGCCCGGCGGGCGACGTCGGCGATGGTGACCGCGTCGAAGCCGCGCTCGGCGAACAGCCCGTGGGCCACCGCCCGCACGTGCGCCCGCGTCTGCGCCTTCTTGCGCGCCCGGTGGCCGGTCGGTTCACCCACGGTGCCAGCTTAGGTACTGGACGGTCTCTCTGCTCGGACGACCGGCCGACCGACCGGTATGTCTCGCGGACGGTGCGTCGGGGGTGTGTGCGGCGCCCCCGGATCGACCAGGCACGATGGCCGCGGGCGGACCCGGCCGGAGGGCCCGGGCGCCCGGACGACGACTGCGAGGAGGAGCCGCCCGGTGCGGACGAGAGCTGCGGTGCTGCGCGAGGCGGGGACCGAGTATGAGGTCGTCGACCTGGAGGTGCTCGACCCCGGACCCGGTGAGGTGCTGGTCGAGATGGCCTACGCCGGCCTGTGCCACTCCGACGAGCACCTGCGGCACGCCAACCCCGGCGGGCGGTACCCGATCGTCGGCGGCCACGAGGGTTCCGGCGTCGTGCAGGCCGTGGGCCCCGGCGTCACCGGCGTGGCACCCGGCGACCACGTCGTCACCAGCTTCCTGCCGGCCTGCGGGCACTGCCGCTCCTGCGCCTCGGGCCGCTCCAACCTGTGCGACAAGGGCGCGACCATCGCCACCGGTCAGCTGCCCACCGGCACCTTCCCCTACCGCCTGGACGGCGAGCCGCTGGGCGGGTTCTGCATGATCGGCGCCTTCGCGCGACACACCCTGCTCAGCGAGTTCTCCTGCGTGAGGATCGACCCCTGGCTGCCGCTGGACACCGCCGCCCTGGTCGCCTGCAGCGTCCCCACCGGCTGGGGTTCGGCGGTCTACTCCGGCGGCGTCCGGCCCGGGGACACCGTGGTCGTGAGCGGCCTCGGCGGGGTGGGCGTGAACGCCGTGCAGGGCGCGGTGCACGCCGGCGCGATGCACGTCATCGGCGTCGACCCGGTGGCCATGAAGCGGGAGTTCGCCGAGTCGCTGGGCGCCACCCGCACGGTCGCCGACGCCGGGGAGGCGGTCGCGCTCGCCCGCGAGCTGTCCCGCGGCACCGGGGCCGACGTCGTCGTCGTCACGGTGGGGAAGATGACCGGGGAGGTCTTCAAGGCGGCGTCGGCCTGCCTCGGCAAGGGCGGCACCCTGGTGCTGACAGCACTCGCCGACCGCCCCGACGAGGGGCGCGCGACGCTCAACGGGCAGATCACCACGGTGTTCGAGCACCGGGTGCAGGGCTCGATGTTCGGTTCGTGCAACCCGTTCACCGACATCCCGCGGCTGCTGCGGCTGCACGAGGAGGGCCGGCTGGAGCTCGACCGCCTGATCACCCGCCGCTACGCCCTCGACGAGGTGAACCAGGGGTACCGCGACCAGGCCGCCGGCGAGACCGTGCGGGGCCTGCTCGTCCACGCCGACTGAGAGAACACCCCGCCCCCAGCACTCGCTCCGTTCGCGCCGGGGCCCTGCGGCGGGGCGGCGTGCGGTTCGGGCGCGCTGCCGGTGGGCAGGCCCTCGGGCGTGAGTGACCTCCGCATCGCCGTCCTCGACGTCGACGGCACCCTCGTCGACACCAACTACCAGCACGCGCTCGCCTGGTACCGGGCCTTCCGGTCGCTGGGCGAGACGTTCCCGATCTGGCGCATCCACCGGCTGATCGGCATGGGTGGCGACCGGTTGCCGGCCGCGCTCGGCGGGGACGACCTCGAGGCGCGCATCGGTGAGCAGGCGCGCGACCGCTGGACCGAGGAGTTCGACCGGCTCATCGACGAGGTGGCGCCCCTGCCGGGGGCACGCGACCTGCTCACCGCGCTCGGCGACCGCGGGCACCGCGTCGTGCTGGCCAGCTCGGGCAAGGTCCAGCACGTCGACCACTTCCTGGACCTGCTGGACGCCCGGGACCTCGCCGAGGCGTGGACCACCAACGACGACGTGGAGTCGAGCAAGCCGGCGCCCGATCTGCTGCAGGTGGCGCTGCAGAAGCTCGGCGAACCGGTGGACGCACCCAGCGTCGTCGTGGGGGACTCCGTGTTCGACGTGGAGGCGGCGAAGAACGCCGGGATGCCCGCGTTCGTGGTGCGCTCCGGCGGGTTCGGCGACGACGAGCTGCGCGGAGCGGGGGCGGTCGACGTCTTCGACACCCCCGGCGACCTCGCTGCCGCGCTCGACCGGCTGGACCTCTCCGCCGCCCGCCCCTGATCCGGCTGGCTCGCTCGACCGGGCCGACCGGTCCACCCGCCCGACCGGCCCACCGGCTCACCGGCCCCGGCGCTGCGGCACGAGACGATGTGCGCTGGCGTTCACTTCGGAGGCCCAGAAGTGGGCGGCAGCGCACTCCGTTGGCCGGTGAGGGCTCGCGCCGACGGATCCTCCGGCGCCTGACCGTCGGGCTGCGTCGGTTCGCACGCCGGGTAGCGCCGGGAAGGGCAGGCTGCGGCGGGGAGCGGCCCGCGGCGCGCTACGCCGCGGGCGTCGTCCCGCGGCCCAGCCGGCGGAGCGCCTCGTCCGGCCGGTCGGTGATGAGGGCGTCGACGCCGAGCCCGATCAGGAAGTCGATGTCGGCGGGCGTGTTCGCCGTCCACACGTGGACCTCCTTGCCCGCGGCGTGCGCCTGCGCCACGAACCCCGGATCGGCCCGCACGAGCGCCACCCCCGGCCCGACCGCGCTCATCGACCCCGCCAGCAGCTCGGTGCGCACCGCGCGCAGCCGCTTGCCGATGAGCTGCACGGTGGGAACGCCCGGGACCAGCGCCTGGACGCGGCGCACCGCGAGCTGGGAGAAGCTCATCACCCGGAACGCCGGCTTCCCTCCCCACTGCGCCGGCCGGTCGGCCTGCAGCAGCCCGTAGCGGCGCAGTGACCGCACCAGCTCCTGCTCCACCCGCTTCGCGTGCCGGGTCGGGTGCTTGGTCTCGATGGCCAGCCGGACGCTCCCCGGCGTCGCCGTCACGTACTCGAGCAGCCGGTCGAGGGTGAGCACCCGGCCGTCCTCGACGTCGGGCTCGTCCGAGACGGCGGTGATCGTGTCGTCCGCCCACCGGTCCCGCCGGCCGCGCCGGGCGCCGAACCGGAACTGCTCCAGCTCGGCCAGGTGCAGCGCGGAGACGACGCCGCGGCCGTTCGAGGTGGTCCTGACCCGGCGGTCGTGGACGCAGACGAGCACGCCGTCGCGGGTCATCCGGACGTCGCACTCCACCGCGTCGGCGCCCACGACGGTCGCGTCCCGGTACGCGGCCAGCGTGTGCTCGGGCGCCTCCGCGGTCGCACCGCGGTGCGCGACGACCTCGGGACCGGTCACCGGCGCGGACGGGGGGAGCGGTCGTGCGGCACGCGGAGATCCTCCTCGCCCGGGGCGGGGCGTGCGACCGAGGGCGCCGCGCCGTCGGCCGCGCCGTGCGGCTGCCGACCTCGCCGTGCGACGCGAGGTCGGCAGCCGTATCGCGAGGTCGAGGGCTCCGGGCGGGAGTAGGAGGACGGGGACGGGGACGGCGAGGTCAGACGGCGAGGCGGGCGCGGTACTCGGCGACGGTGATCATCGGCGGGCGCTCGTCCACGGCGACGGCGCTGCTGCGCGGCACGAAGCCCCGTCCGTCGTGCCGGAACTGGGTGAGCAGCCCGCTCGCCTCGCGCGCACCCGCGGCCCGGGACAGCACCGTGGCGACGACCTGGCCGGCCATCTCACCCAGCGCCTCGGCATCCTGCGAGGTGTGCCGGCGCACGCCGAGATCGGCCTGGGCCAGCGAGGAGAGCCCGCCCAGCCGCAGCAGGTCGACGAGCAGCCCCACCTCCACGCCGTAGGCCGAGACGAACGGCACCTGCTCCAGCACGGAGCGGCGGCCGGCGTACTCGCCACCGAGGGGCTGCACGACCCCGGCGAGCTCGGGCCACAACGCGTTGAGCAGCGGCCGCGCGGTGAGCTCGGTGACCCGGCCGCCGCCCGCGGGCACCACGGTGCTCCCGACCTCCAGCGGCCGGGTGTAGCAGCCCTTGACGTAGGCGATCTGCGGATCGGCCAGCAGCGGCGCGAGCAGGCCCGGCACGTAGTGGGCGACGTCGCCGAGCAGGTCGGCGTCGAGGAAGACGACCAGGTCGCCGGTGGTGGCGGCCAGCGACTTCCACAGCGCCTCGCCCTTGCCGCGGCGGGTGCCGGCGGCGGGCAGCACGTCGGTGGTGGCGACGACCTCCGCGCCGGCGGCTTGCGCGACGGCGGCGGTCGCGTCGGTGCTGTCGGAGTCGACGACGACGAGCTCGTCGACCAGCGGCACGCCGCGCACCCAGTGCGCGTGCAGATCGGCGACGAGCCGGCCCACCGTCGCCTCCTCGTTGCGGGCCGGGAGGACGACGCTGACCCGGTGGCCGCCCCGGCGCTTGGCGCGCAGCAGCGCCGCCACGTCGATCTCATCGAGGGATCGCGCGCTCGACGTGCGGTCGGCGAACCAGGCGCGGGCGTCGGGTCTCACGCGACCACTGTCGGGCAGGTCGGGAGCCGGCACCAGGCGGGGGTGGTGCTGTTCACCGGCCCGTCACAGGAACGTTCCCCGCGGTCCGGCCGGGATGCCGGAGCGGTCGGGCCCAGGGCGCCGGAGCGGTCGGGCCCGGCCCGCCGGAGCGGTCAGGCGCTGGGGACGACGGCGACCCGGCGGGCGAGGTCGTCGGGCGACAGGTCGTGGGGCAGCGCGCGGCCGTGCACCAGGTGGATGCCGGCGGCGAACGCGGCGTCGCACAGCTCGGGGGTGCTGATGCCGCCGGCGATCGAGGTGAGGCCGAAACCGCCGCTCGTGCGGGCGATGGCGGCGAGCACCTGGAGCGCGCGGGTGGTGTCGTCGCGGGCGGCGAGCGCGGTGAGGTCGACCCGGACGAGATCCAGGGCGACGCGGGCGAGCAGGGCGAAGATGCTGTGCCCCATGCCGTAGTTGTCGAGGCAGAGCCGGACGCCGGTGCGGCGCACCGCCTCCAGCTCGGGCACCAGGCCGGCCGATGAGATGAGCAGGGTCTCCTCGGTGAAGGAGAGGACCAGCCGCGTGGCCGGCAGCCCCGAGGCCGCCAGCGCCCCCGCGACCGCCGTCGCCAGCCCGTCGACGGTCACCAGGCCCGCGGGCAGGTTGACCGCGACCGCGACCTCCTCGTCGGGCAGCCCGGCGGCGACGTGGCAGGCCTCGTGCAGCAGCCAGGTCTGCAGCTCGCCGGAGCGGCCCTGGCGGTCGGCGAAGCCCCACAGCTCCTGCCCGCGGACGTCCTCGTGCTCCGGGTGGGACCAGGTCGGGACGGCGTGCACCATCTCGATGCGCCGCCCGGGCCCGCACGCGGCGTCCAGGCGCACGGTGAACACGCCCTCGGCGACCACGTCGTCGAAGTCGGGCTCCTGCTCCATGCCCTCCCGCAGGTCCTCGCCGGCGAGCCGTACGCAGCCCTTGCCGGCCCGCTTCGCCGACCGCAGCGCGGCGTCGGCCTCGCGGAAGGCGCTCTGCCCGCCCGCCGCGGTGAGCGGCGCGACGCCGACGCTGGCCCCGGTGGCGAAGGTGTGCCCGCCCGAGCGGAACGGCATGGCCATGACGTCGACGATCCGCTGGGCGACGTCCTCGCCATCGGAGAGCGTGCCGCTGACCAGTACGGCGAACTCGTCGCCGCCGAGCCGGGCGACGAGGTCGTCCTCGCGCACGACGGTGTGCAGCCGCCGCGCGACGTCGACCAGCAGCTGGTCGCCGGCCTCGTGGCCCGCGACGTCGTTGACCGCCTTGAACCCGTCCAGGTCGACGACCAGCAGGCACCGCTCCTCGGGAGCCGGCGCGGCGAGCTCCTGGAAGAGCATCGCGCGGTTGGCCAGCCCGGTGAGGTGGTCGGTGTAGGCCATGCGCTCGAGCTCGCGCTCACGACGGCGGCGGGTGGTGACGTCGCGCAGGTAGAGCACCCGCCGGCTGCCCCCGGGCCGCTCGGAGGAGGTGACCTCCAGCTCGCGGCGGAGCCCGCCGTCGAGGGGCACGCGGAACTGCAGCGGCGGGCCCTCGCCCGCGGGGTGGTCCAGGGTCGCCAGGCGCAGCAGCTCGCGGTCCTCGGGCGCGACCAGCTCCAGCAGCGACACCTCGGCGTCGTCGGCGCGGACCCCCAGCAGGCTGCGGGCCGCCGGGGAGGTGAACAGCAGCCGGAACCCGGCGTCCATGATCGCGATGCCGTCGGAGCTGGCCTCGATGAGCTCGCGGAAGTCCTCCTCGTTGCGCACCAGGTCCTCGGTCATGCGGCCGTCCTCGCGGATGCGCAGCACCACGCGGCCGGCCATCAGGACGAAGACGACCGCCATGCCGAGGTCCGCGAGCACGGAGTGACCCTCGCCCCGCAGGTCCATGTACAGGGTCGAGGCGGGCAGGGCGAGCAGCGCGGCCACGACCAGCAGCAGGCCGACCGGGCTGACGACCGGCGCGGCCGCGCGGGCGGTGCGCTCGGTGAGGGCCCCGGGGGCGAGGACGACGGCGAGCGCGGTGGCGAGCAGGGAGGTCGCGACGCTGAGGTCGGACACCGCCGTCCACAACGTGCCGGGGGAGACGATCGACATGGCCTCGGCGCCGGCGCCCACCGACTGGGCGGCGATCGCGGCCATGAGCGTGGTCACCGAGCGGCGGAGACCGGCGGTGGAGACGGTGCACACGGCCCCGCCGGCGCCCAGCATGAGCGCGGCGTGGCAGCCGTAGAGCAGGACGAGGGTGCGCAGGTCCTCGGGGGCGCCCGCCGGGTTGACCAGGGGGGCGCGCAGCACCTCGGTGACGACGAGCACGGCGGTGGCCACGACGGTGCCGTCGACGACCAGGGCGCTCCAGCGGGTGCGGATGACCCGCCGGGCCAGCAGGCCGGCGGTGACCAGCGGGGTGGCCGCGCCGACCACGAGCAGCACCTCGTCGAGGCCGAACCCGTCGAAGGCCGGGCCGGGGAAGGCGCCGGCCAGGAACTGGGCGACGGCGAAGCAGCCGGCGCCGACGGCCACCGGCCACCAGGGGCGGGCCGCGGCCGGGTCCAGAGTGCGCAGCCGGCGCACCATGACGACCGCGCAGCTGGTGGCGACCGCGCCGAGCACGAGCTCGTCCCACTGCATGCCGGTGCCACCGGGCGCGCTGAAGGGCACGGCGAGCACCAGCCCGAGCAGGCCGAGCAGCGCCGTCCACCGGAGCCGGCCCGGGAGGTCCCGCGGCCCGATCACGACGGCACCGCCGGCCCGGCCGGGGCGTCGAGCCCGACGGCGACGGCGGTGGGCCAGCCGCCGTCGGCGAGCTGCCCGGCCTCCAGCGGCCGGGCGAAGGCGTAGCCCTGCAGGTAGCGGTGCCCCATGTCCCGCAGCAGCGCGAGCTGGCCGGTGGTGGTCACGCCCTCCACGACCACGGGCAGCCCGAGGCTGGTGCCCAGCTGGAGCACCCCGCGGCACAGCGCCCGGCGCTGCGGGTCGTGCTCGACGTCGGCCAGGAAGTGCTGGTCCATCTTGAGCAGGTCGACCGGCATGCCGGCGAGGTAGGCCAGGGAGGACCAGCCGGTGCCGAAGTCGTCCACGGCGATGCGGACGCCGAGCCCGCGCAGGGTCTGCAGCTCGTCGGCCACGTGGCTGTCGAGCAGCATCGACTCGGTGAGCTCGACGACGAGCCGGGAGGCGGGCAGGCCGCTGGTCCCGAGCGCGGCGACGACGTCGGCCACCAGCTCCCCGCTGTGCACGTGGCGCGCCGAGACGTTGACGGCGACGGCGAGCTCCTCACCGGGCAGCCCGGCGACGGTGGCGCACGCCTCGCGCAGCACCCAGCGGCTCAGCTCGGTGATCAGCGGCGACTCCTCGGCCAGCGGCACGAACTCCTGCGGGGAGACGTCGCCGAGCTCGGGGTGGCGCCAGCGCAGCAGCGCCTCGACGGAGACGGTGCGCTGCAGGACGACGTCGACGACCGGCTGGAACACCAGCCGCAGCTCGCCGCGGGCCAGGGCGCCGGCGAGGTCGGTGCTCAGCGCGCTCCGCCGGTCCTCGGCGGAGCGCAGCGCGTCGTCGAAGCGGTGCACCGAGCCGGCGCCGGCGGTGCGGGCGCTGTGCAGGGCGAGGTCGGCGCGGCGCAGCGCCTCGCCGGGGTCGACGTCGGCGGCCAGGCCGGTGACGCCGGCGGTGGCGGTGAGGCGGCCGGCCGGGGTGGCCAGCCAGCGGAGGGTGGCGATCAGCCGGGCCGCGACGACCTCGGCGTCGGCGACGCCGCCGTCGACGAGGACGACGAAGTCGCCGTCCTTGCCGCGGGTCAGCCAGTCCTCCCCGCGCAGCTCGCGCGCCAGCCGGGAGGTGAGCGCGCGCAGCACGGCGGTCTCGGCGCCGGGCCCGGCGGAGGCCGCGCCGTCGACCGAGAGCAGCACGAGCGACGCGCGGTGCGCCGGCCCCTGCCGCTGGACGGCCGCCAGCCGGCGGACGAGCGCGCTGCGGTTGGGCAGCCCGGTGACCGGGTCGGTGAGGGCCAGCTCGAGCAGCTCGGGGTCGGGGCCCTCGCGGCGGGCGGTGACGTCGGAGCAGAACAGCACGAGCGCACCGACCTCGGGGTCGGCGCGCAGGTCGCGGACGGTGGCCTGGACCAGCCGCCACCCGCCGTCGCCGGTGCGGATGCGGGCGGTGCGGACGGCGAGCTCGCCGTGGTCGTCGGCCTGGGTGCGCAGGGTGGCGAAGAGCGTGCGGCGGTCGTCCTGGTGCACGGCGTGGGCCAGCGGCAGGCCGGGGAGCTCGGCGGGATCGCGGCCGAGGAGGGCGGCGATCGCGGGGGAGGCGAAGGTGACGCGCAGGGAGTCGTCGAGGAGCACCACGGGGTCGGCGCTGCTGCGCACGAGGGCGGTGAACTGCGCACGGCTGGTGCGCAGCGCGCCCGCGAGCCGGGCCTGGCGGCGCCACAGCGCGAACAGGGCAGGCGCGAGGACGGCCGCGCCGCCCAGGCAGAGCAGCCGGGCGGGGGCGGGGGCGGACCAGGTGCCGAGCACGACCGCGACCAGCGCGAGGATGGACGCCGGCGCAGCCGCGCGCCCGGACGGGGACGCGGCCAGCGGCTGCCCCGGGGCGGCGGTGGTCACGTCGTGGTCATCGGGAGCGCGCACCGCATGCTCCAGCCGGGATGCCTGCCCGGTCACTCGATCGGGGGGACCGGCGCCGGGTCGCGGGCCGGCCGGGCCTCCCGCACGATGCGGGCATGAGCACAGGTCACCTGCCCGTGCCGCAGGCGGGAGGTGCGGACCGGCGGCGGGTCGCGCTGCTGCTCGAGACCGCCGACGTCCTCGCCGAACGAGCCGCCCGCACCGCCGATGCGGCCCAGGCCCAGGTGCTGCTGCGCCGGTCGGCCCAGCGCCGCGCGCAGGCCGCGCGCCTGGCGTCGGCCGGCCCGCCACCGCCGGGCGGGCGGGCGGGGGCGGGTGCGCCGCCGGCCGCGGGAAGCAGCGCGTCGGGCTGACCTCCCCGGCGGGGCCCGGCGGCGTACCGTTCGCGCCGTGGTGGGCGGACTCCCCCCGACGCCGCGCTGGGCGTGGGCGGTCCTGGTGCTCGGCGTGCTCGCGGTCGCGGCCCTGGCGTTCCTCCTGGTGAACCGGCCGCCGCCGCCGGGGTTCACCGCCCCCGCTGCGGCCGGGCTCGGCCCGGAGGAGACCGCCGCCGCTGCCGCCCCGGTGCGCATGCTCGTCGTGGGGGGGGGGGGGCGGGGCGGCCCCCGCCGGGGGGACCCCGGGGGCCCCCGGGGGGGCCCCCCCCCGCGGCGGCCCGCCCGGGGCGGGGGGGGGGGGGGCCGCCCCCCCCCCCCCCCCCCCCCACGAGGGGGTCACCGCGTGGCCGCAGCTGGTCGCCGACCAGATCTCCGGCGAGGGAACCCGTCCCGTGGAGCTGACCGTCGCCGCGGCCGACGGCAGCGGCTACCTCGTGGCCCCACCCGACGGCCAGACCTTCGCCCAGCTCGCCGAGGGTGCCGGCGGCGACTGGGACGTCGTCGTCCTCTCCGGCTCCCGCGACGACAACGCCGCCTTCCCCGACGTGCAGGCGGCCGCGCAGCAGACGATCGAGGCGGTCCGGGCGGCGTCGCCGGACGCCGCGCTGCTGGCCGTCGGACCGGCGTGGCCGGAGATCCCTGCGCCGGGCTACGTGCAGACCGACCGGGACGCCGTCGCCGCGGCCGCGGAGGCGACCGGCACCGCCTTCGCCGACCCGCTGGCGCAGACCTGGCTGACCGGGCCCGGGCTGGTCGGGGACGACGGCGAGACCCCCACCGAGGAGGGGCACCGCTTCCTGGCCGACCAGATCCGGCCGCTGGTCGAGCCGCTGGTGCCGGCGGGTGGCTGAGCCGCGCGGGGCCGCCGTCCGAGCGACGGACCGCGCGACGGACCGCGCGACGGACCGCCCGGTGCCCCGGCGCGGCTACGGTGGCCGGGTGCTCCGCTGGTCGTGCGCTCTCGCGGCAGGGGCGGTCGTCTCGGGGTTCGCCGCCCTCCTGATCACCGGTGAGTACCGCAACGAGGGGCCGGTGCTGCTCACGCTGGTCGGCAACCACGGGGTGCACGCCGGGGACCTGTTCGTCCTCGCGGGGTGGGCGGTCGCCGTGCTCGCGCTGGTCCTCCTCGCGGCGGCCCCCGGCCGGCCCGCGGACGCGGAGGGCCGGTCCCGCGGCTGACGCCGTCGTCGGTCACCCTTCCGGACGGCGTCGAGCCGGTGCGCGGGCCTGTCGCCGCGCCGCGCCCGGCACCGGGTGGCAGAGTGACGCTCGTGAAGACCTGGCTCGACAGCTGGCCGGTGTATCGCCAGCTCACCGGCTCCGATCCGCTGGGCCGCGGCAAGGCCGCGCGCAGCAAGGCCACCGAGGCCACGGTGTCGCGCACCGCCACCGCCGACCGGGTCGTGAAGAGCGTCTGCCCGTACTGCGCCGTCGGCTGCGCGCAGAACGTCTACGTGAAGGACGACGCGGTCGTCCAGATCGAGGGCGACCCGGACTCGCCGATCAACCGCGGCCGCCTGTGCCCCAAGGGCGCGGCGAGCAAGCAGCTGGTCACCAGCCCGTCGCGGGTGACCACGGTGAAGTACCGCCGTCCGTTCGGGACGGAGTGGGAGGACCTCGAGCTCGGCACGGCGATGGAGATGATCGCCGACCGCGTCCTGGAGGCCCGGCGCAAGGGCTGGCAGGACGAGAACGAGGGCAAGCGCGTCAACCGCACCATGGGAGTAGCGAGCCTCGGAGGGGCGACCCTCGACAACGAGGAGAACTACCTCATGAAGAAGCTCTACAGCGCCCTGGGCGCGATCCAGATCGAGAACCAGGCCCGCATATAGCACTCCGCGACGGTGCCCGGTCTGGGTGCCTCGTTCGGTCGTGGCGGCGCCACGAACTTCCTGGAAGACCTCGCGAACTCCGACTGCATCGTCATCGAGGGTTCCAACATGGCCGAGTGCCACCCGGTGGGCTTCCAGTGGGTGGGTGAGGCCAAGGCCCGCGGCGCGAAGATCGTGCACATCGACCCGCGGTTCACCCGCACCAGCGCGATCGCCGACCTGCACGTGCCGCTGCGCATCGGCACCGACATCGCGTTCCTCGGTGGCCTGATCAACCACGTCCTGACCAACGAGCTGTACTTCCGGGAGTACGTGGTCGCCTACACCAACGCCGCGGCGCTGGTGGGCGAGGAGTTCGTCGACTCCGAGGACCTCGACGGCCTGTTCTCCGGCTTCGACGCCGAGAACCGCGTGTACGACGTGGACAGCTGGCAGTACGAGTTCGAGGAGCCGCCGCACGCGGGCGCCGACGACCCGGGCCGGGCCGCCGAGCAGGACCGGCTCGAGGACGACCCCGACGTCACGCAGTCCGACCGCGCGCAGGCGTCGGGCAGCGGCGGCCCGCCGATCCCGGCGAAGCCGAAGCGCGACGAGACGCTGCAGCATCCGCGCACGGTGTTCCAGGTGCTCAAGCGGCACTTCGCCCGCTACACCCCCGAGATGGTGTCGGAGGTCTGCGGCATCGAGCCGGCGGTGTTCGAGCAGGTCGCCGAGTGGGTGACCAGCAACAGCAACCGCGACCGCACGACGGCGTGGGTGTACTCGGTGGGCTGGACGCAGCACAGCGTCGGCGCGCAGTACATCCGCACCTGCTCGATCCTGCAGACGCTGCTGGGCAACATCGGCCGCCCCGGCGGCGGGATCATGGCGCTGCGCGGGCACGCCAGCATCCAGGGCTCCACCGACGTCCCGACGCTGTTCAACCTGCTGCCGGGCTACCTGCCGATGCCGCACGCCCACCAGCACGAGTCGCTGGAGGACTACGTCGCCGACGCCGCCGGCAAGGGCGGCTTCTGGGGCAACAAGCCCGCCTACATGACCAGCCTGCTCAAGGCGTGGTGGGGCGACGCCGCGACGCCGGAGAACGACTTCGCGTTCGACTACCTGCCGAAGATCGACGGCGACCACAGCTCCTACCGGACGATCGCCGACATGATCAAGGGGAAGGTGTCGGGCTACTTCCTCGTCGGCGAGAACCCCGGCGTCGGGCACCCGAACAGCCGGATGAACCGGTTCGGCCTGGCCAACCTGGACTGGCTGGTCGTCCGCGACCTGCAGATGATCGAGTCCGCGACCTTCTGGAAGGAGGGCCCGGAGCACGAGACCGGCGAGCTGTCGCCGGACACGATCGGCACCGAGGTCTTCTTCATGCCGGCCGCGACGCACGTGGAGAAGGAAGGCACCTTCACCCAGACGCAGCGGCTGCTGCAGTGGCGGCACAAGGCGGTCGAGCCGCCGAACGACGCCCGCAGCGACCTGTGGTTCTACTTCCACCTCGGCCGGATCCTGCGCGAGCGGCTGAAGAACTCCACCGACCCGCGGGACCGCCCGCTGCTCGACCTGACCTGGGAGTACCTGCCCGAGGGCGAGCACGACGAGCCGAGCGCGGACCTGGTGCTGCGCGAGATCAACGGCTACGGCCCCGACGGGCAGCTGCTGAACTCCTACCTGGAGATGAAGGACGACGGCTCGACGACCGGGGGCTGCTGGATCTACAGCGGCGTCTACGCCGACGGGGTCAACCAGTCCGCGCGGCGCAAGCCCGCGAAGGAGCAGGGCGTCGTCGCCTCGGAGTGGGGCTGGGCGTGGCCGCTCAACCGGCGGATGCTCTACAACCGCGCGTCTGCCGACCCGGACGGCAAGCCGTGGAGCGAGCGTAAGAAGTACGTGTGGTGGGACGAGGCCGCCGGGGAGTGGACCGGCGACGACGTGCCCGACTTCGAGAAGAACAAGCGGCCGGATTACGTGCCCCCGCACGGCGCCAAGGCGCAGGACGCGCTCGCCGGCACCGACCCGTTCGTCATGCAGGGCGACGGCAAGGCGTGGCTGTTCGCGCCGGCCGGCGTGGTCGACGGCCCGCTGCCGTCGCACTACGAGCCGGCCGAGTCGGTGGTCGAGAACGCGTTCTACAAGCAGCAGGCCAACCCGACGCTCGAGATGATCGAGGGCCCGTGGAACCGGGCCAACCCCACGCGCAGCGACGTCTACCCGTTCGCCGTCACCACCTACCGGCTGACCGAGCACCACACCGCCGGTGGGATGAGCCGCACGCTGCCCTACCTGTCGGAGCTCCAGCCGGAGTTCTTCGTCGAGGTGAGCCCGGAGCTCGCGCGGCTGCGGGGGCTGACCAACGGCGAGTTCGCGACGCTGGTCAGCGCGCGCACGGCGGTGGAGGCGAAGGTGCTCGTCACCGAGCGGGTGCGGCCGATCAAGCTGCGCGACGGCACGGTGGTGCACCAGATCGGCATGCCGTATCACTGGTCCTACGCCGGCATCTCCACCGGTGACGCGGCCAACGACCTGCTGGGCATCGTCATGGATGCGAACACCCACATCCAGGAGTCCAAGGTCAGCACCTGCGACATCGTCGCCGGGCGGCGGCCGCGGGGGCCGGAGCTGCTGCAGTTCGTCGAGTCCTACCGTCGCCGGGCCGGGGTGCCGTCGGGGCGGGTCGGCGTGAACGGCCGCGACCCGGTGGCCGCCCAGGCCGGCGAAGGGTCCTCCCCGTGAGCGACGGCGCCCTGGTGATCAGGTCACCTGATCGTTCCGGGTCCTGGCTCAGCACCGGTCGCGAGCCAGGACCCGTCACGGTGAGCCAGGACGCGGTCAGCCGCACGGACGACGAGAGGAGGGGAGCGAGATGACGATCAGCTCGGCGAGCCCGGCCTTCACCGGCCGCGACCCGGAGAACCGGCTGTTCGGCCCGCTGCCCGACGTCACGGCCGAGGCCGGCTACGAGGAGCAGCACCCCAAGCGGGTCGGCTTCTTCACCGACACCTCGGTCTGCATCGGCTGCAAGGCCTGCGAGGTGGCGTGCAAGGAGTGGAACACGCTGCCCATGGACGACTCGCACGGCGTGCGGGACGCCCTCGGGGATCTGTCCGGGATGTCCTACGACAACACCGGCCAGCTGGGGGCCAACTCCTGGCGGCACGTGGCCTTCATCGAGCAGAGCCGCGCCGTCGACCTGCCGATGCCGACGTTCGGCCGGCCCGGCGACGACCGCGCCGGCAGCGGCGCGTCACCGGCGGTCGCCGGGGACGACGTCAGCCTGGCGAACGCGCAGCAGAGCGTGCTCAACGCGGAGGCGCTCAGCGAGTTCGACCCGCAGACCGGGCAGTCGGGCGCGGACAAGCAGATCCGCTGGCTGATGAGCTCCGACGTCTGCAAGCACTGCACGCACGCCGGCTGCCTCGACGTCTGCCCCACCGGGGCGCTGTTCCGCACCGAGTACGGCACCGTGGTCGTGCAGGGCGACATCTGCAACGGCTGCGGCTACTGCGTGGCGGCGTGCCCCTACGGCGTCATCGACCAGCGCAAGGACGACGGTCGCGTCTTCAAGTGCACGATGTGCTACGACCGGCTGACCGACGGGCTGCAGCCGGCGTGCGCGACCGCGTGCCCGACGCAGTCGATCCAGTTCGGCGACCTCGACGAGCTGCAGGAGCGCGCCGACGCCCGGCTGGCGACGCTCAAGGCGCAGGGCGTGGAGACGGCGCGGCTGTACGGGCGGGACGAGGACGACGGCGTCGGTGGCGACGGCGCGTTCTTTCTGCTGCTCGACGAGCCGGAGGTCTACGGCCTGCCGCCGGACCCGATCGTGACCACGCGGGACCTGCCGGCGATGTGGAAGGCGGCCGGCAAGGCCGCGGCGATGATGATCGGGGTCGCGGTCACCGCCGTCCTCGGTTCGCGGAGGCGCTGACATGACCGGCGGTATCACCAGCCCGGGCGCCGGGTGGCGCCAGGCCGACCGGGGTCCGGCGACGCAGCGCAGCACCGGCCGGAAGCGCCGCCGCGGCCGTGGGCGCCACCGCGGCGAGGTCGCGATGGTCGACGATGTCGAGTTCACCTCCTACTACGGCCGGCAGATCGTGAAGACGCCGGTGTGGAAGTCGCCGGACGTGCCGCTGTACCTGTTCCTGGGCGGGGCGGCCGGCTCCTCGGCGATCCTCGGCGCGCTCGCCGACCTCACCGACCGGCCGACGCTGACGAGGGTGTCGCGGCTGACCGCCGGCGGCGGGTCGATCCTGTCGGTGGCCTACCTGATCCACGACCTGGGCCGGCCGGAGCGGTTCCTGCACATGCTGCGGGTGCTCAAGCCGACCTCGCCGCTGTCGGTGGGCACGTACATCCTGGCGCCGTTCAGCGCGGCGGCCGGAGCGACGGCGGCGGTGGAGCTGCTGGGCTGGTTCCCGCGGCTCAAGCGCTTCGGCGGCGTGGTGGGCGCGGTCTTCGGCGGGCCGCTGGCCACCTACACCGGGGTGCTGCTGGCCAACACCGCGGTGCCTTCGTGGCACGTGGCGCACACCCAGCTGCCGTTCGTGTTCGGCGGCTCGGCGATGGCGGCGGGCGGCGGCATCACGATGGCGTTCACGCCGGTCGAGGAGGCCGGGCCGGCGCGGAAGATGGCGATCGCCGGGGCCGCGATCGAGCTGGCCGCGATGCACAAGGTCGAGACCGACCACGGGCTGCTCAGCGAGCCCTTCCACGAGGGCCGGCCGGGCACGCTGATGCGCGCGGCGCAGGTGTGCACCGCGGCGGGCGCCACGTTGACCGCGGTGGCCGGACGACGGCGGTGGGGCGCGGTCGCCTCGGGCACGCTGCTGGCGGCCGGTTCGCTGCTCACCCGTTTCGGCGTCTTCGAGGCCGGCATCGCCAGCACCAAGGACCCGAAGTACGTGGTGATCCCGCAGAAGGAGCGGCTCGCCGCGCGGCAGCAGGAGCACGCCGACACCACCACCCGCTGACCCGTCGCGCCTCGGTCTCAGCCAGGCTCGAACGCCAGGCGGGTCACCGGCGTGCGGAGTCCAGCAGACCGAGCACGTCCTCGTCGGTCACCTGCGTCGTGGACTCGGCGACCAACGCGCCGTCGACCTCGGTCAGCCGGGCCGTCCGGCCGGCGGGGACGAGGTGGAGTCCGAGGCCGTAACGGCTGACGTCCACGGTGCTCCCGGCGGTCAGCCCCAGGGCGTCACGGAGGGCCTGGGGGACGACGATGCGCCCCAGGCTGTCGATCGTGATCTCCACTGGGAGAACGCTACCGGCGCGCCATCTGCAGCAGTCGGTGGGCGGTGCAGGTGCCGACCGCCACGGCGCCCGCGACGGCCGGTGCCGGAGGAGCCGACGGCACCGCGGGTGCCACCCGTTCCGGGGAGCCGGGCGGTCGGATCCCGGCAACCCACCGGCGCCACGTACGTTCGTGCCCATGTCTGCGATGGATCAGGCGACGACCCGGACGACGCCGCAGCCCCCCGGCGGTCCGCTGCGCTTCCGCGCCGACATCCAGGGCCTCCGCGCCGTGGCGGTGGCGCTGGTCGTCGCCGACCACGTGCTCGGCTGGCCCCACGGCGGTTTCGTCGGCGTCGACGTCTTCTTCGTCATCTCCGGGTACCTGATCACCGCGCTGCTGCTGCGCGAGCTCGCGTCGACCGGCCGGATCTCCTTCCGCGACTTCTACGTCCGGCGCGCCAAGCGGATCCTCCCCGCGGCCATGGTCGTGCTCGCGGTGACCGTGGCGGTCGGCTACGCCGTCTGGTTCCTGCCGCGGGCGAACCAGAGCGCGCTCGATGCGCTGGCCGCGGCGCTGTTCGTCGAGAACTGGCACCTGGTGGCCGCCGGGGCCGACTACCTGCAGGCGCAGGGCCCGGAGTCGCCGGTGCAGCACTACTGGTCGCTGTCGATCGAGGAGCAGTTCTACGCGCTCTGGCCGCTGCTCCTGTTCGCCGGCTTCCGGCTGCTCGACCTGCGCCACCGGCCGGGGCGGCTGGTGTGGTTCATCAGCGCGGGGATCGTCGTCTCGCTGGCGTGGGCGGCCTACCGTACGAGCACCGCCCCGACAGCCGCCTACTTCGACACGCTGGCGCGGGCCGGCGAGCTGCTGATCGGGGCGCTCGCCGCCGTCGTCGCCGGTCGGGCGGCCGTCGCCGACCGGCTCCGCCCGGGGCTGAGCCTCGGCGGGCTCGTGGTCATCCTCGGCTCCGCCGTCGTGATCTCGCCGTCCTCGGCGTTCCCCTTCCCGTGGGTGCTGGCGCCGGTGCTCGGCGCGGCGATGGTGCTGCTCGCCGACCCGCCCCGGTCCACGGCCACCGCCCTGCTGACCAACCCGGTGGCGCAACGGATCGGCCAGTGGTCGTTCTCGATCTACCTGTGGCACTGGCCGGTGGTGGTGTTCGGGCTCGCCATGTTCGGCAGCTCCATCGAGGTGCAGCTGGCGCTCGTGGCCCTCACGGTGCTCCTCTCCGCCGCGTCGTACCGGTGGGTCGAGCGGCCCGTCCTGGCCCTGCGCCCCCGCCCCCGCTACGTCTCGGGATGGGAGCGGCGCCGCGGCACGGGGGTCCTGCTGCCCGTCACCGTGGCCGGAGTGCTGTTCGTGGTGGGCGTGGCCCAGTTCTTGGGGCCGGCGTGGCTGCGCGGCGCCGACACCACCAACGCGGGCCCGGCGGTCTCCGCCCCCGGGGAGCGGCCCACCGCGGCCGAGCTCGCCGAGCAGGTGGAGGACGCACTGTCCGCCGACTCCTGGCCGGCCGACCTCACGCCCTCCCTGGACGGGCTTGGGCCCGAGCAGCAGGCCGAGGAGATGGGGACCGAGGCCCCGGGGTGCCGGAACACGGTGACCGAGATCGACGACCCGCTGGTCTGCCAGGACGGGCTGGCCGACGCGCCCCGGACGGCGCTCCTGGTCGGCGACTCGGTGGCGATGAGCTGGGGACCCACGGTCGACGCGGTGTTCTCGGGCGACGACTGGCAGGTGCTCGGGCTGGGCTACGCCTCCTGCCCGTTCGTCGACGTCGCCGTGGCGCCGCCGGCCGAGCCACCCGGCTTCCCGGACGACTGCGCGGCCGCGCGGGAGATCACGCAGCAGTTCATCGAGGAGACCGAGCCCGACGTGCTGGTGCTGTCGGCCGGGCAGGGGTACTTCGGCAACTTCGTCAGCGGGAGCGGCAGCGACGGCGACAGCGAGGCCGCCATCGACGAGTGGCGGCGCGGCCTGGAGTCGACCCTCGAGGCGGTGACGCCGCACGCCGGCTCGGTGGTGGTGTTGGGCAACCCGCCGCTGGGCATCGACCCCCGCGAGTGCGGGACGCGCCTGGGCAGCCCGGAGGACTGCGTCAGGTCGATCGGCCGCGGCTTCCCGGACAAGTCCGAGGCCGAGCAGTCCGCTGTCGAGTCGCTGCAGGCGGCCGGCGCGGACGTGACCTACGTGGAGACCCGGGAGCTGTTCTGCGCGGACGGCCGCTGCCCCGCCTTCATCGGCTCGGTGCTGCTGCGCACGGACGAGACCCACCTGACGGCGGCCGCCGCGGACATGCTCGCGGCCGCCGTGCGGGAGATGGTCCCGGCCCGGGTCAGGTCGTGAGCGCGCCGGCCCCGGTGGCCCTTCCCGCCTGACCTGCCGGGCCCCTCACCCCATGTCGGGGCAGTCAGTCTCTGCCCACCCGGGTGGGGCAGAGAGCGACTGCCCACGGGACAACAGTCCTGCCCCGGAGCCAGGGGGCGCTGGCCGCCGGCCTACCTGAGGGGCGCGCTCTCGCGGCGGACCGTCGGCGGCCGCCAGCCGGTGGTGTCCCGGCGGGGCGCCCCCACGAGCGCCGGCTCGGCCGAGTCGACGAAGGTGCCCCGGGTCGCCGCCAGGTCGGCCGGGTCCACGGTGATCGAGCGGAACACACCGTGGTCCAGCGCCGGCGCCAGGTCGGGGCGGGAGCCGTACACCTCGGCCTCCGCCGTCGCCACGGCGAAGACGCACGGGGTGCTGGCCGGCGACCCGAGGTAGGGCTGCGAGGTGGCGCCCGCCATCGCGTGCCAGGGCAGGCCCATCGCGCGCACGAGCCGGTGCACCCGGTCGTCGAGGATGGTGACCATGCCGGGGACGCCGCAGTTGCGGGCGTACCGCCAGATGCCGTGGCACAGGGCGACGCTCACCTCGGCGCCGGCCGCCCCGGCGCGGTAGCGCGGGTCGACGGCGAGGCTGGCGACGTCCCACACCGTCGCGGGCTCCAGGTCGACGGCGGCCAGGCTCTCGGCCACGGGCAGGTGCCACGGCGCGCCGGCGATGTCGAGCACGGTCTTCACCGGGGCCGCGCCGTCGGTGATCAGCCGCGCGGTGCCCAGGGCGACGCCGCTCTCGTCGTCGATGACCGCGACGAACCGCGAGCGCTCCTCGTAGGGGCCGTACTCCTGCGCCAGGAGCTCCGGCGTGTTGCCGAAGGCTTGGAGGAAGACGTCGGCCTCGACCTGCCGCGCGGCGTCCCGCTCGGCGGGGGAGTGCGCCACCAGCAGCCGGAAGGCCACGTCAGAACCCCTTCGCGACGACGGTGCGGGCATCGAAGAAGTCGGCGGTGAAGGCCACCGCGACGTCGGGGTCGAACGCCTTGCAGGTGTAGATGTCCACCGAGAAGAACAGCCGCGGCTGCTCCCAGGCGTAGAAGTGCGCCCCCGAGGTCTCCCAGTGGATCCAGCCGGCCCAGCCGTACAGGTCGGAGCGGTGGGTCACCGGCTCGAGCAGCTGCACCATGTCCACCTCGCGCGACAGCGCCGAGAGGTACGTGCGGATCTGGGCGTCGTCCACGGGCGCGGCCGGGTAGCCCTCGATCACCAGGCGCTGCCGGAGGATCTCCGGGGCGAGGTCCCGCCAGGCAGTGGGACGGGAGAGCAGGTCAGGGGCAGGGGAGGACGGCGTCACCGGCTCATCGTCCACATCCGGTAGCGCAGAGTGTTCACCCAGGTCGGCGTGTCGCCCGGTCGTGCGTCACCCCCAGGGCGTGGGGGGGGGGCGGCGGGGGGGGGGGGGGGGGGCGCCCCCCGGGGGCGGGGGGGGGGGGGGGGCGGGGGGGCGGGGGCCGGGG